>JANLYD010000074.1:0-4156 GCA_031365465.1 Hyphomicrobiaceae bacterium
ACGCTGGCCGGTGCCGCCATCTCTGACGCGCGCGTGATCTTCAACTACCAGCACGCCAACTCGCCACTGCGCCGTACCCCACACCTGGATGAAGTCGGCGGCTCCGCGTTGTATCTGCTGTCGCATATGTCGGGAGCCGTCACCGGCGAAACGCACTTTGTCGATTGCGGCTATAACGTCATCTCGATGCCGACGCTGGAAGCGCTGAAGGCACATGAACATGTCGCTGTGCCAGCCAAGGCGGCTGAGTAACGGCGGTGGCGGCGACTGCCGCCTTGCGCGTCGTCATGATTGGCGCGTCCGGCGCGGTTGGCGGTGAAGCCGTATCGGCCATGCAGCGGATGCCCGAGGTGCAGGCGCTGACGCTGCTGAATCGGCGCGCGCTGCCCGGTCTGTCCGGCCCGAAAATCGCGCAACACGTCGTCGATGTGCTCGATCCTGCGGCCTACCGGCATTTACTGGCAGGCCACACCGCCGCCGTCTGTACGCTCGGCGTCGGCCAGCCGTCGAAAGTTTCGCACGCCGAACTGACCGCCATCGACAAGGACGCCGCGATCGCGTTCGCGACCGCGTGCAAACAGGTGGGCGTCGCGCACTTCGAGCTGCTGTCGTCCGTGGCCGCCGATCCCAATTCGCGCAATTTCTATCTGCGCACCAAGGGCGAATTGCGCGAGGCGTTGGCCGCGCTGAAGTTCGAGCGGCTGAGCATCTTCCAGCCGTCCGTCATCGTCACGCCAACCAACCGCTACGACCTGGCACAAGGCATTCTACTGAAAGTCTATCCCGCGCTGTCGCGCCTGATGTTCGGCTCGCTCTCGAAGTATCGCGGCATTCCCGTTGAAACTCTCGGATCAGCCATGGCCGCGAATCTCACGACCGTAGGGCACGGTGCTGAGATCCTGCACTGGCGGGAGTTCGTAAAGATTTCTGATGAAGCAAACTAACGCTCGTCAGTAGACTCTGCTGTACGCTTGACGTACCACGTACTTTTGCATATTGATGCACAGTGTTGAAGCGGTAGCGAAGCCCAGATGATCCAAAGCTATCGCGATAGGCGCACCCGTAACTTTGCGTCCGGTCTTCCGGTTCGAGCATTCCAAAGCTTCGCTCAGCAAGCCCACAGGCGTCTTGCCATTCTCGAAGCTGCGACCGGATTGGACGATTTGCGTGGATTGTCGAGCAATCGCCTTGAAGCACTACACGGTGATCGTGCTGGACAGTTCAGCATCAGGATCAACAGTCAGTGGCGGATTTGTTTTTCGTGGCCAAACGGTGCGCGGGGTCCGTCGGATGTGGAGATCGTCGACTATCACTGAGGAAAAGTACCGATGAGCAAAACACCCATTCACCCTGGGGAAATTCTTGCCGATGAGCTTGAGGAACTTGGCCTTTCGGCAGCAGAACTCGCGCGGCAGCTCGCGGTGCCGGCAAACCGCATCACTCAAATTGTCGCGGGCAAACGCAGTATTTCGGGCGATACAGCGTTACGGCTCGGCCACTGGTTCCGAACCAGCGCACAATTCTGGCTAAACCTGCAGACCGCTTACGATTTGGCCGTCGCCCAGCGCGCTGCCGGGAAAACCATCGCGAAACTGCCCACGCGCGCGGCCTAAAACCGGGCTTTCCCCGCGTTTGAGATTGGCCCTCCCTTGTGATATGGTTTTAGTCCAAAATCGGCCCACACCCCCGGGGAGTTCTACCCATGGCTCAATCGTCTTCCAAGTCCGCACGCCGGTCACCCGTCGCGTCGCTCGATCCGATCTGGGCCGGGTTGCGCGCCGAGGCCGAACGGGTTGTACAGGCAGAACCCGTCCTCGGCGGGTTCATTCACGCGACGGTGCTCAGCCACGAGCGGCTGGAAGACTCGATCTGCCACCGCCTCGCCCAACGCCTGAACCACTCGGACGTGGATGCCGGCGTGATCAGCCGGACCTTCGAACAAGTTCTTGCCGCTACACCGGACATGGGCGATATCTTCCGCGCCGACCTGCAGGCGGTGTTCGACCGCGATCCGGCCTGCACGCGCTATCTTGAGCCGCTGCTCTACTTCAAGGGCTTCCACGCCCTGGTCACGCACCGTTTCGCCCACGAACTTTTACGCGCTGGGCGGAAGGACTTTGCCTTGTACCTGCAAAGCCAGTCGTCGCGCATCTTCGCGGTCGATATCAATCCCGCCGCTGTCATCGGCCGCGGCATCATGATCGACCACGGCACCGGTATCGTCATCGGCGAGACGTCCGTGATCGGCGACAACGTCTCGATCCTGCAGAACGTCACGCTCGGCGGCAACGGCAAGGAAACCGGCGACCGGCACCCCAAGATCGGCGACAACGTGCTGCTGGCAGCGGGCGCCAAAGTGTTGGGCAACATCCGGGTCGGTAATTGCTCGCGGGTCGCGGCCGGTAGCGTTGTGCTGCAGGATGTTCCGGCCAACAAAACCGTCGCTGGCGTGCCGGCGCGCATCGTCGGCGATGCCGGTTGCCCGGAACCCGCCCGCACCATGGACCAGCGCGTCGAACCCGGCGATTGCGGTTGCAGCAACTAGCGCCGCCGCGTATGGGACGGGGCAATATTCACTGTCCCCCGAGGTCTATTGGAGACTGTCATGAAGCCTGCCGAACTGGTCCGCTTGCAAACCTATCTGCGCAAGATTTTCGGGTCAAAGAACCTGTCCGTGCGCCCGCGCCCAAAGATCAACGACTCCGCCGAAGTTTACGCGGGTGACGAGTTCATCGGCGTGCTCAGCATCGACGAGGAAGACGGCGAACTGACCTATCAGTTCAACATGGCGATCCTGGAAACCGACCTCGACGAAGCGTGAACCAGGCGGTTTTCATGTCCCTCTACCAACTCGACAACCAGCGCGTCACCATGCCGGCCAGCGGCCGCGCCTGGGTCGCGCCGAACGCTACAGTGCTCGGCAACGTTAGGCTCGAGGACGACGCCAGTGTCTGGTTCAACGCGGTTCTGCGCGGCGACAACGAGCCGATCATCGTCGGCGCGCGCTCGAATGTGCAAGATGGCTGCGTACTGCACAGCGACCCCGGGTTCCCGCTGACCATTGGTGCCGACTGCACCGTCGGTCATATGGTCATGCTGCACGGCTGCACGATTGGTGCGGGCTGCTTGATCGGCATCGGTGCCATTGTCTTGAATGGCGCCAAGATCGGAGAAGGCTGTCTGATCGGCGCCGGTTCGCTGATCGGCGAGGGCAAGGAGATCCCGCCGCACTCGCTGGTGTTCGGTTCGCCGGGCAAAGTCGTCCGCCAACTCAACGCGGCCGATGTGGATCGCATCCGCCAGGGCGCCATGCATTATGTCAAGAACTGGCAGCGTTACGCGGCAGGCTTCAAAGTGCAGGCCTAACCCGCGCCGCTGCACAAATGAACGGCACTCCGCGACCGACTGATGCAGAGCCCCGGTGCGATAATGTCAAGATCGTCGATCGCACTGAAGAAGCGGCGCATCCGTGTAAAATTTTGTACGCCCCTGCACTCACAGCGTTATAGCGCTTCAAGCGCTTGGTGGGTTGCAAACGCACACTGGCGCTAAAAGCATGGGCGCCTCAATGCAATCCGAAATCAGCTTGATCCGTTCGATTGGCTTGCGCTCGAGCGCAGCCTTGATCGTAGCGTGTGCAGGCGTGCTGACCACTGCCGCGTTTGCCGCCGATACCGACAAGCGCCGCGACACGCTCTTCAACCCGACGCCTGAGCCGGCCTTGCGCGACTTCGCGCGCGATTGCGATGGTCTCGGCAATGGTGCGGCCTTGGGCGGCAAGGCCAGGGTTATCATCGCTGGTCGATGAACGCGCACCCGGAATACCGGACGCTCATTTACGGCGGCGCGCGAACGCGGCCTCGACTTCGGCCGGATCAGCCAGCTCGCCTTGGGCAATATCGGCCAAACCTTCGTCGATCGCGGCCAGCGTCCCCGCGTCGACATCGATCGGGTCCGGGCCCATTTCGTCAAGCGCCAGAAGAAGTTCGGCTGCTTCGTTCTGACGCTCCCCTGGCCAAGTCTGAACACGCGCCAGCGCCTTATCCATCAAGTCGGTCATGAGCGGCTCCCGCAATGATAGTGCGGCAAATGTAGCAACTGAGGACCGGGATGGTAATCCCCCTCAATTCTCATCCATCTTCAGCGCTGCGATAAA
>JANLYD010000096.1:0-8478 GCA_031365465.1 Hyphomicrobiaceae bacterium
GTCATCACACGGGAGGCCGCGCGCGCAAGTCATGACGACATCAAACATCGATACGGGGACGACGGATCTTCTGGCGAACCTCGACCAGGGCATCCTGACCCTCACCATGAATCGCCCCGACGCGCGGAACGCGATGTCGCGCGCCATGAACACCGCCTTGCAGCACCAGCTGGCTGTGGCCGAACTCGATCCTAACGTGCGCTGCATCGTGCTGACCGGCGCGGGCAAAGGCTTCTGCGCCGGCGGCGACGTCAAGAGCATGGCGGCGAGCGGCGACGGCACGGTCGGCGCACAGACCATCGACGAAGCCATTGCGCGGCAGCGCGTCAATCAACGCGCCACCGCCGGCAAACTGTTCAAGATGCCGAAGCCGACGATCGCCGCATTGCCCGGTCCGGCAGCCGGCGCGGGCTTCTCGCTTGCGCTCGCGTGCGATCTGCGCATCATGGCGTCGAACGCAATCATGACCACCGCGTTCGCCCGCGTCGGCTTCTCGGGCGACTACGGCGGCACATACTTCCTGACGCAACTGGTCGGCGCGGCGAAGGCGCGCGAGTTGTATTTCCTGTCCGACCGCGTGGACGCGGCGGAAGCTTTACGGCTCGGCCTGACGAACTGGGTGTGTGCTCCCGAAGATCTTGCGGCGAAGGCGCACGAGATCGCGCAACGGCTCGCGCGCGGACCCACCGTCGCCTATCGCTACATGAAGGAAAATCTCAACCGCGCTATGGGCGGCGAGGTCGACGACTGCATGGATCTGGAGGCCACGCATCATGTCCACTGCGGCCAGACCCAGGACCACCGCGACGCAACCAAGGCCTTCGTCGAAAAACGCGAACCGACGTTCAAGGGCCGGTAATGCCAGCGGACAACAGCATCACGCGACAGCAGGCGATCGCGGCGCTCACTGCTCCTGGGCAACCGTTGGCGTTGGCCGACATGATGGCGGGTGGGCGTCGCATTCGCAGTTTCGCCAACGGCCCCGGATCGTTGCGCAACATGTTCGAGGCGACCCGCAGCGACAAGCCTTTCATCACCTACAACGACGAGCATTTGACGTTCAACGACGCGTGGACGAACGCCGCCAAGATCGGGCATCTGCTGGTGCATCGTTTCGGCATCGCGAAGGGAGATCGCGTGGCGATCGCCATGCGGAACTATCCGGAGTGGGTGCTGGCGTTCACGGCGATTACCTCGATCGGCGCCATCGCGGTCGCGATGAATGCGTTGTGGCAGGCAGACGAACTCGGATATGGCCTCGCCGACAGCGGCACGAAAGTTCTGTTCGCCGACGCCGAACGGCTCGACCGCTTGGCGACTATCGCACCGATTGCTGGACTTCAGGTGATCGGGGTGCGTTCGCTCTTGCAGCCCACTTTGGGCCACCACGTCGCCTGCGATCATCTTGAAACTCTGATGGCCGGGATCGGCGACGCCGTGATGCCGTCGCAAGCATTTGAGCCAGATGATCCCGCCACGATCTTCTACACCTCGGGTTCGACCGGGCATCCGAAAGGCGTCGTCTCCACACATCGCAACATACTGGCGGCCCTGATGTCGTGGGAACTCGACCGGCGGATCGGCGAACTGTTGCTCGGATTGACCGAGGTGCCGCCACCCGCCAGTCAACCGGGTACACTGCTGGGCGTGCCTCTGTTTCATGTTACCGGCTCGCACGCAGCGTTTCTGTCCAGTTATCGCGCGCAACGACGTCTCGTCTGCATGCACCGCTGGGACGCGGAAACTGCGGCGCAGATCATTCAACGTGAGCGCCTGACGTCGTTCGTAGCGCCTGCCGCAATGACCGGCGACCTGCTGCGCGTCGCCCAGTCCAACAGGTACGATCTGAGCTCGTTGCTCGTGGTCGGCGGTGGCGGCGCGCCGCGTGCGCCCGAACAAGTGCGCCAGATCGGTGCGGACTTCGGCGGGGCACTCCCAAACACCGGCTGGGGCATGACCGAGACCAACGCCATCGGCGCTGGCATCGGCGGCGCTGAGTATCTGGCGCGCCCGGCCAGTTCCGGGCGCTGCTCGCAGGTGATGGAGTTGAAGATCGTCGACGCGGCCGGTCATCCAGTTGCATCGGGACAACGCGGCGAATTGCTGGTGCGCGGGGCTGCGCTGTTCGCGGGCTATTGGAACCGCCCCGACGTCAACGCGAGCGCGTTCGAAGATGGCTGGTTCCGCACCGGCGACGTGGCTTATCTCGACGACGAGGGATATCTCTTCGTCGTCGACCGCATCAAGGATCTGATCATCCGAGGCGGCGAAAACATCGGCTGCGGCCAGGTGGAAGCGGCGCTGTTGATGCATCCAAATGTGCACGAGGCAGCCGTCTACGCCGTTCCAGACGAACGGCTGGGTGAGGAGGTGGGCGCGACGATCTATGCGCCCGATGCGCTCGATGTCGAAGGCCTCCGCGCGTTCCTCGGCCGGTATCTCGCCCGCTTCGAAGTCCCGCGTTTCATCGTGCAATCGCTGGAGCCGTTGCCGCGCACGCCATCGGGGAAGATACACAAGTTGCAGATCCGTTCGGAGGCTCTGGCGAAACTGAGCTGAGCAACATCATATCTCTACTGTCACACGGAGGGGCCATGGCCGGCACATCAGAGACCAAAGACACCGCAACCTATGACTACATCATCGTCGGCGCGGGGAGTGCCGGCTGTACGCTGGCCTACCGGCTGGGCGCGGACCCCGCCGTTAAGATTTTGGTGCTGGAAGCAGGGAAACCAGACAACAACTTCCTGCTCAAAATGCCTGCAGGCTTTGCGAGCCTCGGCGAAAAGTCGCCCTACAACTGGCATTTCGAAACCGAACCGCAAATCCACTGCAACAACCGGCGCATGTTCTGGCCGCGCGGCAAAACGCTGGGGGGATCATCGTCGATCAACGCGATGGTCTACATTCGCGGACACGCCAGCGACTACGACCATTGGCGGCAACTTGGCAACGACGGCTGGAGCTTCGGTGACGTGCTGCCCTATTTCAAGCGCGCACAAAACCAAGAGCGTGGCGCAACTGATTTACATGGCACGGGCGGGCCGCTCAATGTCGCCGACCAGATCTCGCCCGCGCCGATCAACAAGGTGTTTCTCGAAGCCTGCCGGCAAGCCGGGCACAAGCTCAGCAACGATTTCAACGCGGCAGATCAAGAAGGCGTCGGCCTTTATCAGGTGACGCAAAAGGACGGCAAGCGCTGCTCCACGGCAGTCGCCTACCTGCGCCCAGCCATGGCGCGTGGCAACGTCACGGTGCTGACGGAGGCGACAACCGCGCGCGTCGTCATCGAGAAGGGCCGCGCGGTCGGCGTTGCGTACATCAAGGCGGGGCGGGAGACGACGGCGCGCGCGACCCGCGAGGTGATCTTGTCGGGTGGCGCTGTGAACTCGCCGCAACTCTTGATGCTGTCAGGCATCGGACCGGCGGCGCATCTGAAGGCAATGGGAATTCCGGTTACGGCTGATGTCGCGGGCGTCGGCGGCAATCTGCAGGACCATCTGGATGCGTCGACGCTGTATAGATGCACCACGCGGGATACCTACGACACCGCCAACAAGCTCATGACGCTGGCCAAGTATCTGATTTCCACGACGGGGCCGGGAACATCGTGCATCGCTGAATCCGGCGGCTTCCTCAGCACGCGTCCGGGATTGGCTGCGCCAGATCTGCAGCTGCATTTCATCCCGGCTTTCGTCGTCGACCACGGCCGTACGAAGCTGAAGCAGAACGGGTTCACGTTGCATATGTGCCAGTTGCGACCGGAAAGCCGGGGTACGATCCGCCTCAAGAGCACCGATCCATTGGCGCACCCCGCAATCGACGCCAACTATCTGGCAGAGCCGCGAGACCTCGATGTGCTGGTCGAAGCGACACGGATGGCACGCGAGATCTTCGCTCAGGCCGCCTTCAATCCTTATCGCGGCGACGAGCGGGAACCGGGTGCCGCCAAGCAATCGCGTGCCGATGTCGAAGCCTGGATTCGCAATCGCGCCGAGACGATCTATCACCCCGTGGGCACGTGCAAGATGGGGCCGGCATCAGATGCCAACGCGGTCGTCGATGGGCAACTGCGCGTGCGTGGCATCGACGGTTTGCGTGTGATCGATGCATCGGTCATGCCGACCTTGATCGGTGGCAACACCAATGCGCCCACCATCATGATCGCGGAACGCGCAGCCGACATGATCATGGGCAAGCAAATGCTGGCGGCCGCCGCGTGAGGCCTGAGGCGAGACTGCGCGCGCGTCAGGCTGTGTGCGCAACGCCATCGCGATGCAGGGCGTCGATTTCGTCGGCGCTGTAACCGGCCGCGCGCAATATCTCCGTGCTTTGCTCGCCGAGATTGGGTGCCAGCCGGCGCGGGTCGACGGGCGTTTCCGACCATCGGGCAGCGACTCGCATAGATCTGATCGGCCCTTCCGTGGGATGCTCCGTCAGCTGAAAGAAATCGGTCTGCACGAGATGCGGATCGACCAGAATGCTTTGCAAATCGTGCATCGGCAACGCCGGAATATCGGCTGCCTCCAGAAACTCGAGCCAGTCGGCGGTGGTGCGGCTTTCGAGAATGCGGCCAAGTTCGGCGTAGACGACGTCAATGTTTCGCAGGCGCGCGTTGAACGTGGCAAAACGCGGATCGGCACGCAGGTCCTCCCGCCCGGTCGCCTCGAACAGGCTCTGCCATTGCTTGTCGTTGTAGACGACGACGCAGATGTGGCCATCTTTGGTGCGGTATGGCCGGCGGTCCGGTGACATGTGGCGGGGATAATAACCTTGGTCGAGCGGCGGCTCATAGGTGAGGCCGCCGAGATGATCGCCCATGATGAACCCGGCCATCGTCTCAAACATCGGAATATCGACGTGTTGTCCCTGCCCGGTTCGCGCGCGGTGCAGCAAGCTCGCGAGGATCGCATTGACGGCCGACAACCCGACGACGCGATCTGCCAACGCGATCGGCGCATAGCGCGGCGTGCCGTCGCTCGCCTTGCCCATCAGATGCGAGAGGCCCGACGCACCCTGCAACAGATCGTCGTACGCAGGCTTCTCCGCATACGTTCCACCCGCGCCGAAGCCGGACATGGTGGCGTAGACGATGCCGGGATTTGCGGCTGCCACACTGGCGTAATCAAGCTTCAGCCGCGCCATTGCACCCGGCCGGATGTTGGTGACGAACACGTCGGCGGTCTCGATCAGACGGATCACGACGGCACGCCCCGCCGCTTGCTTCACATCGAGCGCGATGCTGCGCTTGGAGCGGTTGGCGTTGAGAAACACCGGCCCCATCCCCGGATTGTGCGCCGGTCCGATCTGGCGGGTGATGTCGCCGTCGAGGGCCTCGACCTTGATGACGTCGGCACCATAGTCGCCCAGCGTCTGGGTTGCATAAGGCCCCATCAGGACCGACGTCATGTCGACGATTTTTATACCTGCGAGCGGCCCCATGATTCCTCCGCGCGCACGCGCTTGAATTCGACTTTAAAACGCTGGCCACAGCCACTGGTTGGTGTTCTGCCACAGCCAAAAGAAAATCCCATTTTCCGTCATCCCGGCGCAGGCCGGGACCCACGGCGAACATCAGGAAAATCTCAAACCTGTCGTAGGTCCCGGCCTGCGCCGGGATGACGGAAAGAAAGGGTATCAAATGAATGGGTGAGAACACTAGCGTCAACCTCGGCCATCGCCAGAGAATGCAATGCTATTTTTTCACCAGTGCCAGTAATGCTTGCGCCGCAGCGGGATCGCGCACTTTGGCGCCCGAAATGAAATAGACGAACACGTCGCCGCGTTTCGTCCATGCCTTGGCCTGGGCCGCGATCTTCTTGAATTCGGCGGGTTTCAAACCGGCTTCAAGATCGTCCTCCGTCGTCATGAACCGTGCGTACGTGAAATCACTGGTCGGCTCGTCGATGGTCGGCACGCCCTTGCCGATGGCGTACACCACCGCGCACGCATGCCGCTTCGCCAGCGCGTAGAACGCAGGTGTCGCAAAGCTTTCGTGCCGGATCTCGATGGCATGGCGCAGCTTCATTCCGTCGAGTTCGGGCGGCAACAGCGTGAGGAAGGCCTCGAAGTCGGCAGCATCGAATTTTTTGGTCGCGGCGAACTGCCAGTTGATCGGGCCGAGCTTCCGGCCGAGTTGTGTCAACCCCTGTGCCAGGAAGCGCTCGATCGAGGGCCCGGCCTCGGCCAATATCTTGCGATTGGTGCAGTAGCGCGACGCCTTGACCGAAAACACGAAATCATCGGGCGTTTCGTCATGCCACTTGCGCCAGCTATCGGGCTTGAAGGTAGAGTAGAACGTGCCGTTGATCTCGATGGATGACAGCGCGCGGGACGCGAACTCAAGTTCACGCTTTTGCGGCAGCCCTCCTGGATAGAACACGCCGCGCCACGGCTCGAACGTCCACCCGCCGATGCCTGTGCGAATGCTGCCGGCCTTGGACCCCATGCTGAACTCCAGTGCTGCTCTGTCGACCGGGCGACCTTGAGCAATGGCCCGCGCCGTGACAACCTTTGATTTGCCAGATCTGGTTCCACTGTACCGAAAGCACGCCTATGCCCATCGATCCGAACGCCGCCAACCTGACCATCGCCGTGATCGGCACCGGCACCATGGGACGCGGCATCGTGCAGGTGGCAGCCCAAGGCGGCATGCGCGTCATCGCCTACGACGAGAAACATGGCGCCGCCATGATCGCCAAGGATTACATTGCCAAGATGCTCGCGACGCTGGTCGACAAGGGCCGCGTGTCGCCGGCCGATGCCAAGGCGACGCTCGAACGCATCAGCATCGGCCATAGCCTCGAAGACTGCGCCAAGGCGGACGTGGTGATCGAGGCGATCATCGAACGGCTGGACGTCAAGCAGTCGCTGTTCCAGCGCCTGGATCAACTGTGCGATCCGAAAATCATTCTGGCATCGAATACCTCGTCGTTGCCGGTGACGGCCATCGCCGCCAAGTGCCAGCACCCCGGGCGCGTGGGCGGCATGCACTTCTTCAATCCCGTGCCGGTGATGAAACTGGTGGAAGTGATCGGCGGGCTGAAGACAGCACAATGGGTTACCGATGCGTTGATGGTGATCGGACGCCGGATGACCCGCGATCCCGTGTTGTGCGTCGACAGCCCCGGCTTCATCGTCAATCACGCCGGGCGCGCCTACACCACCGAGAACCCGCGTATGTTGACGGAGGGGATCGCAACCCACTGGGAAATCGACCGCATCCTGACCGGCGCTCCCGGCTTCAAGCTCGGCCCGTTCGCGTTAGCCGACATGGTCGGCATCGACGTGGGCTTCCCCGTGATGGAAAGCATCTATCAGCAGTTTCAGCACGAGCCAGCCTACGCGCCGAACCCGTTGTCGGCGCTGCGCGCCGCCGGCGGGTTGTACGGGCAAAAGACCAATGCCGGCTGGTATGACTACAAAGACGGCAAGCGGGTCGAGCCCGCAACGTCTGCAGCGCCCACGAAGCTGCCGAAGTCGGTTTGGGTGTGGCCGAGCAAAGATCATCAGGATCTGATCGATCCGCTGATCGAACTGTTCAAAAAATCCGGCACGCCGGTTGAAAGCGGCGCGAAGCCCAGTGCCGAAGCGCTCATTGTGCTCTGCCAGATCGGCTACGATTTAACGACCGCCATCCATGAATTGCCCCAACTCGACGGCAAGCGCACCGTGTCGGTGGACGTGCTGTTCGGGCTCAAAGGACCGCGCACGCTGATGGTGACGCCGGCGATCGATCCGGCCATGCGCGACGGCGCGCACGCACTGCTCGCCAGCGACGGTCAGCAGGTCATCGTCATCAACGACAGTCCGGGATATGTGGCCCAGCGCACGGTGGCCATGGTCGTCAACGTCGGCTGCAATATTGCACAGCGCGGAATCGCCTCGGCCGAAGACATCGACAAGGGCGTGAAACTCGGCCTGGGCTATCCGTTCGGCCCGCTGGAATGGGGCGATCTGATCGGCCCAGCGCGTGTGCTGTTCATTCTCGAACGCTTGCACACATTCTACGCCGACCCCCGCTACAAGCCGAGCCCGTGGCTGAAGCGCCGCGTCATGCTGGGCCTGCCGCTTACTGCGGCGGAAGGTGCACACAAATCGACATAAGCCGGCCGAAGAAGGCGAACCTCGGTGATCTTGTTTCGAGCTGCCGCCTCCATTGCAGCTCGGCACTCCGCGTCAGAGTTTTGCGCCCGGTACGCCACAGTTCCGCACTTGGAACTCCAAGCCGTACCCGCCTCCTAAACTGCTAGATAGTAAGGCAGCTTTGTGTTGGCGTCTGTCTTAGCTGCCCTTATCTGCTCGACTGTCAGATTCTGGGCGTTCGACAGATCCGCACCATGCAGAATGGTGCCGCGCAAATTAGCGCCTTCCAGATCCGCGTTTCTTAAAATAGCCTGAGTAAAATCGGCGTCTTCGAGATTCGCAAATTTCAACCGCGTGTGCAGCCACTTTTCCACGACATCATTCCGCCGCGGC
>JANLYD010000111.1:0-2839 GCA_031365465.1 Hyphomicrobiaceae bacterium
GCCGAGCGGCGTCAGCGCGCCGTATTCCTGGATCAGACCGCGCTCGTCCGCGGCGCCGCGGATGTAGACATCGCCGATCCGATTCAGATCGAGCTTCTGGATGTCCGCCTTGCGCCGCGGCACGCTCTCGGTGCGCGCGCGCGTGTCGGCGTACACCTGGTTGATGGTCATGCCGCCGTTGCGCGCCGTGAAAAACGCGAGATTGAGCGTGAGGGGCGATGTACCGACGATGGTGTTCGCCGCCGCATCCCGCGTCAGGCATGACTTGGTGATCGCGAGCGCGAGCGGGCGCACGTCGAAAGGGACACTGCCGGTGGCGAAGCGGTGGCTCGCCACTTCATCGGCGATGCGGATCTGATTCACCGCGCCGGACACCCCACCACCGAGCGCGTCGAAGAAGCGCACGCCACGGCCTTCGTCACTGCCGGGAATGGCGGAGTGATGCAGCGTGAGGAAATCGCCGCCCTGCTGCACGTCGCTGCCGGGCGGCGCGCCGGCCATGGCGTTGAACGAATACCTGACGCCGGGGAGCGTGCTCGTGGCACCCGGCGGCGAGATCGAGTCGTACGAGAGCACGATGTTGCCCTCATCCGGACCCGAGGCGACGCGCGAGATCGGATGCACCGACGCCGCGCCGTTTGGCTGCAGATCCAGCTGCTCGATGAACGCGCGGGAGAGATCGTCATTGCGCCAGTTCCAGAGACTGAAGATTTGGCGAAACGCCGTGTCTTCGATCGAGCCGCGGTAAATGCGGTCGCGATTGAACGGCAGCATGCCGCCCCAGCTGTCGTAGGTATCCCAGTTGGGCTTGTTCTTCGACTTCACGAGGCCGATCGGAATGCCGGTCGTGCCAGGATGGGGCCCTGGGTTCGGCACGTTGCGCGTGGAATGGCATTTCGTGCAGCGCGGGTCGTCGGCGCTGACGCTGCGCTCGCGCGCGAGAAACACGCCGAGCGGATCGATGTGCGCGAGCACGATTTCGTGGAAGTGGAAGTTCTTGTCGGACGGCCGCCACTCCATGTACTCGATCGCATTGGGATCGGCACCCGGGTACGAGGTGTGATGCATCAAGCCGAAAGTGAAAACGTTCTGCGCGTTGGCGTTCGGCAGTAGGAAACGCGGTGTTTTTGCCGTGCCCGTCTGAAGGCTTTCGGAACGCGACATCATGATCCAGTTCTTGCGGAACTCCGCCGGCAGCGCGGCGATGAAACGCGCCGGCGAATTCACGTGGGCGGCCATCGGATCGGCGAGATAGGTCGTGATACCCGCCGGTGTCAGGTCGGTGAGCGGCGGGATCGCGGCGTTGGTGGCGAATACAGCCTTCACCGAACGATCCGCGTTCATCGTGAGGGTGCAGGTCGTGCCCGTGCAAGCTCCCTGCCAGCCGACGAAGTTCGAGTCCCCGGCCGCGGCGGCCGTGAGCGTGACCGTGTCGGTGGCCGCGTACGGATGATCGCAGTCGGTGCCGCAGCTGATTCCCGCGACATCGGAGGTCACCGTTCCGGTGCCGAGGCCGACGCGCAGGACGCGGAGGTTCCCCGCATGTGCAGTGCTTGCGAGTCCCAGCGCCAGCAGCGCCGCCACTCTGAAGAACGTCTTCCCTTTCATGACGAACCCTCCCAAGTGTTCGTGACGAATCGAACGTCGCTTGAACACAGTCCGGGAACCTGGCGTCCGGGCGCAGCGTAAGCGAGGGAATACGTCGAACTGAAACTCTTTGCGGGAAGCGTTCCTGCGCCGGCGAAGGACGCGTGGTTGAAGTACACGCTGCGCTCGGCCATCACCTCTTTGATGTGGCGCAAGCTCAGCGGACAGTGCATACGCTGGATCACCTTGCGCAACGCTTCGATCATCAACATCATCCCGTCGTCTGTTTCAGCTCAGCCAACCAGCCCGAGCTTGCCGCGACAGAACCGTCTTCTCGGCCGGGGTCAGCGTCGCCCGGTTCTTGCGACAACCCATGATTGGCTCCCTGATCGTTGCATGTGCCCGGTGCGCCTGGAACCAATCTAGCCGGTGGATGCGGATCCTGCGTCCCTAGGTTTGTGTAGATGCGCGCGTCGCAGCACTTCAACTTGGGGATGCCGAAAGTCCTCAATCCGTCGGATGCGGCGCCGTGTCGCACTTCGTCGAAGAGCGCTTGGCGTTGGAAATTCTTTCGCGGTTGGTAGCCACGGATATACGGGTACCCGAGCTCGATCATCAAGGCGCTGACATTGCCGAGTTTGAACTCGATCGCGCCCTCAGAACGACCCGGCAGCAGTTGATGAAGCGCGCGCCTGTGCTCGGACTTGTTGTAAGCCTGCCCGGTCAACTCCATCGTCAGCATTCGAAGATGTGCGACGACCGTGGCTACGACCTCTTCATGTGTCCAGTCCAAAACTCATCCGTCAACTCCCTATCGCAGTTCGTACCACACGCCACGCCCACTGCCTTGCTGATTCAGGTATCCACGCTCCACGAGCGCGCGGAAGTGCTGCTTCAGTGTGTTGCGGCTACCGCCAGTCAGCCTAATCGCGTCACCCATCGTCACTCGACCATGCTCGCGCGCGAACTCGACGATATGCAGCGACAGCTCCGGTAGCGTTGCCAGCACCAGCTTCTCACGTTCGATCTTGCGGTTCAGGCGCCTCACCTGTTCGGCCAGCGCTCTCAGGAAGAACAGCAGCCACGGTTGCCAGTTCGTCGCCCCAGTGCAAATCGTGCCTTGGGTTTGGCGCAGGGCCAGGTAGTAGGCCTCCTTGCTCTGCTCGATGACGCTTTCGAGAGAGCTGTAGGGCACATAGGCATAGCCGGACTGCAACAACAGCAAGGTGGTGAGCACGCGGCTCAGGCGACC
>JANLYD010000115.1:0-2838 GCA_031365465.1 Hyphomicrobiaceae bacterium
GGGGCTGCCCCTCACCCCGCCCTCTCCCCATCGAAGGGGATGGGGAGAGGGAATGGACCCACCATCGGCACAGGGGCTGCCCCTCACCCCGCCCTCTCCCCATCGAAGGGGATGGGGAGAGGGAGATGCCCGCCGCTCAACGATCGACGACTTGGAAGCCTTGCCAATAGGGGTCGCGGTCGTCGACGAAGATGGTGTTGAAGCCGGTGATGCGGGCCCAGCCTTCGATGGAGGGGATGATCGCGTCGTAGGTGCCCACCTTGGTGCGGCCTTCGATGCGGCCGATGAATTCCGAGCCGATGATGCTTTCGTGCACGAAGCGGTCGCCTTCGGTAAGCTTGCCGTGGGCGGCCCACTGCGCCATGCGCGCGCTGGTGCCGGTGCCGCAGGGCGAGCGGTCGATGGCTTTGTCGCCGTAGAACACCGCGTTGCGCGCGGTCGAGGTGGACTTCAGCGTCGCGCCCGTGAACATGACGTGCGACAGCCCGCCGATCTCAGGTTTTTCGGGATGCTGGAAGCGATACTTTTCGCCGAAGATGCGGCGCACGCGCGGGCTCCACAACAGCACGTCGGAGGGCTGGATTGTGTCCAGTCCGGCGAAGTTCTCCTGCGGGTCAATGATGGCGTAATAGTTGCCGCCATAGGCGACGTCGGCGCGCACCAAGCCAAGGCCGGGGATTTCGGCTTCGAGGCCCTCGGCGTGCAGATAGGAGGGCACGTTGGTGATGCGCACCCAATCGACGTGCGGGCCTGTCTGGCCGTAGACCGCCGTCACGACGCCTGCAGGCGTATCGAGCTTGAGCGTGCCAGGCGTGCGCGGCTGCACGAGGCCGCGTTCGATGGCCATGGTGACGGTGCCGATGGTGCCGTGGCCGCACATGGGCAGGCAGCCCGACGTTTCGATGAACAGGATGGCAACGTCGCAGTCGGGCCGGGTGGGCGGCATCAGGATCGAACCGGACATCATGTCGTGGCCGCGTGGCTCGTACATCAGCGCTGTGCGAATCCAGTCGAATTCGGCGAGGAAATGCGCGCGCTTCTCGATCATGGTGGCCCCCTGGAGGGACGGCGCGCCGCCGGCGACGACCCGCACGGGATTGCCGCAGGTGTGCCCATCGATGCAGAAAAAGGTATGGGTCGCCATGGGCATTCACCTCGTCTTGCGCGGATTGAACAAGGTCAACTTAGCGCGGAATTGGGTTGCGGCCAGGCCGTTTTGACGGTTGCGACAGGGTGTGGCCTCAGCGCCGCGCCGGCTTCCGGCCGCCGATGGGCGTCACAAACGGCTTGCGCAGGACGGGCCGGAGGTGCAATTTGCAGCGAAACATCAGTTGTTTGCGTCTCAATTTGTTTGCGTCATTGAGGGTCGTCATGCCGATCGCTGCACCGGATTTGCCGCAGACAGAAGCGGCCATCGTCGAAATGACGAACGCGTTCCGCGCCGAAAACCGCCTCTCCGCTGTCGCTCAGAATCCGACGCTGCGAATTGCGGCGCAGGCCTTCGCAGATTACCTCGCGCGCTCCGGCGCTTTTGCCCACACGGCAGATGGCCGCCAGCCCGCCGAACGCGCCAAAGCGGCGGGTTATAATTTCTGCATCGTGGCGGAAAATTTGGCCCTGCATCAGAGCAATCGCGGATTTGAAACGTTCGATCTGGCCGACCGCGCGGTCAACGGCTGGAAGAATTCGCCGGCGCATCGCGCCAACCTGCTGCAACCGCACGTGACCGAAACCGGCATCGGCATCGCCAAATCGCCCGACGCCGATCCGAAGTATCTGACGGTGCAGTTATTCGGCCGCCCCGGCAGCTTCAAATACAGCATTTCGATCGAGAACCTGTCCGGCGGCAACGTCAGCTACCGGCTCGGCGAACAGAAGAACACGATCAACGACGCGATGCATCTCACGCACACGTCCTGCGTCCCGCACGAGTTGACGTTCGAGATCGGCAAGGTCACGTCGAAGTTCGAGGTGCACGACGGCGACGTGTATGTCGTGTCGCGTGGGGACGACGGCAAGGCGCGCGTGACGCTCGATCAAGAACTGCTGCCGGCACAGCATGCCACCGTTTCGACGGGCGCGGCCAAGCCCGCCAAGGCGGCGCGCTGAGGGGCGGGGGAGACGCCAGCGTTGCGTGTTGCATAAACTCTCGGAAGCGCCCGAACTCGCCCTACTCGCGAGCCCTACTCGTGCCCTAAGACGTGCATCAACTCAAAGGGTGGTGTGCCGTACCGCTTGCAAAAGTAACCATTGTTTCAGTAGGCTATCGCGGCACGGACCAAATTGGATGACATAACTCATCGAAGGGGTTCGGCTTGAAGTTGCGAGCATGATTGGTTCAGAGTTCCAAAGTCGCTTGCATCGATCGATGGGGCTGCGAAACGCCCCGCGAGTCACCCTCGGTACGCTGCTCACTGGTGGCGTCATTCTCGTGGCTGCGCCGCTGCTGTGGCTGGGCATTTATCTGCTGGCGCAGTTGGCTGGCAATGCGCGAGATTCGGCACGGCAATCACTCATCAACAGCACGCGTCTTTTGGCATCGATCGTCGACAACGAAATCAGTACTCACCTAGCGGTCTGCTCATCGGTTGCCGCACTGCAATCCATCAATCTCAACAATCCAGACCTCTTCCGCGCGCAAGTCGCGCAGGCCTTGTCGCCCTTACCGGGAACTTGGCTCAGTATATTCGATCCAACCGGAGCGTTACTGCAGTCAACCATCGTCGATGTGCGCCAATCGAAACAGCGGCGCGGTGCGCGGGACGTCATGGAACGCGCGTGGCAGACGCGGGAGCCGCAGCTTTCAAACCTGGTTACGGGAAACATTACAGGGCGACA
>JANLYD010000144.1:0-4007 GCA_031365465.1 Hyphomicrobiaceae bacterium
CGACACGTTCGATCTCAAGCACTTGCCGCCGGCCTTCTACGACAACCCTTATCCCTATTTTCACGCCCTCCGTGAGGCGACCCCGGTTCGCCCCAACGGTCCGGGTGCCTACGTTTTGACACGTCACGCCGATCTTATGGCCGTCTACAAGGACGCCAGGACGTACTCGTCCGACAAGAAAATCGAGTTTCTGCCCAAATTCGGCGACGGCCTGCTTTATCAGCACCACACCACCAGCCTCATCTTCAATGATCCACCACTCCATACTCGCGTCCGGCGCATCATCGCGGGCGCGTTGAACCCGCGCGCCGTGGCCGATCTCGAGCCCCCGATGATTGCGATGGTGGACGGCTTGCTCGATCGGATGGCGGCCAAGGGTGATGCCGACGTCATTGCCGACCTCGCAGCGTCCGTGCCGATCGAGGTCATCGGCAATCTGCTGGCCATTCCGCATGATCGCCGCGAGCCCTTGCGCGATTGGTCGCTCGCCATCCTCGGCGCGCTGGAGCCGCAACCCACACCCGCCATGCTCGAAACCGGCGAGATCGCCGTCCGCGACTTCCTCGCTTATTTGCGGGACTTGGTGGACGAGCGCCGCTCCCGTCCAGGCAACCCCGAACGCGACGTGCTCACCCGCCTGATCAATGGCGAACAAAGCGGCGACAAGCTCTCCGAAATCGAACTGTTGCAGAACTGCATCTTCATTCTCAACGCCGGCCACGAGACGACCACGAATCTGATCGGCAACGGGCTCTACAATCTGCTGGATTGGCCCGAGGAGCGCGCCCGCCTGCTGACCGATCCGACACTGATCGAAACCGCTGTCGAAGAATTCCTTCGCTTCGACAGCCCGGTGCAACTCGGCAACCGCATCACCACGCAGCCGACGACCGTCGGTGGTGTCGACATGCCGGCGGGCACACTGCTGACGCTGGCGATTGCTGCAGCCAATCGCGATCCGGCAGCCTTCCCCGATCCCGACCGCCTCGATATCGGCCGCACCGCCAACCGGCACGTTGCCTTTGCGTCAGGCGTTCACGTCTGCGTCGGCCTGTCGATCGCGCGCATGGAGGGCCGCGTGGCGATCCTGCGCTTCCTGCAGCGCTTTCCCAACTATCGGCTGTCTGCCCCTGCCGTGCGCGGCAATCGCGTCCGCTTTCGCGGCTTCCTCACCATGCCCGTGACGCTCGGCTGACGAGTTCGAATACAACCGGGCGCGCGCCGACCTTCAGTAATGTGTGGCGCGTTTGAGAGTTACTTGCCCATTGCCGTGTGCTGCGTATCGGGCGTCGCGTCGGCATCGGCCTGCAGCACGCCCGCTACGATGGCGCGCGCCAGTTGTTCCGCCATGCAGCCATGTCCGACGTCGTTGAGGTGCAACTGATCCGCCGTCATATAAAACGCGTCGCCACGCTCTTTGGAGAGCTGCCGCATCGCCTCGAACCGATCCACCAGCAGCACGTGCTTCTCGGCCGCGATCTCGGCTACTGCGGTCACGACCTTCTCGTAGAACGCGTCTTTGGCGAGGTCGTCGCTGTATTGCGGATCGACCAGCATGACGTCAAAGCGGTTGTCCTCCAGCCACGTCAGCGTCTTGCGCAGGCAGGATTTGAAACTTTCCATGTCGACGTGGTGGATCGCGTCGTTGGTACCGACCTGCCAGAGCACGAGGTCTGGACGAACTTCGTCGATCGTTGCTTTCATGCGCGCCGATTGGCCCTCGGCCATCTCCCCGCTCATACCGCGCCCCAGCACGGTGAAGTCGACGCCTTTGAAGGCCGATTCGAGATTGTCTTCGAGCTTGGCCACATAGGTATTGGCGGGCCGCGAAGCGCCGACGCCGACCGTCGACGACGACCCGATCGCCAACACGCGCGGATTACGATTTTCGCGCACCGCACGGCGCAGTCCGCGCAGCGGCCGGCGGAATCTGTCGCCCGCAACCAATTTGGATCGGCAGTCGTTCGAAAGCGTGGGCAACGGCTGGGGCACGGCTGGCGCCAGCGCCAGCATCACCGACGCCGGCTTGGCGGGCACGCGCGCCGGCTTTCCGGCATCTTGCGCCAGCGCGACAGTACAAAAACCGGACAGCCCCATCAGGGCACCCGCAAGCCACCATTTCATGGAACCGACCCGCCCGAACCATATGATGGAGCAATATGAGCACACTTCTTGTCCCGCGCAAAGTGACACAATTGCTTCGCAACATCCGCCGGGTGGCACAGCAACTCACCCACCTGCGCCCCCAGGTGCACATAGCCGCCCGGCGTCGGCTTTGAGCCGCCCTAGCGACCTTGCTCACCCACCTGCACCCCCGGGGTGCACGTAGCCGCCCGGCGTCGGCTGGTAAGCCGCCCCGGCCGGAGCGCTCTTTCGCGCGTGAGGCCCAAGAGTTGACACTGAGCGGCCGTCCACGCCACAACGCGCCAACACCGCTTCAGCGCGATCAGAGAGCCGGAAAATGCACACCGCACACTTGCAAGCCGCCATCGAAGCCGCCTGGGACGCGCGCGAAGGGATATCGCCAGCCACGAAGGGTGAAGCACGCGACGCGGTGGAGGCGGCACTCAGCTTGCTCGACGGTGGAAAAATGCGCGTCGCGGAAAAGGTTGGCGGCGAGTGGGCCGTGCACCAGTGGCTGAAAAAGGCCGTGTTGCTGTCGTTCCGCCTTTACGACAACGCGGTCATCCCTTTTGCAACGGGGGCAGGTTCGCGCGCATACGGCTGGGACAAGGTGCCTCTCAAGTTCGACACGTGGGGTCCCGATCAATTCCGCGCGGATGCATTCCGCGCCGTGCCGGGCGCGGTGGTTCGCCGCTCGGCTTTCGTCGGCAAGAACGTCGTGCTGATGCCATCGTTCGTCAACGTCGGGGCCTACGTCGACAGCGGGACCATGGTCGATACCTGGGCGACGGTCGGTTCGTGTGCGCAGATCGGCAAGAATGTGCATTTGTCGGGCGGCGTGGGCATCGGTGGCGTGCTGGAGCCGCTGCAGGCCAACCCTACCATCATTGAAGACAATTGCTTTATTGGCGCCCGCTCCGAAGTGGTCGAAGGCGTGATCGTCGGCGAAGGTTCGGTGCTTTCGATGGGTGTCTTCATTTCGGCATCGACCAAGATCGTCGATCGCCAGACCGGCCAGATCCATGTCGGTAAGGTGCCGCCCTACTCGGTGGTGGTCTCAGGATCGTTGCCCGGCAAAAATCTGCCCGGCGAAAACTGGGGCCCGTCGCTCTATTGCGCCGTCATCGTCAAAACGGTCGACGCACAAACCCGCAGCAAAACAGCCATCAACGAACTGCTCCGCGATTGACGACGCCGAGCCGTTGCCTCGAGCAGAGCGCCACTGCACTCACTGCGATGCGCGACCAACGCGCGGCGATGGGCAAGATTGTCGCGCTCCATGCAACGCGGCCCGCCGGTGAGGACGGGCCGCTGGATATCCTGCTGCCGAACAGGACATGGTGCCGTAATCGCGGGGCGCGGGGGAGTTCGCCCTGCCGAGCACTCGGAACATACGGAGGCTCGCACCCGAAGTTTCAAAAAACCGAAATTTTTTGGTCGGTCCGAACTTGAGCGGTGAGCGCCGACGTCATCCTGGGCCTTGTGCCCGGCTGTCCGGTTTCAGTCCGTTGGAATACAATGAAAGCCCTGCAAGATAGCACTTACTGTTATCCTGCCTCGACGATCGAAAAGATTGTCATCCTACCCCTTGTGGGTAGGACCCAGCGTTCGACACGCGTCGGACGTGCTTTCAACGAACGCCAATTTTTCTCAGATCGCTGCGCCCTGGGTCCTACCCACAAGGGGTGGGATGACAATGAAGGAATAGCAGCGGCTAAAATGATTCAAATTGCCCGCCGCATCCCTCCCCTACGGTGCGCGACTAGCGCACTGCGATGGGCATCCGCGCCGAGCCTCAACTTCATCTCCCGCCGCATTCCACCTCTACGGTGCGCGACCAGCGCGCCGCGACGGGCACGAGCGCCGAGCGGCAAACAAGTGCG
>JANLYD010000149.1:0-13985 GCA_031365465.1 Hyphomicrobiaceae bacterium
ATTCGCAATTCGCAATTCGCAATTCAATCCGAGACATCTACATGACCATTGAAATCAAAGTTCCCTCGCTCGGTGAGAGCGTGACCGAAGCGACCGTCGGCAAGTGGTTCAAGAAGGCGGGCGACGCCATCAAGATCGACGAACCGCTGTGCGAACTCGAAACGGATAAAGTGACGGTCGAAGTGCCGGCACCAGCCGCTGGAATGTTGGCCGAGATTGCGGTTCAGGAAGGCGAGACGATTGCTGCCGGCGGCGTGCTCGGGTTCATCCGCGAAGGCGCGTCGGCTGCATCCGCATCGGCCCCATCGGTTGCGGCCAAGCCAGCTCCGGCTGCTCCGGCGAAAGCGCCGCCTGCACACCCACCTGCCGCTCAATCCAATGTGACGTCGATGCCACCGGCACCTTCGGCGCGGCGCATGATGGAGGAGATCGGCTTGACCACGGCTGATGTGGCTGGCTCTGGCCGGCGCGGCCAAGTGCTGAAAGAAGACGTGATGGCGTCGGCGGGGCGCCCGGCCAACAGCGCTACTGCCGCAGCACCCCAATCGACCGCGATGACGCCGGCAACGTATGCGCCGCCACCGCCGATGCCCACCGCACCGCAGCAGCAACGCGCGCCATCCGTCGGCTCTGACGGGTCACGCGAAGAACGGGTGAAGATGACTCGCCTGCGCCAGACGATCGCGCGGCGGTTGAAGGACGCACAGAACACGGCGGCCATGCTCACGACGTTCAACGACGTCGACATGAGCAACGTGATGAAGCTGCGGACCGACTACAAGGAGCTGTTCGAAAAGCGGCACGGTACCAAGCTGGGCTTCATGGGCTTCTTCGTGAAGGCGTGCATTCAGGCCTTGCGCGAGATTCCCGCTGTCAACGCGGAAATCGACGGCCAGGATATCGTGTTCAAGAACTACTATCACATCGGCGTGGCCGTCGGCACCGACAAGGGGCTCGTGGTGCCAGTCGTGCGCGAAGCCGATCACTTGAACCTCGCAGAAATCGAAAAGACGATTGCCGGCTTCGGCAAGAAGGCGCGCGACGGCAAGCTCGGCATCGAAGACATGCAGGGCGGCACGTTCACCATTTCGAACGGCGGCACCTATGGGTCGATGATGTCGACGCCGATCCTGAACGCGCCGCAGTCGGGCATTCTCGGCATGCATCGCATCGAGGATCGGCCGGTGGTGCGCAATGGGCAGATCGTGATCCGGCCGATGAGGTACCTGGCGCTCAGCTACGATCATCGCATTGTCGACGGCAAGGACGCCGTGACATTCCTGGTGCGCGTCAAGGAATGTCTGGAAGACCCGCAGCGGTTCGTGCTGGAGCTTTGAGCCCCACAAATGCGAACCCCCGGAGCTTGTGGCTCCGGGGGTTTCGGCAGCATCGAAACGGTAGGGGTCGCACCGGCTAGGGGAGAGGCCGGCGCCCGTTGCGATGACGTAGTTCTCGTATAGGTCAATATGGTGCAGTGCGAAAGCCGTCAAAAACGCACATCAGTTTCATTGGAGCACGCATGACGGTGTCCAATCATTCCAAAGACTTGGTATGCCAAAGCGGCAAACCGTCATACTTTGTTCCACACTGCACGCGAGCCGCTCATCGAGGACGTCTATGACAACGACTTATGATCTGATCGTTATCGGCACGGGACCCGGTGGCTATGTGTGCGCGATACGCGCAGCGCAACTCGGGCTGAAAGTGGCTGTCGTCGAGAAGCGCGGCGTCCATGGCGGTACGTGTCTGAACGTCGGCTGCATTCCCTCGAAGGCCCTGCTGCACGCATCGGAACTGTTCGAAGAGGCCGGGCACGGATTTGCCGGCATGGGCATCGACGTCACCCCAGAGCTTAACCTCGGCAAGATGCTGGCGTTCAAGGACGAGGGCGTGAAAGGCAACGTCAACGGCGTCGAATTCCTGCTGAAGAAGAATAAGGTCGACGTTCACTTCGGAACGGGCCGGGTGCTCGCTGCCGGTCGCGTGCAGGTCATGAATGCCAACGGCGGCACGCTGGATCTCGAGACAAAAAGCATCGTAATCGCAACCGGGTCGGACGTGGCTCGGCTGCCGGGCGTCGACGTGGACGAGCGCCAGGTCGTGTCGTCGACCGGCGCGCTGACTTTGACCGCAGTCCCCAAGCGCATGCTGGTAATCGGCGCGGGCGTAATCGGACTGGAACTTGGCTCGGTGTGGCGGCGGCTCGGCGCTGAAGTGACCGTGGTCGAATATCTCGACCGCATCCTGCCGGGCATGGACAGCGACGTCGCGAAAAGCTTTCAACGCATTCTCGCCAAGCAGGGAATGGCGTTCAAACTCGGCTCCAAGGTGACGGGTCTGAAGCGCGACGCGAGCGGATGCACGGTGACGATCGAGCCGGCTGCCGGGGGCGCTGCGGAAACGGCGTTCGCCGATGTCGTACTCGTATGTATCGGACGCGTGCCCTACACCGAAGGGCTTGGCCTCGAAGCGGCCGGCGTCACGCTCGACGCCAAAAAGCGCATCGAAGTCGACGGACATTTCATGACCAATGTGCCGGGTATCTACGCCATCGGCGACGTGATCACCGGCCCGATGCTGGCGCATAAAGCGGAAGACGAGGGTGTGGCTGTCGCCGAAATTCTGGCGGGGCAACCCGGTCACGTAAACTACGATGTCATCCCCAACGTCATTTACACCGCACCGGAAGTCGCCAGCGTCGGCAGAAGCGAAGACGAGCTGAAGATGGCCGGCATCGCCTACAACGTCGGCAAATTCCCGTTCATGGCCAACGGCCGCGCCAAGGTGAACCGCACCACCGATGGATTCGTCAAAGTGTTGGCTGATGCGACGACGGACCGCGTGCTGGGCGTACACATCATCGGCCCGCACGCCGGCGAAATGATCGGCGAATGCTCTGTCATCATGGAGTTTGGCGGCAGCGCGGAAGATCTCGCCCGCACCTGCCATGCGCATCCGACGTTGACGGAAGCCATCAAGGAGGCGGCGATGGCCGTCGACAAGCGCGCCGTGCACATGTGAGCGATACCGCGAAAGGCGTCGTGTCTGTCGCCCTCGTACAGTTCAGGCCTGAAGTGCTGCCACGAACGCACGCGCGGCCGTATGCACCTCCGCAGCGCTCCGCCCTCGGCTGTAAAGCGCGGAGCCGATCCCGAAAGCAGTTGCGCCGGCGGCCCGATAGAGCGGGATGTTGGCCGGGGTGATGCCACCGACCGGAATGAGAACGGTGTCGGCCGGCAGAACCGCGCGCAAGGCTTTGACGACGACGGGAGAGATCATCTCAGCGGGAAACAATTTCAATCCGTCGGCACCCGCGCCGAGCGAGGCGATTGCTTCTGTTGGGGTGGCGACGCCGGGGGTGACCCACAGGCCGGCCTTGCGGGCGGCAAAGATAACCTCGAAATCGGAATGGGGCATGACGATCAACCGTCCGCCGGCATCCGACACGCGTCGAACGTCGGCTTCGGTCATCACAGTGCCGGCGCCGACGAGGACATCGGGGGCGGACGCGAAATGTTTAGCCAGACGGGAAATGGACTCGAAGGGCTCAGGCGAATTGAGCGGCACCTCGATCACACGGAACCCCGCGTCATAGAGCGCCGTACCGATCGGGACCACTTCGTCGGGAGAGATGCCGCGCGCAATCGCGATCAGCGGCGCGCGCTTGATGAGAGTTGCGAAGTTGGCTTGAATTGGAGCTGTCATGAGGCTGCTTTCAGAAGTCCGGCGGCTCTGGCGATGACGACGTGGCCCCGTGGGGCACACTCGGGCGGCGCTAGGGCAGCGTTGAGGTCCAACACCGTGGCGGCGAACCGGTATCGCTCGATCAAACCGGCGGTGCCGATGATGGTGATCGGCGCGTCGTGGAGACGTCCAATCACTTCGGTCGCTGCCGCAATTTCAGCGCCGATCAGCAAGCCGGACAGATACGACTCGAGGCCACTCGGCGGCAGCCTGTCGAACAGTCCCAACGTGCGGGTGGCAAAGATGCGGTTCAAGAGCGCGCCCGGATGCCCGGCGGCGGCACCATCGCCAACCCCACGTTCAAACGCCGCAGGCTCGAACGCTGCCGGCTGCTCCGGCATGAGGCGGCCCAGAATGGTACCCTTGCAAAGCGCCGCAAACACTTCGCCCGTCATATAGGTAGCGAACGACGAGATCGCGCCATTTTCGGTCGTTGCCCATTTGCTGTGCGTGCCGGGTAGAACGAACAATCGCGAATGTGTCTGGGCTCCAAAATTGCCATCGCCGAAGGCGCCGACAATTTGGCTCTCTTCGCCACGCATCACTTCCGGCGGAGCGTCCGGTGGCGTCATGGCGAGGCCGGGAACAATATGAATGGCACCACATTCGCTCGTTTCGATGCGATGCAGACCGGCGGCCAAGTGCCTGGCACTACAGGGACAGGGGAGATACGGCACTTCTGCCCAACCCTGCCTGCTTCCGATCATGCCCGACATGACGATCGGAAGCGGCCCGAATTGATCGAGCCAGCCGCCGATCCGGCTGCGCAAAATGGCCGCGAAGCCGATCTCGGGCTGTGGGTTGATGCCGGGGCCGGAGTCGTCGCGCGCAAGGATCGACGCATCGGCAGCGACGAGTACGACGCGTAGCGATGTGGTGCCCCAGTCGACGGATATCAGTGCCGGTGGACGCATGCGTTGGAACCTCGACGCTCGAGCCGATACGTTTTAGCATGTGCCACGCTTCGCAGAAACTGTGTACGCTTGCAAAGACAGTGAGAGTAAAGCGACGGGCTGTGCAGAAAATCGAAGTGTGCTGCAGTTTGCCGATCGGTGACGGTTTGTCAGCGGGGCGTGCGGTTGCCATAATACCGGCGAGGTGCGCGAGTATCGAGATGATGCAACGGACTGCTGCCTGACATCAGCAGTTCTCGCGACACGATGAATGGGAGCTTGCGATGGTGTTGCGGCGGCTTGTTGTGCTTCTGGTCTGGTGCGTGCTCGCGTTGCCGACGTTGGCATCGGCAGCGGCCGACGCCGACTGCTACAACGAGGATATCGAAACGCGCATCCGGGGCTGCACTGAGTTGCTGGCCCGAAGCGGGTTGCCGGCCGAGACGCGCAGCGGCGCGTTCGCCACCCGCGCACTCGGATATTCACTGAAGCGCGACTACGGACGGGCCATTCAGGATTACGACGCCTCGCTCGAACTCACCCCGAATTTTGCAACCGCCTTGAATAATCGGGCGTGGGCCTATTTCCGCTGGAACAAGCCGGGCCAGGGCGTCGACGACGTCGAGAAAGCGCTGGACCTGCAGCCGGACATGGATGCGGCTTACGATACGCGCGCCCACATCAGACAGGCGCTCGGCAATCCCGACGCCGCATCGGCCGACTACCAGATGTCGATGGATTTCGGTGGCGAGCGGATGGTGCTGATGTACCAGTGCGGGCTCAAAGACCAGGGGCTCTACAAGGGCCCGCGCGATGGTCAGCAGAACGAAGAGCTTCGGCTGGCCCTCAAGGCATGCGTGCTCGACCGGACCTGCGATCCGCTGCCCTCGGATGAATTCTGCAGACCAGCCAGTTCATAAGAGTTGGTGATGATCTCGGCTCGGTGGTGCACGAGCCGTCAGCGTGGAGCGCCAAGCAGTGCCAGCAACGCCTGCACCGCGTCTTGGCAACTGGTCGACGTGGTGTCGATGACGGCGTGAGCCCGTGCATAGAGTGATTCTCGGCTCGCAAGGATCGCGCGCAGATCGTCCATCGCGGTTGGATTGTCGGCCATGGGGCGCAGATCGCCTTGATCGGACACGCGCTGCATATGGACTTCCGGCGCTGCCTTGAGCCACACGACGAAGCACGTCGCCAGCAGCAGATCATAGGCGAGCGGTTCCGTGACGAGGCTGCCGCCGGTTGCGATCACGACGCGCTCATGCTGGGCGACAACGGCCTGCAGGCAGCGCAATTCGTGCTGGCGATAACCTGACCTGCCCTGCAGTGCGAAAACTTCCGACAATTCCATGCCGGAGGCGCGCTCGATCTCCCGGTCCAGTTCGACGAATGGAACCTGCAGCGTTGCCGCCGCGGCCGCGCCCACCGTCGTTTTGCCCGCGCCGCGCAACCCGACGATTGCAATGCGGCCGGCCCGTTTGGCAGCATCCGAGGTCAGCATGTCCTGCAACAGGCGGCGGGCGCGCTCGAGTTCCGCATTCGAGAGACCGTCGAGTTGGTCGATCATGGCAACCAGATCCGGCGAGCGATCGGGATGATTTGCGACGAGGTCTTGCACCTCGATGCGAAGCGCGTCGGCGACGTGCAATAGAACGATGAGCGATGCATTGCCCGTGCCTGCTTCGAGATCGGCGAGGTATCGCTCCGATACGCCGGAGATCTCGGCCAGACCTTTCCGCGTGAGGCCGCGCACATCGCGCGCCCGCCGGACCCGGTCGCCGACCCGCTGTAGATAGGTGGTCTCCGCTTCGCTCTTGCCCCGTCGTGGTTGCAGCAGAGTACTTCTTGGGATTGGAACTCGCATGGATTCTGGACTAGCACATTTGAGAATGGCCGTGCACCTGTCGCGGATGCCGGGTCAGTTGCCTCGGGCGGCACGGATCGTTTGGCCGGGCAAAACCAGCGACTGCACCACGCCGGCCAATTCCTTGACGTCGGTAACGGCACTGTCATAGCAGGCGATGGAGTCGTCCGGCATCAGGAACGGATTGACCTGATCACGGTCGGGACTCAACACCATATCCTCGATCGACCGCTGAATGACTTCGGTTTCCATGGTCTTTGGATTGCGGCTGATCAGCACCGCGTAACGCGCAGCATTGGTCGCCCGCGATCCACCGACGCAATTAGCGCCGACCAGTCCGGCGAGCAGCCGGGTCCCATAAGGCACGCTGGCGGCATCGCGGTTGTTGTTCGCGCTCGCGTTGCTCCCGGCCGGCGCCGACAGATTCGACAAGAATAGGCGAACGCCTGGAGGGGTGATCTGCGATGGCCGGACGAGCGCCGACTGGAAGCACGGAGCTTCCGAAACCTCGATATGGTCGCCCTCCAACAGCGGGACGTCGTCGACCGGAGCACCGGTGAACGCACCCTGCCAGTTGAGGGTGAACGTCTGTTTGCCACGGCGCAGAATGATGCGGGTCAGGTCCGCATCGGGCCGCACGCCGCCGCCCGCGCGCAACGCCGCAGCAACGAAGCGTTCGATGGGGCTGTCACCGTACTTCGCCAAGGCCTTGTCGCCCTTGTCGGCAGCGACGATGTTGTTGATCACGAAGCGGCCGGGCAAAAAGACCGCGCCCGACACGGTGATGTTGATCGGCGCATACAGCACGGGCCGGAGGCTGATCAGAAACTTGTCCGGCTTGAAGGCACCCGATTGAACCAGCCGTGCCTCCACTTTTTTCGTGAGTTCTGCGTTGGTGAGCCCGACAGCGTCGATCTCGCCGGTGAACGGCATGATGACGCGGCCGTCGGCGTTGACTGCGTAGTCGCCGCTGTATTCGGGCGATCCGGGAATGACGAGGTTCAACCGGTCGCCCGGTGAATAGCGCATGGTCAGTTGAGCGCGGGCCGGCGGATGGCGATGGCTCAAATCCTGCGGCAGCAGGAAGCTTCCCGTGCCGGCCGGAGCGCAGGCGCCGTTGGATGCTATCAACAGCGCGGTATGACGCGAGGCCCACACGTCGCGACCGTCCAAGGTCGCCATCTTTTCTCGATCGAACAAAGGCTTTGGATTGTTCGCCGGCAGTTGCAGGTTGGCGCAAGCGGTCAGCACGGCGGCCGACAGGGCGGCGGATGCAACCGCTCGCCACCGCGATCTCGCAGTCAAATTCCCTTGAACTTTGTCCCTCGACGCCAAATCTGCCTACTCGACCTACGCTACGCGATCTACTCGATTTATTTGGAGGCGGGCGACGAGTGTCGACGCCGCAAGTGGAGACGCAGAATAGACGTCGCTCAGGCCGCAAGCTGTAGCGCCGCAGCCTTGATCCAACTTATACACAGCAATGACGGCTGTGATCCTTATAGTGCACGTTTTTGCACAAGTGTCATGGCCGCGTCAGCTTGTCAGCAGTGCAAATCAACTGATCTCATCAGGCGCCTTGGCGTCGAGCGCTAACGCGTGAATAGGCTTGCCGATCAGGTGCGCTAAGCATTGGTTGATGAGGCGATGCCGGCTGACACGCGATAGACCTGCAAACTTGGTCGATACCAGGTAGACGCGGAAATGACTGTCACCGGTGCCCGGAGAACTCCGATGGCCGGCGTGTAGGTGGCTTTCGTTGATCACGTCGAGACGTGACGGTTCGAACGCGGCCGTCAGCGCGTCGCGAATGGCAATTTCGACATCAGTGGCATCCGGCGTCTGATGAATCATGATACATGCATCCGTATGAGAGGCAGCGCGTTGTTCTCCCTGCCAAACGAAGATGCAACGCTCCTCTTCTCAACTGCTGTCAAGATCTTGTATTCGGTGGTCGCCAAGCCGATAGTGTAACCAATGAAACCTTCCTCAAAATATTTCGACACGATCCGGATCAAGTCGGGCAGCGGTGCGAATAAAGCGCCGGAAGTCCGACCGTGCGATTGGAGCGGGTGTCAGCTTCCCGGAACGCACAAGGCGCCGCGCGCCCGTGGGGGCGATGGCCGCTACTACTTTTTCTGCATCGAGCATGTGCGGCAATATAACGCCAATTACAATTACTTCGACGGTATGAGCGACGCGCAGGTTTCAGCCTTTCAGAAGGACGCCGCCACCGGCCATCGTCCGACCTGGAAAACCGGCGCCGATGCGCTCGATCATGGCACGTCCAAAGGGGCCCGGTCAGCCGATCCGGATTCCATTGGCGGGCGAAAAGTAAATGATCCGCATGGCTTTTTTGCCTACCGCGCGAAGCGGCAGGCGGGTGCGGAGGCCGAACCGCGCCGGTATGTGCGCCCGCTCGAGCGGAAGTCGCTCGAAACGCTGAACCTCACCGAAACCGCCGGCAAAGTCGAAATCAAAGCCCGGTTCAAGGAACTGGTGAAGTTGCACCATCCCGATGCCAATGGGGGCGACAAGCGGTCCGAGGACACGTTGCGCGAAATCATCCAAGCCTATAACATTTTGAAAGCGGCCGGGCACGTCTGACAGTGCGCACCGTTTGATCGGCTCGGTTCGTTGCGATATCGAGCCGGTGCGATTTTCCGAGATCACCCGACCCACCAGCGGCCACCGAGGCCCGCCCCCGACGAGGACTGCGAGATATCCATGCGCGCGACTGCTCCTTCCGCGGCTCAGCCCGCAGGTACTCCCGGCCTCCCCGACACCACTGTTTCAGTCAAAAAAGTTTTCGGCTTCGAGAGCGACCTCGAAGCGCCGGCCTACAGCCAGAAGACTGAGCACGTCCCGGATTTTGACCCCGATTATCTGTTCAATCGCGACGTGACGCTGGCCATTCTGGCGGGCTTCAAACACAACCGCCGCGTGATGATCCAGGGCTATCACGGCACTGGCAAGTCGACCCACATCGAGCAGGTCGCCGCGCGCCTGAACTGGCCTTGCGTTCGCGTCAATCTCGACAGCCACGTCAGCCGCATCGATCTGGTCGGCAAAGATGCCATCGTGCTGAAAGACGGCAAGCAGATCACCGAGTTCCGCGAGGGCATCCTGCCGTGGGCGTTGCAGAACAACGTCGCGCTGGTGTTCGACGAATATGATGCCGGACGTCCCGACGTGATGTTCGTGATCCAGCGCGTGCTCGAGAGTTCGGGCAAGCTCACGCTGCTCGATCAGGCCAAAGTGATCCGTCCGCACCCCGCCTTCCGGCTGTTCTCGACCACCAACACCATCGGTCTCGGCGATACGTCCGGCCTCTATCACGGCACGCAGCAGATCAACCAGGGCCAGATGGACCGGTGGTCGCTGGTGTCGACGCTCAACTATCTCCCGCACGACGACGAAGCGCGGATCGTGTTGGCCAAGGTCAAGGCATTCGCCAAAACGGACGCAAAAAAGAAGCAAGTGTCGAACATGGTGCGCGTGGCCGATCTGACCCGTTCCGCCTTCATCAACGGCGACCTGTCGACCGTCATGAGCCCGCGTACAGTGATGACCTGGGCCGAGAACGCCGAGATCTTCGGCAACATCGGCTTCGCGTTCCGTCTCACCTTCCTCAACAAATGCGACGAACTCGAGCGTCCGTTGGTCGCCGAGTTCTATCAGCGCTGCTTCGGTGAAGATTTACCCGAGAGCGCCGCAAATGTCGCGTTGAGCTGACGTTCTCTCGGCGTCGGCCGTATTCCCAGACTGCCTCGACGAGGAGCGTTTAGCCGCACCTTGTCACGGCAACCGGCCGCAACGAAAGCTGCAGCGACCGGCCGGGATCCCGCCAAACCCGGTCGTCGACATCTCGAGCGTAAACCCTGACCGGCGCGGCGCATTGACCGTCGCAACCTCATTCGCTACCTCGCGGACGTAACGATCCGCAGGAGCCGTCATGTCCCCCCGCCTCGAAAACCGCATCGCGCTCGTGACCGGCAGCGGCAACGGCATCGGCAAAGCCACCGCACTGCTCTTCGCCGCTGAAGGCGCCCACGTCCACGTCGCCGACGTCGATCGTGCCGCAGCAGAAGCCACTGTCGCGGCAATCCAAGCCGCTGGCGGCCAAGCCACTGCCCACGCGACAGACGTTGCGCGCGGCCAGGATGTCAGCGCACTGTTTCGCGCCATCCAAAGCGCCCATGGCAAGCTCGACGTGCTCGTCAACAACGCCGGCCTCAACGTCCGCGCCGATTTTCGCCACCTCACCGACGACGAATGGGTGAAAATCCGCGAGGTCAATCTCGACGGCGTCGTGCGCATGGCGCGCGATGGCTTCCCGCTCCTGAAGGCGTCAGGCAGCGGCTCGCTGATCAACGTGGCGTCTGTCATGGGCCGTCGCGGCATGCGCCAACTCGTCGCCTACTCCGTGACCAAGGGCGCCGTCGCCGCCCTGACGCGCGGTCTCGCCGTCGAATACGCGCCGTATAATATCCGCGTGAACACGATCTCACCCGGCTTTGTCGCGACATCGCTCACCAAGCAAATCCTCCGCAACTCTGCTGTCCTCGACGCACTCGTCGCCGAAACCGCAATGCGCCGCCTCGGAGAACCCGACGAGATCGCCCGTGCCATTTTGTTTTTCGCTAGCGACGACAGCAAATACTGCACCGGCTCCGAACTCACCGTCGACGGCGGCATGACCGCCAGTCTATAGGTTCACCGGCGGTACTAGTGCTGTTGACGTCGATTGTCGCCTCGAGAAGGAACTATCATGGATCCGACGCCGAACGGCGCACACGTCCGCGCATTGGCTGGACATGTCTTCCGCCGCCTGCCGAATTTTCGCGGCAAGGCAAGGCTTGGGCGACTTGCCCTCGGCGACAATAACAAAAGTCCAGCGCTTGTCGTCGATCGCTCAGGCAACGTGTTCAAGCTCCCTAACCTTCAAGAACCTGTCGCATTCTCTCTCTGGCTCGACGGCTCATATGAACTTGAATTGCTAAATACGTTTCGGTCGATTTGTCGTGCGGGCGATACGTTCGTTGACGTCGGTGCAAACATTGGCGTTTTTTCCATCCCATTGTCCCGACATGTTGGACCAACGGGCCGAATTCTTTCCATCGAGGCGTCTGACGTCGTTTCATCCTTCTTGCAAGACAATGTGGCCAGGAATTTTCTCGACAATGTTACAGTGTGTCGTTGCGCCGCAGCAGACGGTCAATCGTCATCGGTTGAATTCTATAACGCGCCGATGTCGAATTTTGGGATGGGGTCGCGCGCACCGCAATTTGGCGCGTCTCCAGTGGCAGTCATTTCAACCTCACTTGATGAGTTAGTCGTCGCACACTCCTGCAAAAACATCACCGCCATCAAAGTGGATGTCGAGGGGTTCGAGGCTCATGTCTTTCAGGGATCGCGACGCGTACTTGCAACACACTCGCCTGTCGTCGCGTTTGAGTTCTGTGATTGGGCAGAGGAACGAGCGTTTCCAGGACGCAAGGGGTGGGCTCAAGAATTATTGCTGGAAATGGGATATTCAATTTGGCGTTTGTCTGATTACCTCGCGGGGACGGCCGCGCTCACGGAGCCCGTTCGAAGTGGGTCCGACACACTTTTAGCAGCCAAAAGCGTTCGCGTACGGTGATCTTCAACGATCGATGGGCACTTCGTTAGTTTGCGCCAAAACATCGTTCAAACGTGGAGCCTCGGCACACCATGCCCACCTCATCCCCCATCGTCGAATTCCATTTCGATTTCGGCAGTCCCAACGCCTACCTTTCTCATAAGGTGATCCCGGCGATATCAACGCGCACCGGCGTGCCGTTCAAATACGTGCCCGTGTTGCTTGGCGGCGTATTCAAGCTCACCGGCAATCAACCGCCGATGGCAGCCAACAAAGGCATCAAGAACAAGAACGAATACATGCGGCTCGAGATGAAGCGTTTCCTGCAAAATTACGCGATCACGCAGTTCCAGATGAACCCGCACTTCCCCGTCAACACCGTTCAGATCATGCGCGCAGCAGTGGCAGCCGACCTCGACGGAATTCTGCCCGCCTACGTCGACGCCGTTTTCCACCACATGTGGGAAGCCCCCAAGAAGATGGATGACGCCGAGGTGATCCGCGCAGCCCTCGACGCCTCTGGCCTCGACGGCTCCCGCCTCCTCTCTCGCGCCCAGGATCAGGACGTCAAAGACATCCTCCTCGCCAACACCGAAAGCTCCGTTGCGCGCGGCAACTTTGGCAGTCCGACAACCTTCGTTGGCTCAGAAATGTTCTTCGGCAAGGACCGCCTACGTGACGTCGAAGACGAAATCACCCGTCGGCAGGCCTGACGCAGCCGTGCCCCAGGATCATCCCATGCAAGTCGCCGCCGCTGCATCGGTCGCGGCACTTACCGCAGTCCGCACCCGCATGGCGCGCGCCTGTGCAGATGCTGGGCGACCAGTATCGGCGGCAACCCTCGTCGCGGTCTCAAAAACCTATGACGCCCCGGCAATATTGCCCGTCCTCGAAGCCGGCCAGCGCATCTTCGGCGAAAACCGTGTGCAGGAAGCCAAGACCAAATGGCCCGCTCTGCGCGAGCGATACCCCGACGTCATCCTCCATCTGATCGGCCCCTTGCAGTCCAACAAAGCCGCCGAAGCCGTCGCGCTGTTCGACTGCATTGAAACCATCGATCGCCCCAAGATCGCGGTAGCCATCGCCGCCGAAATGGCGAAGCAGGCTCGCCACCCCGAACTGTTCGTCCAGATCAACACCGGCGAGGAACCGCAGAAAGCCGGCATCGCGCCCAACGATGCCGCAGCGTTCGTGGCCTATTGCCGCAACGAACTGCATCTGACCGTAGCGGGCCTGATGTGCATCCCACCGGCCGACGATATGCCAGCCCCGCACTTCGCGTTCCTCGAGAAAATTGCGCGCGAACTTGGCATCGAAAAATGCAGCATGGGCATGAGTGCCGACTTTGAATGCGCCATTAACCTCGGCGCCACGCATGTCCGTATCGGCAGCGCCATCTTCGGTGCTCGCGGCTGATCCGCAGGCGATGCGCACGCTACGGTCTGCAAAACTGATGTCGGCCGGCTATCCCCAGCTTTCGCGCTCCACCCACGCAAACGCCGTCGCTTCCGATGCTAGCGTCACCGCAATGATTCGCTCGGGCGCGACTTGGTGTGCGTTCCGCTCTGCGGGCGATTGCAACGACGAGGGCGCACACCATGGCAGATGGCAGTCAGGCACGAGAAATCGAATCCAACGCAGCGGCAGCCGACGCGGCCCGCGAAGCCAAAGCCGAAGTCACACCGAAAGCTGTCTCGGTATCAAAGGCGAAGGAAGCAGCCGCTGCCGCAAAAGCCGAGAAGGGCCTGCCCGCGAACGCCACCCGCCAAGTCAAGGCTGGTAACGCCTTCCACGAATTCAACGTCGACGTCTGGATCACCAACTTCAACTCGGTCGAGTTCGGCTTCTGGAAACGCGATCG
>JANLYD010000173.1:0-4852 GCA_031365465.1 Hyphomicrobiaceae bacterium
AACGCTATCTCGATCTGATGTTTTTGCGCGCGGGCGCCTCAGTCACCACCGATCTGCTGGCTGCCCATGTCCGTGCACGGAGCGAGACCGCTGGCGACGGTGCTGCGCTGCCACGGATCATCCGCCGTTTGATTTTGAGCGACGCGCGGCTTGGGCCTCCCGCCCGCAGCCTGCTGAAACTTTGGTACGCCGGAGTGTGGCGCGCGCTGCCGTCTGACTGGCACGACGCTCACGGCGGCGCGCTGGACGACACCGACGTGGTGCCCGCGCCCGCCTCGTACACGGAAGGTTTGCTGTGGCCGACCGTCGGCGCCAACCCGCCGGGCGCCAAACCCTTTGGCTACGGCATGTGGGCCAACGCCCCGCGCATCCCCAACCCCGTGGAGGCCTGACCCTTGTTCGACCCAACAAAAGTCTTTGTCGGCATTACCCCAACCGGCTGGAGCAACGATGACGATCCGACGCTCGGCGCCGACATCTCGTTCGGCCAATGCGTGTCCGAGATGGCGCTGGCCGGCTACCAGGGTTGCTCGGTTGGCCACAAGTTCCCGCGCGATCCGGCAGTGCTGGAGCGCGAACTTTCGCAGCGGGGCTTGCGCGTTTCAGAACCGTGGTCGAGCACGCACTTCACCGTCAACAACATGCGTGAACGGACGTTTGAGGATTTCCACACCTCGCTCGCCTTCATCAAGCGCATGGGCGGCAAGACGGTGGTGGTCGCCGAACTCGGCCACGCCGTGCATCAGCAGCCGGTGCCGCCGATCGCGAACAAACCGCACTTCAACGACGATCAGTGGCGCGCGCTGACCGAAGGGCTGAACGAACTCGGCCGCATCGCTGCTGAAGCGGGCATGTCGCTTTGCTATCACCACCACATGGGCACCGGCGTGATGCTGCGCGCCGAGGTTGACCGGCTGATGGCGTCCACCGACCCGGCGGTGGTGCACCTGCTGCTCGACACCGGGCATCTCTATTGGGCGGGCGGCGATCCGCTGGACATGGCCCGCGACTATGCCAGTCGCATCCGCCACGTGCACCTGAAAGACATCCGCCACGCCGTGATGGAGCGCTGTAACGCCACCAACCGCACGTTTTTGGAGAGTGTGGTGGAAGGCGTGTTTACCGTTCCGGGCGACGGCGCCATCAATTTCGGGCCGATCTTCCGGGCGCTGGCCGACGCCAACTACCAGGGCTGGCTGATGGTGGAAGCCGAGCAGGACGCGGCGAAAGCCAACCCGCTGGAATACGCGCGCAAAGGCCGGGCCTACATCCGCGCCACGGCGGGGATCTGACGCATGCGCCATAAACTGCTGGAAACCAATGACGGCCGCCGCAAGTTCGTGCTGGTGCTGGACGCGGGCGAAGAGGCGATCGCCGCCATCACGGCGTTCGCGGTCGAGCAGAAACTTCAGGGTACGTCGCTGACTGGCATCGGGGCGTTCGCCTCGTGCAGTTTCGGCCACTTCAATCCGGCCACGAAGGAATTCCGGCGCAACGATCTCGCCGATCAGTCCGAGGTGCTGGCCATTACCGGCAACATCGCCGGCGGGACCGATGGCGCGCCGCATCTGCATATCCATTGCGTGGTCGGTCTCAACGACGCAACGACCCGCGGCGGGCACCTCATTGAAGGACGTGTGCGTCCGACACTGGAGCTGGTGCTGGAGGAGAGCCCCGAGCACCTGCAGCGCGGGTTGGACCACGCCTCGGGCCTCGTCCTGCTGCAGCCCAACCAGGGAGCCTAGACTATGCGCTTCGGTGTGAACTCCCTGCTTTTTTCCGGCACTTTCGGCGTAGACGACCTGATCCTGTGCGACCGTGTCCGCGCCATGGGCTTTGACGTTTTTGAAGTGACCCCGGTCGACCCTGACACGTTTCCAGCCAAGGCGCTTCGCAAGCGGGCGGAAAGCCTTGGCCTATCGCTGAACGCCAATTTTGCCTTGCCGCTGGACGCCAACACCATCAGCCCGGATCGGGGGTCGCGACGGCGCGGCCTGGAGCTGTCGAAAAAAGTCGTCGACCTGTGCGTGGAAGCCGGGGCCGGGATTTATTGCGGCGCGAACTATTGTGCGTGGGGGTATCACTCCGGAAAGCGCCGCTCGGAAGACGAATGGCTGTGGGGCGTGGAAGCCTATCGCGCCATTGGCGAGTATGCGGGAAAAAGCGGCCTCACCATCGCGGTGGAAACCCTGAACCGGTTCGAGTCGCACTATCTCAATACCGCCGCCGACGCCTGCCGCTTCATCGACGACGTAGACCTGCCCAACTGCAAGGTCCACCTCGACACCTTTCACATGATCCGGGAAGAGGACAACATCGCCGAGGCGATCCGCCAGACCGGCTCGCGGCTTGGCTATTTCCACGCCTGCGGCAGTCATCGCGGCATCCCCGGCAAGGACATGGTGCCGTGGGACGACACGTTCCGTGCGCTGCGCGATGTCGGCTACGACACCACGATCACGGTCGAATCCTTCAATCCCGGCATCGAGCGGCTGGCGAGCCTGGTCTGCATCTGGCGCGACTACGCCGAAAGCCCCGAGGCGCTCGCCCGCGAGGGGCTGGTGTTCCTGAAGAAGAAGCAGGCAGAGATTTACGCATAATCAGTGTGCGTTTCAATTCATCTCAAGAGGAGACTACCATGGCCAAGACCATCGAGATCGTGAACTTCCGTCTCAATCCCGGCGTCACCGACGACGAGTTCATCGCCGAAACCAAATCGATGGAGACGAATTTTCTTGGCAAGCTGCACGGCTTCCTCGACCGCGATACCGGCAAGTCGGCCGATGGCGGCTGGTTGGTGGTGCTGCACTGGGCCGCCGCCGAAGACGCGCAAGCCTCAATGGACAAGTTCGTCGGCAATGAAGGCTCAAAGCCGTTCATGTCCAAGATCGACTTGTCGACCTTCAAGATGACCCGCTACACGCTGGAAGATCATTATTCGTGAGCAAGAGAGGGCAATAGGCAATAGAAAGTATGCCACAGCCGTTGCGATAAAACTGTTTTCTTCTATTTCCTCACCCTGCCGTTCTCGCCTGTACGCTATTGCCTATTGCCCACATCTGCCCGGAGCCCCCCATGCCCGTATCCTACAAAATCGCCGACGACGCCTTTGTCATCCCTGCGGCTCTTCCCGTGCCCGGCGTTGGAAAACTCCCGGTGAATGCGATGGTGCTGCTCGGCAAGGAACCGATGCTGCTTGACACCCTGGCCATCGTGCATCGCGACCTGTTCCTGGAAGAAGCCTTCAACATCGTCGACCCCAAAGATGTGCGCTGGCTGTTTCTCAGCCACGAGGACCGCGATCATTCCGGCTCCCTTATGCAGGTGCTGGAACGCTGCCCGAACGCCAAACTGGTGACCAACTTTCTTGGCCTGGGAAAACTACATGAGGAATTCGACGTCGATTACCGCCGCGTCCACATCCTGAACGACGGCGACAGCCTCGACATTGGCGACCGCACCGTGCACGCCATCCGCCCGCCGCTGTACGATAGCTCCGCCACTACGGGCATCTGGGATCCGAAGTCGGGCATCTACTATGGCGCCGATTGTTTCGGGACTGTGGTCGACGGCGAGGTGCCGCACTATAACGATGAGTTATCGAAGTCCGTGTTCGAAGATGGTTACTACTTCATGAACCGGGCCAATCACATCTGGTTCGAACATGTCAAACCCGAAGCGATCGCCGCAGCCGCCGAAAAGATCAAGAGCCTTGACGCCCGCATCCTGGTGAGCGGCCACGGCCCCGTGGAGCGCCGCGACGTAAACCGGGTCTGCGACATGATCAAGCGCATCGGCGACATGCCGGCGATCCAACTGCCCAACAACGAGCAGTTCGAGGCCATGAATGCACCAAAGGCCTAATCGGCCGCGCAAAGAGTTCGGGGCCATTTGCGCTTCGGCAACCACTCTATGGTTATATCGCATCGTGTGTAAGCATCGGGCAGCTGCCGCCGACTTTATTTGGATGCGGCGCCGCTGGAACGACCTCCTTGGGAGATCAGCTCAATGACGCGTCAATCGGGATGGTTCGTTCGCCTGTGCAGCCGCATCGCCCCCTACGCGCGCAGCCCCCAAGTGGACTTCGCCATGGGCGCCGCTGTGATGGTCATCGGCCTTTCCGAGGTGCTCGACGATCTCCTGATCAGCGTCGACTCGCACCTCGGTTGGCACCACGGGCTGATCGTGTTTGGTTCGGTCACGTCGCTGCGCGCGGTGCTGGACATGCTGGAAGGCGCCGAAAAAGTGATCGTCGCCAAAGGTCTGGTAGAAATGATCGAACGCTAGCTCGGACCGGCGCTCAATCCCTCAAGCCCGCCAGACCCCTGGACCATTTGCATCGGGGGCGCCAACGCTAAACCGCCCAGCGGTCTGCTTCGTGGCATGGACTCGCCAATGGCGCGTTTGACAGGTTGAAAGTGCGAACGGTAGTGTCCGAACCGTTCAGCAAATTCATCGAAGCCCGTCACCCGATGAGTGGGCCGGTGGCAGCTGTTGCGATGGCCTCGCGAACCCAGCCGAAGCCGATGCGTTCCTGTTCCAGCCGCACCGAACGCGCCAGCCTATCAAACCGCAGGTCGGCATCGAGCGCCGCCTCGGGTTCCGTCAGCCGCTGTGGGGCGCCGATATGCGGAGCGTCTTCGACGGTCCACATGGCCCGATGCGCCAGCAGCGTTTCGCGATCCATCTGCAGCGAGCGGACATGGGGGAAACTCGCACGCAGACGATCCAGCATGATGAAACCGTGCGTATCGAGATCACCCCAATAGGTGAGATCGCAATCGGCTAGCCCGCATTTCTCACACCGTCGCCGGTTTTCGTCCGGTTCGCGGCTCGATGCAATTTCGCGTTG
>JANLYD010000176.1:0-1501 GCA_031365465.1 Hyphomicrobiaceae bacterium
GGCATCGAACCGGAGGTCCGGGAGGCCGCAAAGCATGCTGCCCGGCGCGCCGGAATGACCTTGGGCGAATGGCTGAATTCAGTGATTCTTGACCAGAACGAACCCGGATCCCTACCGCACCCGGCTGAAGACCATGCTCAAGAGCAAGAATATTTCGAACGTGCGCCAGAACCCGTTCCCGCTCCGCAACAACGTTGGGGGGAATCTCCTTCGCGCCGCCCGGAAGCCTCGATTCGGCTCGAAGACATCGCCCAGCAACTCTCGCAATTGGCTCAACGCGAACGCGAGTCGGCGACCATCATGCCATATGAAGCACCGCGTCAACGCAGCGAGGATCGCGATACGCTGAACCGCATACTGAGCCGCATCGACAGTAACGAGCGTCAGGCGGTCGAAGCCTTCACGGCAGTCAACGAGCGGTTGTCGATTCTCGGCAGCCAGATCGCTACCACCAGGCCCCAAAGCATTGAGAAACCTGAGGATGTTCCCGGGTACCTGGCACTTGAAACGGCGATCCGCAATGTCGTCGAGCACATCGAAGTCAGCGAAAGGCGTACGCGCGACGGCCTGAAGTCGATGCAGGATCGTTTGGGCGATATGGCAGAACGCGCCACCCGGCCAAGCAACCCGGACGAATTGTTGCGCTCGGCTCCGGCATTCTCCAGTCTTGAGGCGCGCATCGTTGAAATGTCCGGCCGTTTGCAGCGGTCTGAAAATTTGCTGCACGCGGGCCTGCCGGACGAGGTCCGCAAGGAACTGAACCAGTTGGCCGACCGCATTGAAGGTGTGCGGGCATCCTCCGAGCTGATGACTTCGCAGGCTCAGGCTTCGGCTGCGGGCGTGGCGCGAAATGAACTTCGCGGCATCGAGGAGCGCATTCTTGGCGTTCTCAAGGAAGCCCAGGCGACTATCGGCTCACAGCAGTCGACTGTTGGCGATCTTCAGCGGCTACGCGGCGAGGTCGGCGGTCTCAACAAACGGATCGACGAATTCAAGCAAACGGCCGCATCGGAACACGATGTCCATGCGCTGCGGGTGGCAGTTGAGCAACTGTCGACGCGTGTGGCGCAGGGGCCGGATATGCGCCCCATTGCAGATATGGATCGCCGGTTAAGTGAACTGAACCGCAAGCTGGACCAGAACAGTGCCGCGACGCGCAGCCTGCCGCAATTTGGCGAACTTGAGCGGCGTATTGCCGAACTGGATCACCGCCTCGGTGAGGCGATGCGATTGCAGGGCGACCAGCAAGCGGTGACGGCTTTGGAGCAGCACATCGCCGCTGTCAACGAGCGCGTCAGCCATACTGAAGATCAGCTTGGCCATCTCGAGACCATGGAGCGGGCCATCCACCAGCTCTACGATAGTCTGGAACAGAGCCGCTCGCAGGTCAGCCAAACGGCGGAAGACGCGGCCAATCGCGCGGTGGAGCGTGTTTTGGCAACTCAGGCTCAATCGGGACCATCAGCAGAATTGCGGGCGATGGAAGAAGGCCTGAGGGCGG
>JANLYD010000187.1:0-9499 GCA_031365465.1 Hyphomicrobiaceae bacterium
TCGGCATCGAGCTTGGTATCTTCGACGACGAGGATATCGTTGAAGCGGGGGCGACTTTGGCGCGCAATTGCGAGTGCGCTTTTGCGTTCGAGGAACGCGCCACCAGCGCTTGACGGTGTCGATGGCATGGTATGCTCCAGATAGGGGGCCGGTCGGGATCGTTACAGGCCCACGTGGCGCAGGAAAAAGCCGTCTCGGATGCAAATGCGACGGGAACAAGGCCAGCATTATCATGGCGTAGTTTCACTTGTTCGCGCCAGCTCTATTTCGGGGCAGCATTATCAATGGGGCGGAAACAATCAATCGTTGTCGGGTTGGGATGCCGAGGGCTGCCAATCAACCGGGCAGGGTCTAGATTTGTTATCGCGTCGAAGGACGCGACGAGGATTTGTCGCGTCAAAGGACGTGATGGAGATTTTGATCGCGTCGAAGGACGCGATGAGTTCCGGGACGACGGCTGGGGTGGGATCAAGGCGTAATGGTGAGGTGCAAGGGCCACGTCACGAGGAATGTGGCGCCGCGTGTGGCGGGGGCGTTGGAGGCCACTTCGATGGTGCCGCCGAGGGACGTGAGGGTTTTCTTGACGAGCGCCAATCCGATGCCGCTGCTTTCGGGATGATGGGCGTCGTCGATCTTGCGGAACGGTTCGAAGATGGCTGATTGCCAGTCTGGCGGAATGCCGCGACCGTCGTCGGCAATGGTGAATACGACGTGACGGCTGCGCAGTTCGGCTGAAATCTCGACGCGGCCGGCGGCGAGGTCGTGATGCTTGACGGCGTTTTCGATCAGATTGCGCAACACCAGATCGAGCGGGGCTGCAGCGGTTTCGAGCCTCGGCCAGTCGCCGCTGACGACGAGATTCAGCTTGGTTGCGGGACGCAGGCTGGTGACGATGGCGGCAATGATGTCGCGCGTCTCGACGGGGGCAACGGCTTCGTGGACGCGGCCGATGCGTGCGTAATCGAGCAGATCAGAAAGCATTGTGGACATGCGCTGCGTCTGCGTTCTGATCTCGCCGGCGGCGCGATGGAGAGCCCCGGTATCGACAGCCGTCGACGTGTCCGACGCGTGATCCAATGCCGTCTGAATGTCGGTGGTCAGATAGCGGAGCGCGCGCAGCGGTGCGTTCAGATCGTGGCTGATGACGTAGGCGAATTCTTCCAGTTGTTGATTGATGCGGGCGTACTCGACGGACTTGGCCGCGAGATCCTGTTCGATGAGGCGGCGCCGGCGGATCTCCTGATCAAGTTCACCGGTCGGCGAGCCTTGCATGAAGATCATGCCGAGCAAGACCAGAAAGCGTCCACGATCGGCGTTCCAGAAGATGTCGATGTTGAAGCGGCGGGAGTGGCGGCCATCGCGCAACATCACGGCGGTGTTGGCGAGGCGCAACGGTTCAGTTTGCGTTTGAAATTTGAGGGCGTGGATTGCGTCGTCGAGGCCGAACAGGGGAACGAGGGCATCGGCAACGTGATGGCCGATGATCAAGCCATCGGGAAGGACGCCGCCGGCGCTGACAACGTGGAGGTCGGTGTCGAGCCAGAGGACGCCGAAGGCCTTTTGTTCGGCCAAGGCCAAGGCCGCGTCAACGAGCGGATCGAGGGGCACTGCGCCGACGTCTGTAGAGCGCTGGACAGGGGCCGGTTCAGAGGCCGCGGCGAAGAATGGTGTTGGCGGCATCGACAAACGTTTCTTTGATGTTTTCGCCTGATTTGGCGCTGGTCTTGCGAATGTCGTGAGCTGAGGTGCGGAGGGCTGCGGGGATATCGTAGCCGGTCCCGGTGTCGAGCAAATCTACCTTGTTGAGCAACAGATATACCGGACGGCCGGGTAAGTGGGTGTCGCACTGCGTGCACAACAGCGCCATGGTCGTGAGGGTTTGTGGCCGGGTGACGTCGCCGACGACGATGACGGCGCTGGAGCCTTTGACGGCTGCGTCAAGATGGAATGCGCTGGCGCCGAGGCCACCGTCGGTATCCCAGATGACGAGCTCGAGGTTTTGATCGCGGGCGGAACCTAGATCTGAGAGCGGGTAAACAAAGATGTCGTGGCCAAGGGTGCCCTTGTAGTTTCCATCGAAGCGATCGAGCACGAGGCGGCGAACGATCGAGGTTTTTCCGACGGCCATTTCGCCCAACAACACCAGCTTGCGACGGCCGCTCATGGAGACGCATCCGTTTCGCCGGTAAAGCCGAGTTCGAACTCGACGCGGCGGTTTGCGCTGTTGATGCCGGCGGTCCGCGACAGGTCCTTGATGGTGAGGCGACCGACGGCAACGAGGCGGTTGGTGGCGATGCCGCGTTCGGCGAGCGCTGCTGCAACCCGGTCGGCGCGCGTTTGAGCGAGATTGGAATTGATGTTCTGGCCGCCGCGCTCGTCAGTGTAGCCGACGACGCGCAAAACGACATCCGGGTTGCCTTTGAGGCTGCGCGCCAACTCATCGAGCACGGTCGTTGCCGCGCGCTGGTCGCGGTAATCGGCGCCGTTGCCGAAGAAGATCGCGGCAGAGCGGCTGAGGCGGTCCAATTCGTCGCGAGCGGTGGGTGGGCGCAGGCGCTCGACCTTGGAGGCGAGAGCCGAGAGGCCGGCTGCCTGGGCTGAGAGGTTGGCGGGAACGCCGAGACCCACAGCTGCTGCGCCGATGCGCTCGGCGAGCAGGCCGGCTTCTTCGGCGATCTGTTGCCGGTCGGCGGGCACGTCGGCTGGGCTTGCCGCCAATGGCGTTGCAGTACTCAGGGCGGAGAGTTGTGCATCGATGTGCGCGAGCGTTCGCCAGAAAGCTGCCAATTGCTGGGTATCAGATGCCCTGCCGTCGGCGATGGAGCGGGATTGGCCGAACGCGTCGTCGAGTGTGCGGCGTAACTCGGCGAGGGGCTGAGTGGCTACAGCAGTGGCCGCCGGCTGCTGGCGGGAGACGGCTGAACGGGCAAATTCCAAGCGTGGACCGATGCGGGCAAGCGATCTGGCGACGGCGAGCGATGCCCTCTCGCGGGCTTGCCGATCGGCCTCGGCACGCCATTGGGCAAATGCCGCTTCGACGTCGGTCGCATCGCGGAGGATGCCAAGCTGATTGTTGATCTTGGCTTGCGGGACATCTTCGTTCAGCCGCCGCACGATCTGGTCACGCAACGCGAGCGAGGGGACGAAGCCCGATACCGTGAGCGCGCGTCCGCCACGGGCGACTTCGATTTTCGGGGGCAAGCCTTTGATCTCGTCGGTGCTGTCGAGCACGCGCTGAGCGGCGCTTTCGGTGCGCGTGGTTTCGAACGTCTGATAAGCCGACCACAGTCCCCAGACGAGAAATGGCGTGGCGAGGGCTGCAGCGAGTGCATAGAGGCGACCGAAGCTCGGGCTGGCGGCCGTGTGCTGGTTGCGGGGCGGGGCGGATTCGGCCCGCTGGATCGCTGCTTGTTTTTCGATGGCGGGGCCGACGTCAGGCAGTATCGCTGAGATTTCGGCGCGTGTTCGGGCTTGTGACGCGGTGGTTTCGGCGGCGTTTCCGGCGGCGGCACTGCGACGCGCACTGTCGGCGACGAGGATCTGTTGGTAGCGCTCGAGCGTGTCGAGAAACACTCGGTCGATCACCTGCTCGACGGAGGCGCCGGCGCTGCCGTGGCAACGGACTGCCAGCAGGTGTGCGGCTGATCCGCGAACGAAGATGCGGTCGCCGTCCTCGAGTTCGAGGGTGCGGAAACTGCCGGGCGTGGCGCCGAACGCTTCTTCGGAAAACGTCATGATACCGCTGATGTAGCCGGAAATCAGCACGTCGCGGTTGGAGCCGCCCGGACGCGAGGGGGAGGCGATGGCGGCGTCGGCCGGCCGCTCCCAGTGGGCGATCAATTCACCCGAGCCGCGACGCACGAGGAAGAGTTCTTCGACGCTGAGCTTGTTCGCCTCGGCCAGCGCCAAGTCGCCGACCGGAATGCCGGTGGCGGCGCTCTGCGCGGAGAGTGCCGCAGGCCGGCCGCCGCCGAGGCGCGCATTGATCTCTATCATGCGGCGGTTGACTTCGGCCTGCACGTAACTTTTCACGAGGCGGCCGGTGATCGGATAGAGCGCGTCGACCATCTCGTCCTGGCTCTCGCGGAGCTGGACCTTGATCGTGCGTACGATGAGCGGTGCGATGGCGCGGCTGAGCGGTTCGTGGCGGGCGATCTCGGCTTCGCGCAGGGCACCGTCGATGATGAGGGACACGCTCTGCAGCAAGCGTTCCTCGGTGCCGGCGCGCTCGAAGACGGCGTCGAGGCGTTCACTCAGTTTGGTGTCGCGCTGCTGACCGGCGAGCGTTTCGGTTTCGAGGCGGCGCGTCAATTCGTCGAGCCGCTTGGTTTCGCGCTCGAACAGCAATTCCTTGAGGAGGCTGACGCCCTGCGGCGTGGGCTGGCTGGTCATGTTTGTCGCTCGGCGCTTGTGCCCATCGCGGCGCGCTGGTCGCGCACTGTAGTTGTGGGTAGACGGCAGGGTAGGGCGCACCTGAGTGACGTACGCGTCGTCACATCGCGCCTGGGATCAGGAGCGCGACAGGCTGCGGATGTGGTGGCCGAGTTCGTCGATCCCGGCGGCGAGGGCTGAGATGTGCTCCTGGCGCGACGACTTGTGCTCGTGCCGGAGAGCATCGACTTTGTCTTCGAGGGTTTGCAGTCGCGTTTCCAGCGTTTGCAGGCGCGCGTCCCAAAGGCGCCGGAGATCGCCGAGAATGAGATCGCGAATCTGATCCATCGAATCGTCGTGCGGGTCGCGTGCCGCATCATAGCTGTTGTCGTGGTCGCGAGCCGGCGCGTAACTCGAGCCGTTCACGTAGGGATTGATTGTCATTGGACGCACTCAACTCTCTTACATTTCAGGCAATCAATTTGCGGCGCGCTCAGATTACTCGGGAACGGCTCACTCGATAATCGCTTCGCACTTTATCCGGACGTACTCTAGCTCAATCGCAGCATATTCCGAAGACTCATTATTTCCAGGGCGTTGTCACCACAACCAATTTGAAGCGGCGCGGTGTCATGACAGCAGGAGATATCAGGTCGCGTCACGATCCGTTTTTGAATGTGAGGCCGTACGTCTGGCGCAATTCGGCCTTCTGCACTTTGCCCATCGCATTGCGTGGCAGTTCGGTAACCACGAAAATGCGCTTGGGCAATTTGAATTTCGCCAATCGTGACCCTAATGCCGCAATGATTGCTGTCTCGGAGGGTGGATTTTCTGCCGTCGCTGCGGTCACGACGGCTGCGACGCCCTCGCCGAAATCGGGATGGGGCAGGCCGATGACGGCCGCTTCGCCAACGCCGGGAATGGCGTTGATTTCGTCCTCGATTTCCTTCGGGTAGACGTTGAAGCCGCCGGATATGATGAGATCCTTGGAGCGGCCGACGATGGTGATGCGTCCGTCGTCGGCCATTGTGGCGAGGTCGCCCGAAATGAAATAGCCGTCGGCGCGAAATTCTTCCATGGTCTTTTCCGGATTGCGCCAGTAGCCGGAAAACACGTTCGGGCCTCTGACTTCGAGGACGCCGGGTTCGCCGTTGGCGACGGGTTTGCCTTCGCTCGACGCGATGCGGACAGACACTTCGGGCAACGCGAAGCCGACCGTGCCGGCGATGCGTTCGCCGTCGTTGTAGGGGTTGGACGTGATCATGCCGGTTTCGGTCATGCCGTAGCGTTCGACGATTTCGAGGCCGGTGCGGTCCTTGAATGCGACGTGGGTTTCGGCGAGCAGGGGCGCGGAGCCGGCCACGACAAGGCGCAGTTTCCGGCAGTGGCCGGAGTTGAATTTCGGGGTGCCGAGCAGGCGGGTGTAGAATGTGGGCACACCCATGATCACGGTTGCTTCAGGCAAGTCCTTCAGGACGGCATCGACATCGAACTTTGCATGCCACAGTATTTTGGCACCGTTGAGCAAGGCCGTGTGCAGGGCGACGAACAGGCCGTGGACATGGAACACCGGCAGCGCGTGCAGCAGCACGTCGGACGGTGAGAAGCCCCAGATCTGCGAGAGTGTCACCGCGTTCGAGACCAGATTTTGATGCGTGATCATGGCGCCTTTGGAGCGCCCGGTGGTGCCTGACGTATAGAGAATGGCTGCGAGATCGTTGGGCGCGCGGACGACGGTGCGGTGGACGTCGGACTGCTTGAAGGCCAGATCGAGGATCGAGCCGGTGCCGTCGGCTTCAAGCGTTTCGATGGCCTTGATCGCTTTGGCTGACGGCAGGGCAGCGAGGGCAGGTTTGGCTGCTTTCGAGACGAGCAGGACAGCGGGTTCGGCGTCGCCCAGGAAGTAATCGAGTTCGGCTGCGGTATAGGCGGTGTTGAGCGGATTGTAGACCGCGCCGAGTTTGAGAACCGCCAGATAGATGCACATCGAGGTGATGGATTTCTCGGCCTGCACCGTCACGCGGTCGCCAGGGCCGACGCCGAGAGCTGTCAACGTATTGGCAAAGCGAGCGGCGGCACTGCGGAGCTGATCGTAGCGCAATGTGACGCCATCGGACTGCAGGAACGCGATGTTGCGGCCTGCGGACGCCATGCCCTCGTCAAGTCGCGTAAAGAGATTGGCATCTGTCATGGCAGATCAGTCCGTCGCTGTTGTTTGGCCGCGTGGACGCGGTGCCGGCGGCGGGCCGCCGCGGCTGGTTGGGAATGCTGGCGTTCTTATAGCTTGCGTCAGCGGGACTGCAACCGCCGCCATTCCGCCACGCAGCCGCCGCGGTCAAGTCACGGCTTAGACGCGCGACGGTCACGCAGTCTGCAAACCGATGCCGCAAACTGCGCCTACCACGGACTATCAGTTGATGATGTTTGGAAAGGTTTTCAAATGCGCATCTTTACCCTGGTTGGTATGGCGGTTGCGGCCGCCTCGTTCGGACTTGGTGGCGGGATGCCCGCGCACGCTGCGGCGCCCAGTAAAGTTTCGGGCCCCTACGTGCACGAAAATCTGGCGGTTTATTTCATTCATGGTGAGAGCAGCACAGGCGTGGTGCCGTTGACGTTGGCGGAAGCGCTGGCGAAGGGCACCACGGTGAAAGTGCGCGAGTTGGGCAGTGTCAACACGCTCGAAATCGAGAATACGGGCGACGTGGACGTGTTCATTCAAGCCGGCGACATCGTCAAAGGCGGGCAGCAGGATCGTGTGTTGACGGTCAGCATGATCCTGCCGGCGAAATCTGGAAAGGTGCCGATCGGCAGTTTCTGCGTGGAGCAGGGACGCTGGGCGAAACGGGGGGCCGAGGATGTGAAGCAGTTCGCGAGTGCGGCTGAAGCGCTGCCGTCGCGGGAGGCGAAGTTGGCGATGAAGTCCCCTGCGAAGGTGGTTGGCGATGTTGCGAGTGCGTCGCCTGCCGGGACGGACGGCGCGAGCGCTGAGCGGCAGCAGCGCATGGGATTGATGCGTGACGACACCAGTCGCCGGCAGAGCGAGGTGTGGGCTTCGGTGGCTGGCGTGCAGCGCAAACTCGGCGACAGCGTGGGCGCGCCGGTAGCATCCGCACAGTCGGCATCGAGCCTGCAGCTCAGTCTCGAAAACGATAAAGTGCAGGCCTTGCGCAAGGCGTATGTTGCAGCGCTGCAGGACAAGGGAACCGGTGCCGATGTGGTCGGCTACGTGTTCGCGGTCAACGGGCGGATCAACAGTGCCGATCAGTATCCGTCCACCGGGCTGTTCCAAAAAATGTGGCCGAAGCTGCTGGCGGCAAGTGCCACCGAGGCGCTCGGCGAGGCGGTCAAGACTGCTGCCACGGGGCAAGCGGAGGCGCCAGCCGTCGCTGTGGTAGAAGCGTTTCTACTGCAGGCGGAAGCCGGGGCATCCGATGTGAAGCCGCTGGGTACTCTTGCGCAGCAGGAGTTGCGCAACACGGACAAGGCGCTGTTTGTGGAAGCGCGTACGAACAGCGGCGGGTGGGTGCATCGGAATTATCTGGCGAAGTGAGGTCTGCGGAGAGCTATTAGGCAGTAGACAGTAGGCGGTAGGCAGAGGTGGTTGGTGGTGGCGGGTGCGGCGGCTCAGCGTTTCTTGCTGCCGCGGGCGTCGATCTCGGTCTTGAGGGCGGTGACGTAGGGGCGGGTCGCGGCGTTGCCGGCGTAGTAGCCTTTGCGAGGGCGATGGATGAAGCCGTCGCGGTCCAGGCGATCGAGGTTGGCGGTCAGGGCGGCAACCTCGATATCGGGTTCGGCTTCAGCCGTAACCTTGCGCAGTTCGGCCAGGGTGAGCGCTTCGTTGGCACGCAACAATGCGTCCAGGATCAGCCGTTCGCGTTCCAGGACTTCGACGGTTTTGGCGGTGAGCCGTGGCGTGCGTTGCCGGTCGGGTTTCGCCGGCGTGGGCGAGGGGCCGGAGATGTTGGGCTGGGCTGCCAGGTTCTGCGCCACCTGCTCCAGATCTTGAAGCAAACCCTTGGTGACGCCGCTGGCAATCTCGGGGTGGCTGCGACCGAGCGCACGCACCCAGGCGCCCAAACTCGTATCATAGAGCATCAGGACGCGTATGCGGGCCTTCTCGGGCGACAGCGTTCCGACTTCGAGCTGCCTGATGATATTGAAGAATTCGGCGTGATCCTGCGGCGTGGCGAACGGCAGCTCGGGTTCGCCGGGGGCGTCGTCGGGCTTGAAGGGTTGCGGTTTGTCACGTTCGTTGGTCACGGGCACACTCAGACGCTAACTGACATCACAATCGCACGAAACACGTCAGATCGCAAGTCGGCGAATCGTGTGTGTTCGGCAACAGGCAAGGTAATTCGAGCAATCTGCTCTTGATTTAACAAGAATGTAATGTTAGATACTACACAAGAAAGTTAATTTCGAGTGTAGGAGCGTAGCATGACCGTTTCTTTTTCGTCGCTGGTCCGCTGGCCGAACTCAGTTAGCGACGGCATGTGGCGGTCGTTTGCCGGGCGCATGCCTGAGCGTATCGGTCGGGTGGGCGCGGACATTGGGGCGTCCATCGAGACGTGGTTGAGGCTGCTGACGGCGTCCGCTCAGCAACGGCGGCCGCCCGGTACAGCCGACGTATTCATCAGTTTTCAACGCAACAACAAGGCAACCGCGGCAACGCTCGCGAAGAAACTGACAAAGCGCGGGTATCGCGTGTGGTGGGCCGGCGACTTGGTGGCCACCGGTGATTTTCGCGACGAGATCGAGCGGCGGTTGGATGCGGCGAAGGCGGTGATCGTGATCTGGTCGCCGGATGCTGTGCGCTCGAAGTGGGTGCGGGCGGAGGCGGCGCACGCGGACGATGACAACAAGCTCGTCAATGTGCATACGCCAGCGCTGCGCAATCCGGCGCGCAAGATCCCAAAGCCGTTCGGGGTGACACACGCCGTGGGGGTGGCCGATATCGCGGCGATCGTGGCGTCGCTAGAGGTGTTGCGGGTTCGGCCGATGTGCGATGAGAGAATCAGGGATAGCGCGTGTAAAAGCAGAATATCTGTTGCTCAATGATCCTTTCGCCATGAGCCTTCGGGAACTGACGTGTCGGCAGCCGCTAGAGCGTGTATGAGGCCCTCACGAT
>JANLYD010000235.1:0-12609 GCA_031365465.1 Hyphomicrobiaceae bacterium
TCACCGAAGAACTCGGGCCGGATTTCCACGTCGCATTGCGGGCGGAAACGGTTAGCTGGATCCGCCAACGCCCGACTGACGGCGTCTACCAATTCGTACTCGCCCGCCGCGCCGATTATTCCGGTGGCGAAGTCCGCCTGAGCAGCGAACACCAAGCCTTCCGCTGGACCACGCACGACGAATGGGAATTACTCGAATTTCCACCGCTGTCGGGTTATCGCGACGGCCTGCGACGTCTGTGGGCGATCTGAGGAACCCAGCATGTGAAAACGCCGCAGGAGTTTCCTCCCGCGGCGTTTGAATTTGTCACCCTGGCGCAAATTGGCGCCCACAGATGGCGTCAATCGTCCTTCTTGCGCGATCCCGACGATCCGGCGCTGCCTGTCGTCCGCGTCCGCTTTTCCTTCGGTCCCGGCAACGCGGGCTTCTTCGCCGGCGCGTCGATCAGCTCCGGCTCGACGATCTCGTCGTCGTCCTCGTCATCCTCCAGCTCTTCCTTCGTTTTGGCACGCTTGCTCGGATCGGACGGAAAGTACTCGAACGCCAGATGGCGCTTGAGGCCCTCGCCCTCCACGGAGATCTTGACGGTTCCGCCGTGTTCGAGACGCCCGAACAACACCTCGTCCGCCAGCGGTTTCTTGATGTGCTCAGCAATGACCCGCGACAACGGCCGCGCGCCGAACTTTTCGTCGTAACCCGTTTCCGCCAACCACTTGGTCGCATCTTCGGTGAGTTCGATCGTGATCCCGCGATCGGCGAGCTGCGCCTCGAGCTGGAACACGAACTTTTCGACCACCTTCATGATCACCGGCAGCGGCAGGTTGCCGAATGCGATCGTCGAATCGAGACGGTTGCGGAATTCCGGTGTGAACAGCCGATTGATCGCTTCCGTATCGTCGCCCGTCCGCTTCGTAGACCCGAACCCGATCGCCGTTTTACTCATTTCCGACGCGCCCGCGTTCGTCGTCATGATCAGGATGACGTTGCGGAAATCGATTGCCTTGCCGTTGTGATCGGTCAGCTTGCCATGGTCCATGACCTGCAACAGGATGTTGAACAGATCCGGATGCGCCTTCTCGATTTCGTCGAGCAGCAAGACGCAATGCGGATGCTGGTCGACACCATCGGTCAGCAACCCACCTTGATCAAAGCCCACATAGCCGGGAGGCGCACCGATCAGGCGCGACACCGTATGACGCTCCATGTACTCGCTCATGTCGAAGCGCAGCAGCTCGATGCCCATCAAGCCCGCTAATTGCTTGGCGACTTCGGTTTTGCCGACGCCCGTCGGACCCGAGAACAAGTAGCAACCGATGGGCTTCTCAGGCTCACGCAAGCCGGCGCGCGCAAGCTTGATCGCCGAGCACAACGCGGAGATGGCCGCATCCTGGCCGAACACCAGACGCTTCAAATCCTTGTCGAGATTGCTCATCACTTCGGCATCCGACTTCGTCACCGTCTTCGGCGGAATCCGGGCCATCGTGGCGATCGTCGCCTCCACGTCCTTGACCGTGATCTTCTTCTTGCGATCCTTCAGCGGAACCAGCATTTGCGATGCGCCAGTCTCGTCGATCACGTCGATCGCCTTGTCCGGCAACTTACGATCGTTGATGTACTTGGCCGACAATTCCACGGCCGCCTTGATCGCTTCGTTGGTGTAGCGGATCTTGTGGAAGGCCTCGAAGACAGGCTTCAACCCCTTCAGGATCTCGATCGTATCTTCGACCGTCGGCTCCTTCACGTCGATCTTCTGGAACCGCCGCACCAGCGCGCGATCTTTCTCGAAGTGCTGCCGATATTCCTTGTAGGTCGTAGACCCCATGCAACGGAGCACGCCGGACTGGAGCGCGGGCTTGAGCAGGTTGGACGCATCCATTGCGCCGCCCGAGGTCGCACCAGCGCCAATCACCGTGTGAATTTCGTCGATGAACAAGATCGCGCCGTCGTGCGCCTCGATCTCCTTCATGACGGCTTTCAGCCGTTCCTCGAAATCGCCGCGATAACGGGTACCCGCCAGCAGTTGGCCCATGTCGAGCGAGAAGATCGTGGCGTTCAACAGCACTTCCGGCACTTCGCCGCGAATGATCTTGCGCGCCAACCCTTCCGCGATCGCGGTTTTACCGACGCCGGGATCACCGACGAACAGCGGATTGTTCTTCTGCCGACGGCACAGAACCTGGATCGTGCGCAGCACTTCTGCCTCGCGGCCGATCAACGGATCGATCTTGCCGTCGCCCGCCTTCTTATTGAGATTGACGCAGTAGGTCGACAGGGCGTCCTGCTGACCCTTTTTGTCGTCGCGACCCTCTGAATTTGACGTGTCGTCCTCCGATCCGCGCGCGGTCTTCGGTTCGCTCATACCGGGGCGTTTTGCGATACCGTGGCTGATATACTGAACCGCGTCGAAACGCGTCATCTGTTGCTCTTGCAGAAAGAATGCGGCGTGGCTTTCGCGCTCGGCAAAGATCGCCACCAGCACGTTCGCACCGGAGACTTCTTCCCGACCGGACGATTGCACATGCACGACGGCGCGGTGGATTACGCGCTGAAAGCCCGTTGTGGGTTGCGCATCAGTGGAACCCGGTTTGACGAGTGCTTCGAGTTCGTTGTCGATGAACTCCGACACCCGTGTTTTCAGTTCGTCGAGATTGACGTTGCAGGCCCGCATGACAGCCGCCGCATCGCGATCGTCGATCAGTGCCAGCAACAGATGTTCGAGTGTCGCCTGCTCATGATGACGTTTATTCGCGGCTTCGAGTGCCCGATGGAGTGCGGCTTCGAGACTTTGGGAGAAAGCTGGCACGTGTCTGTCACTCCTTTTCCAGGCGGCACTGCAGCGGATGCTGATTCTGTCGCGCCAGGTCCATCACCTGCGCAACTTTCGTTTCCGCTACTTCGTAGGTGAAGACGCCGCAGACGCCGACACCCTTTTGGTGGACATGCCACATGATCTTCGTGGCTTCATCGCGGTTCTTGTGAAAAAACCGCTCCAGAACGTGCACCACGAATTCCATGGGGGTATAGTCGTCGTTCAGCAGCAAAACCTTGTATAAACTCGGTTTTTTTGTCTTCGGCCGTGTTTTCGTTACAAGCCCGGTCTTGCCGTCGCCATCTTCGTTGTTGCCATTTTTCCCGGCCATCGGGACGACCTCTGCAATATCTTATGGCCTTGATGCACGATGCATTCCAACCGCCATTCAGTCCAACAAGCTCAATGCGGCAGCGGCATGGCCACCGCAAATACTCTAACGGTAGCGCCACCCATTTCGCAAACCCCTTATCGGTATAACAGGCGGCAGCAGGTCGCTTGGCAGCGGTCCACGCTGTCGCCTTCAAAACCTAAATAGGAACAAAAAAAAGCCCGGCAAGTGCCGAGCTTTCGATAGCGAGCGCAAGTTGTGTCCAACTCAGCGGTTGGCCAGCATGCTGGTGACCGGCTTGACGGCTTCCTTGGCGAAATCCGTGTACATGCCGCTGATCTTGCTCATCTGCTGCATGTAGTCGTCATACGCGCGTTTGGCAAAGCTGCTCTGGATTTCAAACACCTGATCGATCGACTTCACACCCATCAGCTTCTCGAACGTCTGGGTGCCGTCTTCGAAGCTGCGCTTCGTGTAGTTGGTCATTTCAGTAGCCATGACCTGCAGGTTCTTCTGCCATTCTGAAACGGCCTTCATCGTGCCGTCGACGTTTGCTTGGCTGAGCTTCTGGAAATCTTGCACTTTTGCGCTTGCGGAATTGGCACTCATGACGGGCTCCTTTAGGGCTGAAGGTTGCGGCTCAAAACTGGATGTTCGGTGAGCAGGGTGCATCGCGCCGCACATAGTGTGTCCTGCTGTTCACAACATTTAGGTGCATTGCAGCAAAATGTCAAGGCAGATGGTGCATCGCAACATAATCGGCCCAGCGGTCGTTTCGTTAACCTTTATGTCAGCCCCAGATATTACACTGCGTCATGACGCGGCCACCCTAACGGCACAATTGCGGGCACTGTGACCGTAAATGCGCCAACAACAGCTGCCAACGTCGTATCGCCCTGAGTGATCAACTGGGGCCGGGGTAACCTGCATTGGACCGGACGCCGGCGGCGATTGGGGCAACCGACGAAAATGACAAGCGTAGCGATGTACAGGGTGTGCACAGCACTGTTCGGGCTGACGATTGCGGCTGCGAACGTCACGGCTGTGCAGGCAGCCGGTCGCCCTGCCTCGTTTGTCGTCGACGCCAACAGCGGCGCCGTCATCAGTGCGTTCAACGCCGACGAACCGCGCTATCCGGCATCGCTGACCAAGATGATGACGCTCTACATCGCCTTCGATCTGATGCAGCAGGGTCGCCTCGGTGAGACGACGAGAATTCGAATGTCGCCCCGCGCCGCCTCAGCGCAGCCGACCAAGCTCGGCATCGAAGCCGGTAGCGACCTCGCGCTCGTCGATGCGATCAAGTCGCTCATCACGCTTTCGGCCAATGACGTGGCCATCGCCATCGCCGAACATATCGCCGGAACGGAAGAAAAGTTCGCCGATCTGATGACGCAGAAGGCGCGCGCGATCGGTATGAAGAATACCGTATTCAAGAATGCGTCCGGCTTGCCCAACAGCGAGCAAGTCACAACTGCCCGCGACATGGTCACCCTCGGCCTCCGCCTGCAAGACGACTTCCCGAAATACTACCCGCTGTTCGCCACGCGCGACTTCCGTTACGCCGGCCGCAATCACGTCAATCACAATACATTGTTGAACAGCTTCGAAGGTACCGAAGGCATCAAGACGGGCTACACGTCAGCCTCCGGCTTCAATCTGGTCGCCTCAGTCAAACGAGGCTCAAAACATGTCGTCGGTTCGGTGTTCGGCGGCGCCAGCGCCTCCAGCCGCAACCAGACCATGCGCACGTTGCTCCAAATGGCACTGTTCAAGGCCAGCAGTACGAAAACGCGAATCCCCACGGCGTCCGCTGCCATCGCGCGCGCACGTCCGTCGCCAGAGCCGCGACCGGAGGCCCGGCCCGCACAGCAGGTGGCAGCAGCAGCGCTCAAGCCCAGCATTGCGCCGACGAATTGGCCCAGCGCGACCCCGGCGCCAGACACCCGCCCCCAGCTTGACGTCGCCCGCGTGCGCCCCGTGCTGGTGGCGCCACGGCCGTCCCGTCAGGCACCGACGGAGCAACTCACAGCGTTGCCGCCGATCCCACCACCCGTCCGTGTGGCGTCCGCCGCGCCGATGGCGCCAGCCCCGGTCGAAGCGTCGCGACCCATCCTTGTGTCACAGCCACCGCTCATGGCGGCCGGGTTGGCTCCGGGCCTGCCAGCCTCCCGTGGCAATCCACCTTCGAGTTTCCAGCAGCAAGCAGCAAATTTGTCAGGGGGGGCAGCCTTGCAGCCGCGTCCACCGGTCGCGTCACGACCGGCGATCGGCCAAACCGACGTCCAAATCCAGATCGGTGCTTACGCCAGCGCCGCCGAGGCCGATCGGCAATTGGTTGCCACCCGACAGAAAGCGGCCGATCTGCTGGGCAACGCCCAAGCCTCTACTCAGCAGACGTCAGCCAACGGTAAAATCCTGTGGCGCGCCCGCTTCAGCGGCTTTCAGGCCGCCAACGCCGGCACCGTCTGCACAGAGTTGCGCCGCCGTCAGATCGACTGCCTCGTCGCCAAGGCCGAGTAACTCACAAGATGTACTTGGACAGGTCGCTGTTCTTGGCCAATTCGCCGACGCGCGCCCGCACATAAGCGGCATCGATCGTGATCGTTTGCCCCGGCTTGTCGGAGGCATCGAACGAAATTTCATCGAGCACGCGTTCGACCACCGTCGACAGCCGGCGCGCGCCGATATTCTCGAGGCTGCCGTTCACCTCGAACGCCACGTCGGCGATGGCGTCGATCGAATCATCTGTGAATGTCAGCGTCACGTTCTCCGTCTGCAGCAGCGCCACCGTCTGCTTGACGAGACTTGCTTCCGGCTCCGTCAGAATGCGCACGAAATCTTCGCGCGACAGCGATTTCAGTTCGACGCGGATCGGCAACCGACCTTGCAATTCGGGCAACAGATCCGACGGCTTCGAGACGTGAAACGCTCCCGATGCGATGAACAGGATGTGGTCGGTCTTGACCGGCCCGTGCTTGGTCGCAACCGTCGTGCCCTCGATCAGCGGCAGCAGATCGCGTTGCACGCCCTCGCGACTGACGTCGGCCCCACCACGCGGACCTTCGCCGCGCGCACAGATCTTGTCGATCTCGTCGAGAAAAACGATACCGGCATTTTCCACCGCCTTGACCGCTTCCTGTGTCAGTTGATCGCCGTCGAGCAGCTTGTCGCTCTCTTCCGCCATCAGCAGATCGTAGCTGTCTGAAACGGTGGTTCGGCGCTTTTTCGTGCGGTTGCCGAACGCCTTGCCCAGCATGTCCTGGATGTTGACCATGCCGACTTGCCCACCGGGCACGTCGAACGTCGGGAAAGGGGACGATCCATCGGCCACCTCGACGTCGATCTCAGCGTGCGACAGTTCACCGGCCCTGAGCCGCTTCCGGAAGGTCTCGCGCGTCTCTGGCTTCGCGGTCGCCCCGACCAGCGCGTCGAGCACCCGCTCTTCCGCGTTCTTCTCCGCCTTCGCCTTCACCTCGCGGCGCTTCTGCTCGCGCGTGAGGCCGATGCCCACCTCGACCAGATCGCGCACGATGCTGTCCACATCGCGCCCGACGTAACCGACTTCGGTGAACTTGGTCGCTTCGACCTTCAAAAATGGCGCGCCCGCAAGCTTGGCCAACCGGCGCGCGATTTCAGTCTTTCCGCACCCGGTCGGTCCGATCATCAGGATGTTCTTGGGCATCACCTCGTCGCGCAGATCGCCCGTCAGTTGCTGCCGCCGCCAGCGGTTGCGCAACGCGATGGCCACGGCGCGCTTGGCGTCGTTCTGCCCGACGATGTAGCGATCGAGTTCCGAGACGATTTCGCGCGGGGAGAAGTTGGTCATTACAAACTCAGGCCTTAACGGGTGGAAGATTGGCGAGCCAGGGTTGCCCACGGAACGGCGCCAGAACGACGCGACGAGCCGGATGCCAGCCCATGCCCACGATCAGAACCACGACCCCGAGCACGATCAGGCTCGCGAACGTGGAGCCGCCCAACATCTGCGCGGCCGTCGAAACGAGATAACCAACGGCTGCCAGCAGATAGCTCAACGACGAGACGATCAGCGCGCGACGATCGATGGCGAGCGCGACCAGCGTCATCACGGCGATCAGCGCAACGGTGAGCCCCGAGCCGCCGCCGCTTCTTGCCAGCGCCGAACCACCGAAAATCGACAACAGCGAGTGCACGATCAACGGAGCCGCCGCCATGTGCAGCCAGAAGCCGCAGTCGGCGTTGCGCGTGCGCCGCAACGGGTCGGACGTATCGTACCACATGGCAAACGCAAACATCAGCAGGCCAAACACCAGCCCCAGAACTTGCGGAACGGCGGCCGTGCGCTCCCAACCGAAGACGAGGATAAGTGCCTGCACACCAGCGATGCCGACGCCGAGGGCGAGCGGCAGCAGCGCGAACGGCAACCGGAAACGTGCATAGTAGATGGCGTTCATGGCAGCGACAGCCGCAGCCATCGACAGCACCACGCCGACCGGAAAATTCAAGGCGCCGCGCAGCGTGCCCACGCTGGCCTGATCAAAGCGCGTGACGCCAAATCGCGATCCGATATAGGCCGCAGCAAACGACAGGCCGATCACCGCGACGATGCCCGGCAGAACAGCCTTCCGGCGCACGTCGAGAATTTCCGATATCAGCCACAGCACAGGGATCGTCGCATAGACGGCCGGCGCGACATCGGTCCCCGGCAGGCCCCATTGCGACATCAGCGCAACCGATATGATCGCGGTGCCGAGCGCCAGCATGACGTCGTTGAAGCCGCGTGTGACGCGTGGCGTTTCGCTATCCAGCACGTCGGCCGGTTCGCGGGCAGTCGCGGCCTGCTGCCGCAGCGTTGCTGCCTGCTCGGGCGTGATGACGCCGGATTTGACGGCAGCATTCAGATCTTCGTTGCGCAGCATGGGTAGTTTCCAGAAGCAGCAGGGGCGACGCCGAACACAAGTGTAGGGCGCAATAGCCCAATTCGGGCGTATTGCGCCAGACTTTCGCCGCACGCAAACGTTGGATCGTGCTTGCCTCCGGCGCAATACGCCCATGGCTATTGCGCCCTACGCCCATCACCCGGCGACCTTCGCCCGCCGGCGCAGCATATTGGGACGCAAGACCCCCGTTGCAAGCATGGCTAGTCCGTACACGAGCATTGCAGCACCGATCAGCAATGCCAAGGCGCCAGTCTTCGTCCACAACGGCTGCCCCGATGCCAACCATGGTGCAAGTGCCAGCGCACCCAGATACAAAACGGCACCCATTGCGAGGCTTCCACCGACGATCAGCGGCAGCGCCCGCCGCGCGCGGCTGTCGAGCACGAATTGTCTACGTTGCGCCAGTGTGCGCCACAACAGCATAGCGTTGAGCCAGCCGCCGAGCACCGACGCCAGCGCGATGCCGAGTTGGGGCAGCAGCCCGAGCCAACGGAACAGGAAGAACAAGCCGATAGAACCGGCAGTGTTGACGAACAGACTGAGCGTGGCATAGCGCATCGGCGTCTTGGTATCTTCGCGCGCAAAATAGGCCGGCGAAAACACCTTGATCAGCACGAACGACGGCAGGCCCCACGCAAAGATCGCCAGCGCCGCCGCAGTCGCTTCCGTGTCCGTGACCGTGAACGCGCCCCGCTGAAACAACACACGAATGATTTCAACCGGCACGACGGCCAACGCGACCGCCGCCGGCACCGTCAACACCATCGCCAGTTCGAGACTGCGGTTCTGGCTGTCCATGACAGCCGTCTCGTTGCCGGCGCGAAGGTGGCGTGACACCTCCGGCAGCAGCACCACGCCGATCGCGATGCCCACGATCGCCAGCGGCAACTCATACAAGCGGTCGGCATAATAGAGCTGCGACACCGCACCCGGCTGGAGTGAGGCGATCATCGTGCCGATCATGATGTTGATCTGCGTCACGCCACCCGAAATGATCCCCGGCACGCCCAACGACACCAGCCGCCGCACGCCTTCGGTCATCTTCGGCCGGCGCAAGCCGAGCCGAAAGCCAGCGCGCCTCAGACCATCCATCAGCAGCGCGAGTTGCAGCAACCCGGCAACGAGCACGCCGAGCGCTTGCACGATGCCGCCCTGCGGATCGTTGTGGAACCCCAGCGCGAAACCAATGAAGATCGCCACCGTCAGCGTCAGGTTGAGCACGATCGACACGCCGGAACTTTCGACGAAACGGCCGAAGCTATTCAGCACGCCCGACATCAGCGCCACCAGCGACATGCAGGCGAGATAGGGAAACGCGATGCGCGTCAGCAGGACAGCCAGATCGAATTTCTCAGGATTGGCGCTGAACCCCGGCGCCAGCAGGTACATCAGCCATGGCATGAACACGATCGCTACCACCGACACCAGCACGAGCACGAACACCAATCCTGCCATCGCCTCTTCGGCGAATTGCTTGGCAGCCTCGCGCCCCTCGCCTTCCAGTTTCTTCGCGAACAGCGGAATGAATGCGGAATTGAACGCGCCCTCGCCGAACAGGCGGCGAAACAGATTGGGAAAACGGAACGCCACGTTGAAAGCGTCCGCCACCCATCCTGAGCCGAAAGCCCAGGCGAACAGGATGTCGCGGACGAATCCGAGCACCCGGCTGACCATCGTCAGCCCGCCCACGGTCGCAAAAGAACGGTATAGTTTCATGGCCGGACGGGTAGCCGAGGGCAATGGCGATGGCAAGGCGTGCGTCCGTCCAGCAATTTCGCGGCATCAGAACGCGATGCGCGCCCGTCGCTGAGGCTGTTGCTGCGCTGCCGTGCAGTACGCAGCGCAAATGTCGTTGAGCGTTGCAAAATTGATTTGTAGCCCCAGTGCCGTAATGCACAGCCCGTCGGCGCCGAGGGCCACGTTTGCGCTCCGCGTCAATCTGGCGATCCGGGTCAGACCAAGCCCCTGTTCGACTGCCGGCAGCACCTGGAGCACGATCACCCGCTGCCCCTTGTAAGACCATGTCGAAATACCCGAGACCGCGGTCCACGGGATCATCCGGCGGGCAACGCGCGTGTCGTGTATCCCCGTCGGCCCGATCGTCAGCACGGTTGCCGCCGACCGGCGCAGCCGCCAAGCGGCCGCTAGCGTGCACAGAAAGAAAAATGGCGCACCCACGTAACCTGCCACCATCGCCCGCGAGCCGTTGATTGACGCATTCCCACCGACGTCGAGATACAGCCCCGAAGCCGATATTGCCGTCATGGTCAAGCCCAACAGCACCAGCACCGCCAGTTTCAGTCTCGATCCCTTGATCCGGAGTGTTCGCGACGTGTCGATCATCATGCCGTGCGCCTTTCAACTGGCTTGTGCAATCTGCGACACGATTTCCCGCGCAACCGCGGCGGGGTCGCTGGCGCCTGCGATGGGCCGCCCGACGACGAGATGGCTTGCGCCCGCGCTGATCGCAGCCGACGGCGTGACCACGCGCGCTTGATCCTTGTCGGGCCCGGCAGCGAGCCGGATGCCCGGCGTCACGATAAGGAAATCTGCGCCGACCGCCGCCCGCACCTCAGCCGCTTCCAGCCCCGACGCGATGACGCCATCGAAGCCTGCGGCTTTTGCCATTAGAGCGCGCCGGACCACCAGCTTCGCGGGCGTAGTGCCGCCGATCCCCTGCTCGACCAGATCGAGCGCGTCCAGGCTCGTGAGCACTGTGACCGCGAGCAGTTTCAGCCGGCTCGATCCCCGCCCCATCACGGCCGCATCCAGCGTCTTGCGATCGGTGCCGTGCACCGTCAAGAAATCGAGCCTCAGCCCGCCGATGTTGGCGACCGCTTTCTCGACCGTGTTCGGAATATCCAGCAGCTTCATGTCGAGAAACACCGACTTACCCTCGCGCTTGAGGGTCTGCGCGAGCGCGATTCCGCCGCCGAACATCAGCTCGAGACCGATCTTGTAAGCCGCCACGTCGTCGCCCAGCCTGTCGACGAGCGCCTCGGCGGCGGCCACGTCAGGCATATCGAGCGCGACGAACAGGCGAGATTGGGCGTCGGTTGTCATGGCTCATGCCCCATGTGGTGTGGCGGGCTCAAATTACCGGGTTGTGGCGGACCTGCTCCGCGCACGGGATGACAGTCGAACTTACGGCTGCCATCCCGTGCGCAGTCATGAAGCGCAGCGCGCTGATGCACCGCAGACACGGGACCATCTCGCACTCCAACTTACTTCGATCAAATCGCAACGAACGTCTGACGACAACGCCGACACTTAAGCCTTGTTCTTACGGTTGCGGACTTCGGCAAAGACTTGCCAGTCTTGCGCCGACTCCAAATTCAACCGCTTGCGGATTGCAGCAGACTTGACGCGCAGGAACGGGTTCGTCGCCAGTTCTACATCGATGCGCGTCGGCAGTGTCGGCTTTCCAGCCTTGCGCAACGTCTCGATCTCAGCGGCACGCGCGACCAGATCGGCGTTTTCCGGTTCGATCGTCAGCGCGAACTTGGCATTCGCGAGCGTATATTCATGTCCGCAATAAATGGCGGTGTTGCCCGGCAACGCCGCGAGCTTCGCGAGCGAAGTCCACATCATTTCCATGGTGCCCTCGATGACGCGCCCACAGCCGAGCGCGAACAAGGTGTCGCCGACGAACGCGACATTGGCGGTGGGAATATGGAACGTGATGTGCCCGTTCGTATGCCCCGGCGTCTCGATCACCTGCACCTGATACGAACCGAGCCGGAACGCGTCGCCCTCAGATACCTGCGTATCGATGCCGGGAACCTTGGACGCCTCTGCCTTCGGCCCGATGATGACGCAGCCGGTTTCCGCTTTCAGCGCCAGATTGCCGTCGGTGTGATCAGCATGGTGATGCGTGGTCAGGATGTAGCTGAGCTTCCACCCTTTCTCGGCCAGCGCCGCGCGCACGCTGTCGGCATTCGGCGCATCGATCGACGCCGTGACGCCACGCTCGGTGTCGTGGATAAGCACGCCGAAATTGTCGGACAGGCAGGGAAACTGATGGATTTCGAGCGCCATGGGGAACGTGCTCCAGCGACGGCCGCAAGTAGCGGCGGGTGAGTCGGTCGGTTGGTTGGAGGATGCAGTGCCACTGCTCGTTCGACGAGACAAGGGGCATCGGCTATCGGACCCGCACAATCTGAGGCTAGCGATGCGATTTTAGGTGCAACTGGATGTTCAGGCTCAATCGTTCATCCGTGCTCGGCGGGCGGCGTACCGTGCAGATGGAAACTCTCGATCGTCTTGAGCCCCCACGCCTGGCCCTTTTTGCGCTCGATTTCTGTCCACGTGACGGTCTGCCAGTCCGGCGCGAGAATGAGACGTGCGCCGGCGTTGGCGACTTCGACGCGATTCCCCGCCGGCTCATACACGTAGAGGAAGAACGTCTGCTGCACCGCGTGTTTGTGCGGACCGGTCTCGATGTGGACGCCGTTTTCGAGGAAGATATCGGCGGCCTGCAAAATGTGCTCGCGCTGGTCGACAGCGTAGGTGATGTGATGAAATCGGCCGCGCGCCGAGGTGCTGTC
>JANLYD010000239.1:0-22950 GCA_031365465.1 Hyphomicrobiaceae bacterium
CGGGCTCCGGGTCCGCAGGCGGCCACAACTAGGCCGAAAAAATGCGGCCGCTCAGAGGCGGCCGCTTCGGATTGTAAGTTACTTTTTCGCCGCTGCAGCGGGTGCGGGGGCAGCTTCGAGGTAGGCCTTGATCTGCTCGGCGACCTTTTGACGTTCGGTATCGCTGCAGGTTGGTGCGGGCTTGGCGACTTCGGCTTTCGCCTTGTCGTCTTCGACGACGATCGTTTTGTTGTTTTCGTCCTTGGCCACGACGTTGACCTTCCCAGTCAGCATCATGACGGTCAGCAGATGCAATTGGCTAACAAACAACAATTGCTGGTCGCTCCACTTCGCCTTCGCCTGCTCGCGCGCCATCAGCGTTTGATAGTTTGCACCTTGCTCTTCCTTGAGATCGCATATCTGGGCGTTGGCCGACAGGCGTCCCGCTTTGACCACATCGCGGGCCGTCTCGATCGGAATCATGGCACTCGCGCGATTATTGAGATCGACGACAATCTCCTTCCCACTCGGCAATGTGAACTTCGCAGGCGTAATCGCCCACGCATAATCCATCAGCGTCTTAATGGAATTGTCGCTCAGATCCTTGCCCTGCGCTGCCGCCGGAGCCGCCGACAACCCCACTCCCGCAAGCACCAGCACAGCCGCCACTACTCTTTCCGAAATGCGGTCCATGCAACGCCCTCTGATATGTCCAACCATCCGCCCAACCCCTCCGCTCGGCGTTGCCGCCTTGAAATACGTCATGCCTTCCCGCCGCGAACGAAAATCACGGAAGGAGGTCGTTAAGTCGCCACAAAACACCGCGTCCGTCGGGCACGGCGTATTCAGGTTGCAGCTCGATCTATGCGCTCGGCCCGCAAGCAGACCGCTCGAAAGTTAACCAGTTCTTGTGCGCGGCATCGCTCGTCCGCAATCGAGGCAAGTTTAAGGCAGCAGCGTCATTGTTTCGGCCGCGCCGACCCTTTTCCGTGGACCAGTGCCTTAACGATCCCACGCAGGGTCCGCACCTCCTGCTGGGTGGGCTGCGCGCGGCTGAACATCGAACGTAAATTTTGCACGATGGTTGGGCGCTTTTCAGGCGGCATGAAGAATCCTTTCGCCGCTAGTTCGCCCTCAAGATGGTCGAAAAAACCGAGCATCTCGGCCTTCGTTGCGGTCTCGAACCCGCGATTGTTCGCACCCGCGACGATTGCCGTCTCGTAGGTTGTCACCCGGCCGAGTGAACCGAGGCCCGACTGCTTCATCCATTCATAGGCGAGCAGCAGCACCGATTGCGCGAGATTGAGCGAGGCGAACGTCTTGTCGACGGGCGCCATGACAATGGCATCGGCGATGGCCACCTCGCTCGTCTCCAGGCCGTTCCGCTCGCGCCCGAAAATGATCCCGCACTGTTCGCCGGCCGCAATGCGCCGCCGCAATTCGGTGACCGCTTGCTCGGGCGTCAATACCGGTTTGGCGAGGTCACGCTGCCGGGCCGTGGTCGCCACAACGTAGTTGCAATCGGCAAGGGCCGACGCAAAATCCGGATACCATTGGGCATCGTCGATGATGAATGTTGCGCCGGAAGCCGCGATGCGGGCTTTTTCGTTCGGCCAGCCGTCTCGAGGCTTTACCAGACGCAGTTCGCTCAAGCCGAAATTAGCCATCGCACGGCCGACCATACCGATATTGTCGGCAAGCTGCGGCTCGACGAGAATGATGGCGGGCGTGGCGGCTCGCGCGGCAGCATCAGGCCGCTTGCCTTGGGTGTTGCGCACGCCATATCGCAGCTTGCGCAAAATGCGCCGTGCCAAAAACCAGACCTCGTCACCGGCCCAGGTTTTGGACAACTGGTCCAGCGACGGCACCACCAATTCGCGTGTGCCCGCACCGACCAGCTGTGTGCGGCCGTCGCTGCTCGTGATCGTTTTGTATTGGCCGACGAAATCGTCGAACGTCGCCAACCCATCTTCGATCGTTCGGCGTCGGCACCCCGGGCACGCAGCGCGCTGAGCTGCACACCGCTGCTCGGCACAATAGACGAGCAATGGCTCGAGCGTCGTGCGGTCGAGCCCCGCAACGGACAGCTTCGTCAACGCATCGTCGATCGTCGTGGCATGGACCAACGTGACGACGTCACCGACACATTTGCCGGTGTCGCCGACGATGGGAACGGCCTGCCCATCGTGGGTTTCGACTGAGATCGCGAGGGTATGTGCACTCATGACGATTGCTCGGAGGCCTGCGGTCCGCACACGCCAAGGCCGGCGCAGCGCACCCAAGCCATCACGCCGCGCTGTACCCCATCATGGCCTTGACCTCGAGATACTCGTCGAAGCCGAACTTGCCCCACTCGCGACCGTTGCCGGACTGCTTCATGCCGCCGAAGGGCGCTTTGGGATCGCCGAACGCACCGTTGATGTGCACCATGCCCGCGCGGATTTCGCGCGCGACGCGGATGGCATGATCGCGATCACCGGAGCTGACGTAGGCCGCGAGTCCGAACGGCGTGTCGTTGGCGATGCGGATCGCCTCGGCTTCGTCCTTGTAAGGAATGATCACCAGCACCGGCCCGAAGATTTCTTCATGTGCGATGGCCATGGAGTTGTCGACGTCGGCTAACACCGTCGGCCACACATAGTAGCCTTTGGTGAGGCCATCGGGACGTCCCGGACCGCCGGCTGCCACCGTGGCACCACCATCGATGCCCTTGGCGATGAGGTCTTGGATCTTCTTGAACTGCACGGCGGACACCACCGGCCCGAGATCCATGCCTTCCGCGTTGGGATCGCCGACCTTGAGGCTGTCTGCGGCCGCCTTGGCGATGCCGGCAACTTCCTTCATGCGGGCGGCGGGTACCAACATGCGCGTGGGAGCATTGCATGACTGGCCGGAGTTCCGCATGCACGCCTGCACGCCCTGCGTCACCATTTTCTGGAAATCGCAGTCGTCCAGCAGGATGTTCGGCGACTTGCCACCTAGTTCCTGCGAGACGCGCTTGACGGTGGGAGCCGAACGAATGGCCACCTCGATGCCGGCGCGGGTGGAACCGGTGAAGGACATGATGTCGATGCCGGGATGCGCCGCCATTGCGGAGCCGACGCCCGGGCCATCGCCGTTGACCAGATTGAACACGCCCTTGGGAACGCCCGCTTCATGCAGGATTTCGGCGAGGATGATCGCGTTGTAGGGCGCCACTTCCGAAGGCTTCAACACCATCGTGCAGCCCGAGGCCAGCGCCGGCGCGACCTTGCAGGTAATCTGGTTGGCTGGCCAGTTCCAGGGCGTGATCATGCCGGCCACCCCGATCGGCTCGCGCACGATCTCGGTCGTCCCCATGGTCTCCGTGAATTTAAAATCTTTCAGTACCGCAAGCGCGGTCATGAAGTGGCCCATGCCTGCGCCGGCCTGCATTTTGACGGCCATCGTCATCGGCGCGCCCATCTCGGCGCTGATCATGGCGCCGATCTCGTTGAAGCGCTTCTTGTAGCCTGCGATGATCCTTTCAAGCAACGCCATGCGCTCTTCACGCGTGGTCTTGGAATAGGTCGCGAAAGCGGCGCGGGCAGCGGCGACCGCCAAGTCGACATCTTTCGCCGAACCCAATGAAATCTGCCCGAGCACGGCTTCCGTGGCTGGGTTGACGACGTCGACGCTACGCGGCTCGACAGGATCGACCCAGGCGCCGTTGATGTAGAATTTCATGGCATTGGCGGGGATCATCGTCGGGCTCCGTGCGGCTGGGGTGAGCGGGGGGATTTGCTTGCGGAATGGGTAGGCCCGCGCTGCTGACCGGTCAAGAGTAAGTCGGGTCAGCCGGCATTCGGCCTGCGCCGGGCTCGCCCTCAGAGTTTCTGCCTGAGAGTTTCTCCTTGCATGACGCCCGCAACTCTGCATTACTCATGGTCCGCACGGGTTTGGTGCGATGTAGCTCGAGGTTAACGGTGAACCGACTGGGTCAACAGGTAGACATAGCTCGTCGCGCGCCGAAAGCGCGGGCGATTGCTGTCGCTGCCCGCACTCGGGAACTTCACCTTGCAGCACAGGTTTTGCTGGCGTCCGGCATTCTGCTGACGACCCTGCTGGCACTCCTTCTTACGCGCCCCTGAGCCATTTGAGGTTTCCTTGATAGGGAACGGGCGCTCAGGGGGCTAAAGCACACTCACCCTCGGCAATGCATCTCCGTCCGCTCCTGGTTTATGCCGCGCGGGCCATCGCAGGAATTCCGTCCATGACTGAAATATCCAAAGCCGGTAAAGCAGCCGCAATGGCGAAAAAAGCCGCTGCAGTCGCGACCACCCGTCAGGCCGCAAGCAGTGTCACCGCCGATCGCGTCGTCATCTTCGATACGACATTGCGTGATGGCGAGCAGTGCCCCGGCGCCACCATGACCTTCGAAGAAAAACTGGAAGTCGCCGATTTTCTGGAGGAGATGGGCGTCGACATCATCGAAGCCGGGTTCCCGATCGCTTCCGACGGCGATTTCGAGGCAGTATCGGCGATCGCCAAGCGACTGAAGAAGTCCGTGGTGTGCGGACTTTCCCGCGCGGGCATGAAGGACATCGATCGCGCCGGCGAGGCCGTCAAACACGCCGCACGTCCGCGCATCCACACGTTCATTTCGACTTCGTCGATCCACATCAAACACAAGCTGATGAAAACGGAGGAGGAAGTGTTGGGCATGGTCGCCGACCAGGTCAAGCGCGCGCGAAACTGGTGCGACGATGTCGAATGGAGTGCCGAAGACGCAACGCGCACCGACATGGAATATCTTATCCGCTGCGTCGACACCGCCATCAAGGCCGGCGCCACCACCATCAACCTGCCCGATACAGTCGGCTACGCTACGCCAGACGAATACTTTGAAATGTTCCGGACCGTCCGCGAGCGCGTCGCCAATTCCGACAAGGCGGTGTTCTCCGTGCATTGCCACAACGATCTCGGTATGGCGGTCGCCAACTCGTTGGCCGGCCTCCGCGGTGGCGCTCGTCAAATCGAGTGCACCATCAACGGCATCGGCGAGCGGGCAGGTAACGCCGCATTGGAAGAAGTCGTCGTGGCGATCAAGACGCGCGCCGACGTGTTGCCGTACACGACCGGCATCCGTCACGAGATGCTCAACCGCGCCTCCAAGCTGGTGTCGGCTGCGACCTCGTTTCCCGTGCAGTACAATAAGGCCATCGTCGGCCGCAACGCATTCGCGCACGAGAGCGGGATTCACCAGGATGGCATGATCAAGAACGCCACCACGTACGAGATCATGACGCCCGAATCAGTGGGCGTGTCGAAAACATCATTGGTGATGGGCAAGCACTCCGGCCGCAATGCCTTCAAGCAGAAGCTGAAGGAAATGGGCTACGAGTTGGGCGAGAACGCCCTGGAAGACGCGTTCAACCGTTTCAAAACGCTGTGTGATCGCAAGAAACACGTCTACGACGAGGACATCGAAGCACTGGTCGACGAAAATATCGCCAATGCCCACGACCACACCAAGGTCGTCGCGCTGACCGTGATCGCCGGCACGATGGGACCACAGTCCGCCACGTTGACTCTGGATATCGACGGCCATCACCAGACCACGCAATCGACCGGCAATGGCCCTGTCGACGCAATCTTCAACGCCATCAAGAAGCTGGTGCCACACGAGGCCAAGCTCGACCTTTATCAGGTGCACGCGGTAACAGAAGGCACCGATGCGCAAGCCGAAGTTTCGGTGCGGTTGTCGGACCCGGTCGAAGGCAAAAGCGTGACCGCCAAGGCCGCAGATCCCGATACGCTTGTGGCATCAGCCAAGGCCTACATCATGGCGCTGAACAAACTCATCTCCAAACGCGGGCGCCTGCACGCGCAGGCCAGCTGAGCATCACCAGCTCTGCCGCGATGGCGCGACAGAGCTGGATCCTGACCCAACAGTGAACCTCATAGTTTGACCAGGAAATCGCGACGGACGAGCGGCTGCATCGCGCGCGTGCGGCCATAAATCGTCATCAAGATACCAGCGACGCCTGCCAAAGCCTGCGCTGCGCGTACGACACCGTCGCCCAACTGATGCACCAGATCAGCCGAAATCTCAATTCCGAGCAACGGACCGGCGATCGGTAAAACGGTCGCGAGGCCGGTTACGATCGTGCCCCATATCGTCAGCGACTGTCCCCACCATTTAGGTTCGACAGACGCGGTGCTGACAGGTGATTGCGAAGCGGTCGTCATGGAAGGGTCCTCGGAGGGTTGTGGATTATTGGAAGTCGTTGCGAGCTGCATGGCCGCCGACAGGGTTGCGTCGACGCGAGCGAGCCAACCGCGACCAAAGCGCCAAAACGTCGGCAAGGCTCGATAGCGCTGCCGGCGAAGCTCGGCGTATCGCTCAAGGGTTGGCTGCGGATCGCAGGTGCGCGCCGCAGCCTGCGTAACGGGGCCGATTTCGCCGTCGGCTGAAACACCCAGGGCGATTTGCAGCGTGCGTGCCGCAGTGACGACGCCATGATTGACGGCGGTATCGAAATGGAAAAGCGCAAGGGCCGCAGGTAATGTTGGGGCGCACGATTTGGTCCAGTAGCGCTGGCGGTAAATCGGCGTGACGGCGACGACGGTGAGAGCGGCGACGTCCGAACGTAAGTCTTGTTCAGTGTCCGTTGTAACCGCGATGCCGCGAAACGCCGCGAGATCGGCGAGGGTTATGCCAAGATTGGTTGGCCCGCCCGGATCGTAGGGGTCGTCGGAGAAGCCGCCTTCCATCCGCAGCACGTGCGCGAGTGCGTACTGAAAGACCGCTTCGTCGGTCGTGGCCAGAGACGGTTCTGGCGCAGATGGCTGCCGGACTGGACTAAGCGAAGGCCAACGCAAACTGAGCAACCGCTCCCGTGGCATCGTGAGCACGCCCACGGCGTTGGACTGATTGCCGCCGAGCACGACGAGGCCGCCGCTGGCCTCCCCGACCACGAACGCCACATGCCCGAGTGCTGTATCGCTGCCACGCGAGAATACGGCGATTGCACCATATGATGCGGTGTCGATAGGCGTACCAAACTCGAGATATGAGCGCGCAGCTAACGATCGGCTGCACCGAATTCCGGAGCGTTCGAGACACGCTCCGACGAAGGCTGCGCACCAGGCTACGTCGTCGCCCGACACGTCCGGATGACCTGCCGCCACGTAGTAGCTCTGAACCTGCACAGATGTGCGGGGGCCGGGTATCGCCTGGGTGCCAAACTCGGACCAAGCAGCATCGAGCCACGGGGCGTGACTTTGAGACATGGTAGCTTTCCACTGCAAAGATGTTTGAGATCAGAGGGTGGCGATCGTGGCCCGGCCCGGTCCGGCGGCATGGCTGACCTGGCTGATCCGCAGCGTGATCGACGGCTGCATTGCGCCGTACGCGTCAGACTGCAGGGCCGCTGACACGACGACCGTCGGCTGCGTCGTTGTCAGCGTTCGCACCACGGCGGCGGAAGGTGTTGCGTCCGCCAGAAGCTCGACCGTGTACGCTTCACTCTCCTCATTCAGTGGCACATCGACAGTATCCCAACTGTCACCCCCGTTCCGGGTACGACGAAGCCACGTTACGGTCAGATCGCCCCCGCCATTACGCGTCCCACGCAACTGCACCGGCCGGAGCGGAACCAGGCCAGCGCCACGAAAAGTGTGCGACGAAGCAGCGTAACTTGCATCGCCGATATCGCGTGACGTTGCGCCGATGCGCCAATTGAAGGGAATCCCGATCTCGTCGGTGGTCATGTCGACTGGAACGACTGCACCATCTAGCAACACGAAGCGGCTGCCTGCGGGGACAGTCACAAGTTGCACGGAGTCGGTGCCGCGCTGTCCGCGCAAAAGAGACCCGAGTTCATATCGGCGCGGCCCGATCAGGGTGGCTGACTGGAACTGCAAAATTTCCCAGACATCGGCAGTCGTTTCTACCGCAGCCATGTTGGCGCCCGACAGCAACTGCAGGTCAGTAACCGACGTCAGCGACCCCACGTCGAGATCGACGACGAGGCGGTTGGCACGGTCGAGACGCCATGCGGGCCCCGACGGCAACGCAGTCCCCGTCAGCCCGGTGGTAGCAGGCGTCGAAAGAAGCGCCCGCAACGTGAAGCCTGACGATTCCGGCGAGCGCCAAACGCCGATTGTGCCTGGCCAAGGCGATTGCGTCGCCGCAACGTATCCTGCGATGTCGCCGGACGCCTCGGTCAGTTGCGGAAGATCCATCAGAACGGCAAGCGGCTTGCCAGAAGAGGGATCCGTGACCGTCGGTCCAGGCCGACTGGAAATCGCGATAGGACCATATACATCGGGGTCGATACTCAGTGCGTGGATGGCACGTGCGCCGTGTTCGCCGATTTCAGTGATACGAAGCTGATAGGCGCGCTCGCCCGTGGAGTAACTGATCGTATCGCCCGGCTCGAGTGCGAGTGCGCTCGGCGGGAGCGTGAACGACGCATGTTCTCGCGCAGCCCAGCTCTCAAACAGCCAAACGTCGGCGATCGCTTCGGCCGCCGACGTATCAAGAACCAGCGGCAGGACGGCAGATGAGGTGCGGTGGGATCCACCCGCAATTCGGCGCGCGGCTGCGATCGCCTGCGGATAGACACCGGACGAGGCGATATAGGCGATCTTGGCTGAGGCGGGCAGATCGGTTTCTTGGGCGCGGGTGACGGTGGCAAGTGCTGCACCCGGACGCGTTTCGACCGAGGTGTCGGGACCGAACGAGAGTCCTGTCGTCGAAAACGCACGATGCCGAAAGACGATCGAGCCCTCGCTTTCCAGACTGTCGAAAAAGTAAGCGAGCTCCAGCGGCTGCAGCGCGTCGCGCACACTCATGATGCGGTCGATGACGAAACCGGGGACGATGCCGGCAATAGCGCGCGTGTCGCCGTTGTCGAATCCGTAATCGGTCAGAATACGCCGAAGCAGCGCGTCGAGTGAGACGCTGGCGATGCGGCCGGTGATCCAGTGGCCGAGCGACCAATTGTCAGCGTCCCCCCAGACATTTCCATTGTTGGGAAACGCAGGACTTGGACGGGCGTCCCAGCAATAAACATGCAGTCGCGACAGATCGAGCATCGGCGCGCCGTACACGCTCGATCTCGGGTTGAGGCCTGTAACGGCGCCAGTGGACGACGGATCGAACGCATCGTGAAACGCTTGTAGGTAGCTTCTCTGCATCGCATCGTCGCGGGCACGTGTGGAGAAGTAGGGATAGAAACTTTCCGAGCTTTTCGGATCGACAAAGACATTAGGTTGATTGGCGCCCTTGTCGACGGCCGGGCATCCAAGTTCCATGAACCAAATCGGTTTGGATTGCGGTTGCCAGGCTGTCGCGGTCCCGACTTCGGTCCCAGCGGGACGATTGAAGTGCGATGACTGCCACCACGACTTGATATCTTTCGGCCGAAACACCCAGGGTTTACCCGCGCCGTCGGTGATGGGAGTGCGCAGTTGCGCCACTCGATCGGCCGCCGTGGCATAGTACCAATCGTAGCCCTCGCCGCCGGTCAGGTTTGATTTGAGATAGTCGAGATCATAGATCGAACCGGCGCCGGCAACGGCGTCGAGATGAGCTGTGCCGTCGCGCCAGTCGGCAAGCGGCCAATAGCAATCGATACCGATGGCATCGATGTTGGGAGAGGCCCAGAGCGGATCGAGATTGAAGTAGACATCGCCCGTGCCGTCGGCGGGTTGATGGCCAAAGTATTCGCTCCAGTCGGCGGCATAGAGGATCTTGGTGGTTGCACCCAGAATGGCGCGCACTTCTGCTGCGAGGGCGACCAGCACATCCACAAACGGATAGACGCCGGCCGACGAGCGCACCTGTGTGAGCCCGCGCAATTCCGAGCACAAGACGAAGGCATCGACGCCACCGGCGGCCTTGGCGAGCATGGCGTGATGCAGGATGAACCGTCGAAATCCAAAGTCCGCCGGTCCGGCGTAGACGACCGCATCGCCGGCAAGCGAGAAGTCGCCGCGCACAGCGTTGCCGGCGAAATGGCCGACCGCCGCGGCCGCAGCAGATGTCTTGTCGGGCGTACCGGGACGACCCGCTGCCGGCGATACGGTGATACGACCGCGCCACGGATAGTGTGGCTGCGAGAGCGCCGACGAATAGGGATCGGCGAGAGTGTTGTTCGCAGCCACGTCCATCAGCAAAAACGGCGACAATACGGGCGACAGACCACGCACCTTCAAATCGCGGATCGCGTCGACGACGGACTGATCGGATGGCGTGCCACCGAACGCGGGACGACCATTGCTCGAGCTGACGAGGGGAGCGGCATCGCGTGTAATGCCTGCGACCGACCAAGGGTGCGATGTCACCTTGTCGCCGCTTTCGACGGCGGGTCGGATCTCGCATGTCGCAGCATTCAGCGACGTTCCGAACCAGCTGACGACGAGCGAAACCGACTGCGCGTTGGGCAGCGACGACTGCAACTGATCGAGCGACACCGACCAGTCCGTGCCGCCCTGTCGTGTGTGGACGTTTTCTGACGCCGACGTGGCGCGCCCGACGATGCGCGTGACTTCGTCCGGCGCGTAGACGAACTCTCCTGAACCCGGAATGAGCGACACGCCCCGGATCTGGTGCGACAAGCCATCGAGCGCATTGAAAATCTCGAACGAAAGCTGAGGAATGCGATTGCCGAAATCCGCAAGCGGTAACTGTTCGAAAACGATGTAGGCGAGGCCACGATAGGCAGGCGCGTTGTCGGCCCCCTGCTTGGCCTCGATGAGCGCATCCGGCAGTTGATCGTCAGAACCGGTGTAGAGCCTGTAGGTATAGTCGCCGAGATCGATTTCCTTGCCGTCGGCCCATACGCGGCCAATCGACGAGATCGGTCCCTCGCACAAGCCGACCGCAAAGTCGGCGGCATACACGTAGTCGACGCCGGTGGCCGGTGAACGTCTGCCACCTTTTCCAGCGCCACCACCGCTCGTATCGCGCGGGACGACTGTTTCGGTTAGATTGCACGCCCAAATGACTTGTGCCCCCAGACGCGCGCGACCGTACAAACGGGGAATGGGTGCACCCTCGGTCGACGACGTGATGCGAACGTCAGACAAGCGCGGGCCATCGACGACACGCTGCCGACCGGATGCGCCGAACAACGCTTGGTCGACCACGTGACCAGCGAGCGCGCCGACTTGAGTTCCGATCGCAGCGCCGGTCAGCGTCGTGCCGAGAACCGACAAGCCGGCGGGCAGCAACGCACTTCCGGCAGCCGCGCCAAGAGCGCCGAGAGCAAGAGTGGCCATGAGATAGACTTTCAAGAAACCGCTGCGGTTGCAGCGCAATCAATCGACGACGCCGGGAAAACGAAACGCGGCGACGGCGTGACGCCACCACCACGGCGTCATCTTGATCTCGGTGACGGGTACGCCTTCGAACGCGTGAATGAGGCGGGGACGGCCAAGCAGGACGCCGACGTGCTTTGCGACGGTTTTGGCGCGCCAGCGAAACAACAGCACATCTCCACCATCGGCGGCATCCAACGGCACCTCGTGCAAATGAAGTTGTGCGGCTTCCAGAAGCGTCTCACGGCCGCTCGCTTCGGCCCAATCGCGAGAATACCCGGGCATCGCTGCGGCTTCGACGCCGTAGAGGTCCCGGTAGACACCACGCACCAGACCCAGGCAATCGGTACCGATACCTTTGGTGCTGGCCTGATGATGATAGGGCGTGCCCGCCCAGGTGCGCGCCAACATGATGATGCGGGCACGTGTCACAGTCTGATGGCTTGATGTCATTGTCCAACGACCGCGGAACCGACAGTCTGGAAAAGTGCGGCGCCGTTGTTGGAAGCGTCTCCCGGTCGCGCAACCGTGGTGACGTAGTCGTTACCTGGCATGTGCGGGAACCCGCGAAAATTCGCGGCATTGTCGAAGCGGCCACGACAGGTTTCGAAGGTCTTGTCACACCCCGCAGTCAAAACCAGCGCATCGCCGATTGCCGGCAAATCGGCAAGGGGTTGCCAGAGTTCGATGGTGACGGCGGCGCCATCTCGCGTATGACGTTTGACCTCGATACGGCTGCCGGTGTTGGCACCAGTGGTGTAACGGCACAGACCGCGCGAAAACCAGTCGTCGGCGTATGCGGAAACGCCATCGACGGTAAAGCGTCGCCGATTGCTCACGGACGTGACGGTCGCCGTGCCTTGATATACGGCTGTCGACGCATCGACACCGCAACGCCCGTCACCCAACACGGCATCGCAAGTGAACTGATAGAGCCGCCCCTGTGGCTGCTGAAGATGATGCGACAGCCCGCGTATTTCAGCAGAAAAGGCAACACCGGCGCGTCGGACTTCACCAAGCGATCCCGACCGCATCAGTACGCGTTGCGATGGTTCAGACCAGTTGACGCGCCAGATTTCAATCGCTGCAGCGTCATACAGACCGGCGGCGAGATCATGGTCGGAAAGGTGTGCGGAGCTCAGCGCGCTTTCGACGCTCAGATTATCGACAGCCAACCCGACGCTGTCGCGAATTTCGCTGGTGGTCATGCCGGCGGCAGCTTCGAACACGCTGCCGTCGAATGCGATATCGACGTCATGATCGGTGAAGCCGAGCTTCGCTCCGTCGCGGCGCACGAGCCGCCAGCACCAGGCAAGCGTGGTGGCGCCACTGTCGAGATGTGCCTGCAGAGCAGGCATAAGTTTTTTCATGACAGTTCAAATCCTGACTTCGATGAGCGGAATGGAGGGGATCGCGCCAGAACGGAAACCCGACAGATTGATCTCGAGCTTGTCGGTGTCGAAGCGGACGGGAACATCGAATTGAAATCCGGCTGTCACGGTGCGGCCGGCGGAAGGAACGTGCCCGACGGCGAAGGTGACGATCCCGGTCACAGTATCGACGCGATAGGCCGTGGCCGCTTGCGCGACGCCATCGATCGCGATCGCGACAGTTCCGGCGACCGGTTTGGCGATTGCACGCCGGTAAGGAGCGAAATCGCGGCCATAGGTCTTCACCAGCGCAAACGAAACCGTGACGCCGTCACCTGTTCCCAAGACTTGGTCACCTGGGCCGGGCGCTGCTTCAGGAGCGCATGACTTGAAGTCGGTTGCGTCGTGCCAACGAAATCCGTGCAGCTTGCCACGGCGCTCTTCGAAGAATGCCACGACGGTGTGAAGATCGTCGAGAGAACGAACCCCATAACCGGCATTGTAACTGCGCCGGCTGTTGGCCCAGCGTGCATTGCGCTCCTCGGCGCCCGATCCGAGGACGACGACGTCGGTGCGCCGTTCGGGTCCGCCGTGCGCGCCGCGTGCGATTGCGGTTGGAAATCGAATTTCATGGAACGACATGGGGGGACTCGCAGCTCAAAGGTTACGCTGGCCGTGCGCCACGGTGCGCGCGAGCAACGCGGCCAACTGCGTCTCGGAGCGCGCAAAGCTTTCGACATCGGGTGAGGTAACGTGGAAGGTGACGTTGATCGACTGCCCGCCACCACCACCCGCAACACCGAGCTTGCCGTCCGCACCACGCGTCAATGGCATAATGGCTTCCGGCCCACGTTCGCCAGCGAGACCCGTCTGGCCGCCGCCGAGCGGAAAGGCGACGGGACTGGAAATGACGCCACCACTGGCAAACGGCACCGGTAGACCGCCGGAGAAAACACCGCCGGCAGCAAATGGCGTCGCGCCACCGGACAACAATCCGCTGGCAGCGCTAGAAAGGAATCCGTCGAGTGGTTTGAACGCGGCATTCAACGCCATCTTCGAGATGCTCAGCGCCAGAGCGTCGAACATGCTGGCGACGCTTTTGCCTTTGTTGAGGACGCCATCAAGCGCCGCAGACAAAGCTGAACCAAGCTTGAGGCTGCCTTTGGATGCCTGGTTGAACGACTCCTGCAAACCGCTTGCGTCACCGTTGATCGCGACGGTGAGCTGGGCATCTGCTGCAGCGCTATTGGTGGAGTTGGCCATCTATGTCGATCCATCTGGAAAGAGTTGCATCAACTGATCGAGCTCGCTTCGCGCGGGCACGTCGGCATGACCCGGCGAACCGAATCGACCACGGAGCGCCGCGTCGATTTCCTTGGGCGTCATGCGCCAGAACTCAGAAGGCGGAAGTGCAAGTGTGCCGAGGCCAGCCGCCATCACCTCGGACCAAGGAAAGGGCGCAACACCTGAGGTAAAGCATCTGCGACTTCTGCCTTTGCCATGGTGCCCAATGCTCCAGCGACCACCGCTTCAGCGACGCCAGATGGGCCACCGAAAGTCGCGGCAAGAAGTCTCGCAACAATATCGACGAAGCCCGCCGCACCGTCTTCGCCACGCATGCCGGCGACGGCGTGATCGGCAACGTCATGGCCGCCACCACGCAGACCAGCGCCGATGATCCGGACGCAGTCGAGGGCCGAAATGCGGCCGCCTGCAAAGCGGGTGCCAAGAGAAAGCATGTCGTCGGAACCGAAAGCGGATTCGAGCTCCGCGAGCGCCCCGAGTGTCAGGCAGAGCGTGTAGCCGGTGCCGTCGAGTGTGGCGGCAATCTCACCGCGATATTTGTTTGCCATGGGTGGTCGCCTCAAGCCGCTTGTGCTGCGAATACGAGTTCGCCGGCACTTTCCATGGTGATGTCGAAGGCGACTTCGCCGTGATGCTGGCCGCTGAACTCGAGCGTGGCGACTTGGAAGGGACCAGTGATCGAGCCGAGCCCGGGAATGACGATCTGCCAAGCGCGGATCGCACTCGCGAATGCCAACTGCCGCAACGCTATGTCCGACGCGGCGTTTTTGAAGATACCTTTACCGGTGAGCCGCGCGTGTTGCGTGCCGGCGGCATCGAGCAACTCACGCCAACGGCCAGCACTTTCTGACGTGGTGATGTCGACGGTTTCGGCGTTGAGCGTGAACGTCTTGGTTCGCAAACCGGCGACGGTGACGAACGTACCGGCGCCCTCACTGTCGAGTTTAAGTAATAGATCCTTGCCTTTTTGAGCGGTCATGGCGTGGTCCGTGGTTGGAGTTAGAGCGGTTCGGTAACGGCACGCAGACGGACCGTGCCGTGAATGATTTCGCCGTCAGGCTCGCGACGACAGTCCGAGAATTCGTGCCTGATGTTGACGAGGTGGTGATCGGTCAGCACCAACGGGCGGTCGTGCAGCGATCCGCGCACCTGATCGATGATAAGTTGTGCTTGCCTACGACCATGCGCGCGCGACCACACATGCAGCGTGACGATGTGCTCGTCTCCGGCCTCGTGCGTCGTCGATACGTCGCGCAGGGTCGAGTGCCCAAATGTGATGTAAGGAAACGCTGCTGGCTGAGGCGCATCGTCATAAATGCGCGAGCCACCCAACAGTCCGGTCAGTGCAGTATCCGAACTCAGAGTTGCGAAAATGCTCTGCTGGAGCGCGACGGTCGAAGGGATCACGGTGGCCTCACTCGATTACGAGATCGCTGAAAATGTCGGAGATGATTGGTTCGTCGGCGGACGACGCTGGATCAGACGACGCAGCTACGACGTCCGCCCCAGACACCGGAGGACTTGAAAGCGAACCTGCGCCAGACAGTTTTGCGGTAGCTGCGGCTTGCAATCGCTCGCTGAGTGCGGTCCCCGCGCCGGCAACAGAAACGGTGAACTTCACAGATCACGCTCCTCGCAATCGAGGCGCATCCGATTGACGAATGGATCGGGTTGCATCACCGCGCGGATGTTCAAAATGCGATTGGTCAATCGCAGCCTTTGGCCGGGCACGATGGATGCGTTCGGGCGGATCCACACGTCGTGCGTCACGCGTCCTTCCATCCTGTCTGCGGTGAAAGTTTCCCCACCGGCGCGCGGGTGCACAGCAGCCCACAGTACCGCCGAAGGAGCCCACGACTCGTTGCTGCTGCCGCCCGCGCCGTCGGATGTTCGCGTGAACGATTCAAGAATGACCCGGCGCCGAAGCATGCCGATCGGCGGCGGCCTCGATGCGACGCTCATAGGCGCACCGGAATGTAAGGGGTCAGCAGCGCGGAAACAGCAGCGGGTATTCGCGCTTCAGGTAAACCGATCTCCGAGGGATCGCGATGCTCGTACCAGTGGGCGACGAGCAGCAAAAGCGCTTGGCGGATAGGGGCGGGAACATCCGAATGCAGCGCGCCGAAACCGCAGGTCATAGCGATCTCGATGCCGTTGAGACGGCGTCCCGGTTCAGGTGTCAGGGTTCCCGGCTTGGCGACGAGGCGCGGATGCCGGCTGACGAAATCGAAGTTGAAACCGCTCACTGGCAGGTTCAAGAAGGTGCCGTCGTCAGCGTAGACGCGGATCGCGTCGACGGAACGAACGGGGCTGAGCGGCAAGTCGAGGACGCGCTCGGTATTGGTAATCTGATTGGACCAACGGTCAAAAAAACACGACCACGATTGTTCAATCAACGTGAGCCCCAGCGCCACCTCGATGTGCAATCGCGACGTCAGGATCAGCGATTGGATGAGCCCATCTTCGTCGGCAGTGTCGATGCGCAGATGCGCTTTGGCCTCTTCGAGGGTGATCGGTTCGACTGTGGGCGCAGAAGTTTGAACGGTGGCCATGGGGGCTCCGGGAAAGAGGTGCAGATTTTTTCAGCGAGTGAAAATGGCGGACGAGGTCGTGCACAGTGGGGATGCAGAACTCGTCCGCCGTCGCGCATCCGGCCGCCGCGGGAGGGTGGGGCACGTCGACAGGATCGCGAATGCTTAAAGTGAACTGCAAACGGTAGGAATTGGCCCGGTCGCAGCTCACTTTTATAGCGCTGTTGATCAGGCGCCGAACTTCAGCAGCTTGATCGCTTCGAAGTCCTGCACGCCGCCGCCGACGCGCTTGGTCGTGTAGAACAGGACGTACGGCTTGACCGAGTAGGGATCACGGAGAACGCGGATGCCGACGCGATCGACGACGAGATAACCGCGCTCGAAATCACCGAACGCCACTGCCAGACTGTCGGTTGCGACATCGGGCATGTCTTCGGCTTCGGCGACGGGGTAGCCCATCAGCGTCGGCGCAACCCCCGGCGTCGTCGACGGCTGCCAGAGATAGTCGCCGACGTTGTCCTTCATTTTGCGGACGAGCGACTGCGTGCTGCGGTTCATGACGAACGTGCCGTTGGCACGGTAACCTGCCTTCACGGAGTGCACGAGATCGATCAATTTGTCGAACGGGTTGAGTGTCGGGAACGCCCCGGCAGCACCGGTTTTGATGGTGCCGATATTGCCGAACGACCAACTCGCATTGTCCACGGTTGGATAGGCGAGGAAGCCCTTCGGAGTATTCACGCCGGTACCGTTGATGAACGCCGCGCCTTCTTGCTGGGCGAACGTGATGCGCACTTCGTCGGCGATCCACTGGTCGATGTTGACAGCACTATCGTCGAGCAGATGCGAGGTGGCGGCCGGCATGGCGTAAAGCTCCATGGTCGGGAATGCCATTTCAGCAAGCTGCGGCGTCGCCGTCATCGGCCGTGCGTCGGTCTGCCCGACCCAGCCGGTTGGGAAACCCGCGACGGCGAAGGGTTTGCGGTAGACCGTGCTCGACACCTGCCGATTGCCGGCGATGGCGCGGATCGGCGAAATGGCGCGCAGAGCATGGTTGATCGAACTCTCGATCTCGACGGGAACGGTGTAGCCGCCGTCGGGGCTGGAGCTCGACGACAGAGCCTTCTGCTCAAAGCGCGTGATGGCGGTTGCATCGCCTTTCCGCATGTAGCTGTCGAACGCGGACTTGTGCTCGCGATCCGCCGACGAGCGCGAATTTTGCGCGCCGATCTGTGGACGCTGTGCTTTCAATGCCAGGTGATCGACGACGCGCTTGGCATCATCGAGCGCGCGATCGAGGCGCGCCATTTTTTCGTCGGCGAGAACGTCGCCGGAGCGCTTTTCGATGGCATGCAAACGCTCGTCGTTATTGTCCTTGTAGGCTTCGAAGGTGCGCATGAAGCCTTCGAATGCGCCGTTGAGATCGTCAGGCATGGATTTGGTTTCGATGGGCGTGTGTTCGGTCGTCATGATTGCGTCCTTGTGATGAGGTCGGTGTTGGGGTGCATGAGGCGCGTGGCGGCCCGGATGGTGGCGAGAAGCCGCGCGTCGTCTGAGGCCGCACCGCCAGCGTCACGCTTGGCGGCAAGACCTTTGAGACCGTGACCGATGAGGGCGCGGGCCTCGGAACGACTGAGCCCAGCGTCGCGCATGAGCCAGCGTTCGAACTCTCGGGGCGTCGGCGTGTGGCCGGCGAACGGCCGTGCCTTGACACCGGTGATGCGTGCTTCGGGAAGCATCGGGAAGGTGACGATGGAGATTTCCCAAAGGTCGATTTGGGCGATGCTTCTGATGCCGGTCTTGGCGTCTCGTTTGGCTCGCGTGCTGCGGAAGCCGATGGACAAGCCGTCGACGGCACCGGCGCGCATGAGAGAAAGCACTTCGCGGGCGCGCGCCACGTCGGGCAGGAGGCGGCCTTTGACGTAAAGGCCGCGGCCATCCTCGCGCAGCTCCTCCCAGACGCCGATCGGCTCCGCAGGATCATGTTGAAAGAGCAGACGCACACCGGAGGCACCACGCGCAGACAGGCTGTGCGTGAACGCGCCGGGAAGGACGACATCGTGACCGAGATCTTCGCGGTTGAAGAGCGATGCATAACCTTCGAACTCGCCGGCTTCGTCGGTGCTTTTGAGGTCGAGAGCGGTGAATTTGGCTTCGATCGCCGAACGGTGAGGGATCATGAGTATTCTCGAGTTGGCGCGCCGACACGCCACCCCACCGCGCGAGAACGATCGGGACTGACGGCGCGGAGGTGGCACTGTGGGGCACATGAAAAACCGGCCTCGCAAAGCGGGCCGGTGGGGAAGGCTCAATATGGTGGGCGCGACAGGGATTGAACCTGTGACCTCTCCCGTGTGAAGGGAACGCACTACCGCTGTGCTACGCGCCCATTTGGACACCTTGGGACGCGCCAAAGCAACGTCGCAGTTCCATGAGTGGGCGCGTTATGCGAGGACCAGAGCCAGCTGTCAAGTTGGCACCGTCGACGCGAGCATCGCCATCAACTGGATCGGAAGCGGCCGAGAATGTAGACGCGCACAGCACTGGACAGGTTGGTCTTGCCCCGTGCCTGATCGATACGGGCCACGAGCTGAGCCATGGAAATGTTGTCGCGCACAGCCAATTCGCGGAGCGCTTGCCAGAATGGAAACTCGAGGCTGATCGACGTGCGGTGACCCGCAATGTTGAACGACCGCTTCACGGGCTTGGCAGACGGCTCTTTCACGCAACCGGCTCGTCAGGTTTGGTATCGGCAGCAGACGGCAGCGCGTCCGCGGCGCGTTCATGGCCCGCGTGACGACGTTGTTCCAGAAGATCGGCGGCGGCGGTGTGAGATCGCTCGGCCTTGCTGCGACCGAATTTGGCTCGGTTCTCGCTGGCCTGAGCGTCTTTGGCCACCCGCGCACGCGCTTTGCGAGCCTGACGCAGGTTGATGAGATCGGCGGGCATAGCGGGCTCTCGCACAGGAGTTGACGGGTGCAGTATAGTCCAATCGGAACCGCAGAACATCCATTCAGCAAGTGAGTGACGGCAATGAGTGAACATGGACACGGGCGCGTGGCGCTGATCACCGGCGCGGCTTCGGGTATAGGCCTGGCTACGGTGACGTTGCTGGTCACAGCTGGGTGGAGAATTGCAGCACTCGACCGAGACGATGCGGCGTTGGCGACACTCAAAGCAGCGTTTCCAGACACTGCGGTCGTAACGGGTTTCAGAGCCGACGTCTGCGACGAGGCAGGTATCGACGCCCTTGTGGCAACAGTTCTGAAAACGTTCGGCCGCCTGGATGGAGTGGTGAACTCGGCTGGTATTGCGGCTGATATTCCCGCCCTCGAGACGTCCGTGGATATATTCAAACGCATTCTCGATGTGAATGTCGTCGGCAGCTTCATCGTCGCGCGGGCTGCGGCGCGGGCGATGAAGGCGAGCGGGAACGGCGGTGCGATCGTCAACATAGCGTCGATCTCGGGTTTACGTGGCAGCAAGGGCCGGGTGGCATACGGAGCGTCGAAGGGCGCGGTGGTGACCATGACGCAGGTTTTGGCAAACGATCTTGCCGAGTTCGGCATCAGAGTGAATGCCATTGCACCCGGTCCCATCGAAACCCCGATGGTGGCGCAAGTTCATTCGGCTGCCGATCGCGATCTCTATATGCGTTACGTGCCGATGGCACGCTATGGCACGCCAGCCGAAATCGCTTCGGCGATCGCGTTTCTATTGGATGGGACGGTATCGAGTTATATTACGGGTGAGATATTGGCCGTCGATGGCGGATATCGTGGTGCAGGTATTATTGCAGGACGCAAATAATTACCGAGCAGAGCAGGCTGGGTGTTTTTTGCGGCGGAGTTTCGATCATACCAAAACTCTCTCACACGAGGGGGACCCTCGTCTAGTTGGGTAGATACCTAGGGGGCGATGATCGTTGGCCGAGTAAGGCACAGTTTGTAGCCGGCCTTTTTCATCGTCGGTGAGGAAGGTGGATTTATCTATGCGCGCCCAGCGGGCGTCGCGTTCGGAGGAGAGGGCGTCGATGCCGTCGGTGTCGGGGCGGAGCGTGAGCGTGCCGCCGTAGGCGGGACCGAGCCATTCGGCGAGTGCTGCGGAGGTGCGTTGCACGAGGGGGAGGACGGTCTGGCGCCAGAAGGTGCGGTTGGCTTCCTGGTAGTTGGAGAACGTATTGTCGCCGGGGATGCCGAGCAGCATGGCAATTTGAGTGCTCCGCACTCGGGGGCGGCACGCCGAGGGCGACGGCAATCTCCCCTGCAGCGCCGTGCTTTCTTGCTTTCCCGCCTGCGGCAGGACGCCTCCATGAAGTCGAGATCTTTCGGCGTCATCGACATGGATGCTTTGAGCGCTACGCGCTCGGAGGACTTCCGGTCGGCCGGCGTCATGCCGGACGCGTGCAGGTAAACGTGCCTGCGCCCTGGAAGCCGGACTCCAGTTCCTGTTTCAGGCGATTGTATTGCTCGGTGGTGAGGTTGCCGTCGCGGGAGGCATAGACGAGGGCGCCGGAGGGGCGGGCTGAGTTGTCGAGCAGCGCCTTGTTCCAACGCGAGGCGGCGTTGTGGATGTCGATGGCCGTGGCTGCGGCTTCAATAGGCGAGAGACCGTAGTGGTCGTTGAGCGGATGGAAGAGTTTGAGGTGGAGGACGCGGCGGACATTCGGCACGATATCGCCGTCGAGGCGGACAGCGGCTGCGCCATCGACGGAGTAGTCGTAGGCTTCGGGATAGCCGTCTGAACCGGGCACAACTTGCACGCGGTCGGGTCTGAGGATGTGGAGCTCGCGGAGGTCGTCGCCGAGGGCAGTGGCTTCAAGATAGGCGTTGCCGGAGACGAGCAGAAAGCCGTACCAGGCCTCGAGCAGGTCGGCTTTGGTCGACGTCGAAGTGGATTCGCCCCTTATTACTCTGTCATTGCTTTATGACGAGCATTGGCCTTAGTGCTGCGCGCAGATTATCCGCAATTTGTTTCGCCATCGCGCGTTGCGTGAATGTCGCAGGCTCGCTCTTATCTGCAAAAATCTGCAGACGGAACGTGTCTGTCTTGGAAAAATCAGAGTTCACGTTACTCCCAAGCACCACAAGGTCGCGACTCTCATAATGTATCGAATACCACTCTCGCCCAGGGACGGTTTTGCGCGATTGCCCGACGAAATTCATGGAATTAAGAGTTACGTCAATTTTTTTTAAGTATTCTTGAACGCTTTGCGACTCAACAATATTAGTGAACGTTACGATCGGATCGACTTTTTTCGCTGACAGCTTTTCAGTAGACTGTGCATGAGCATTCATAATGGGATCTTTCAATTGATGTGCGCAACATGCACACAGGAATATTACGACGATCAGACGTGCCCATAAATGATCACCGGTGGCCATAATTCTTGTGCATGTACAGAAGATACTTTCTGTCGACTTCATTGAAGATCCCCGGTCCGGCTTGAATATTTTCGCGCGCGAGCCAATCAGTCCGGTTGTTGCCCATTCCAGTGGTCGAAATCACCCACGATCCAGCCCATGGACCATCTTTGGCTATTGAAACCTCTCTGAGAATGAACCCGTCGTGAAACAAGTGCTTTTGATCCGTCTCATTAAGCACACTTAGTCCTTCGGAGGATATAGTTGTCGTAACCCAACCTCCTGGCGCTCCCGTTCGTGGGTCCGTCACGAAGTTTGTGTCACCACTTACTGCCGGCGTGTTCGGGTCTTGTCCGGGAAATGCAAACCGGGAGAGGCCGTCTCGTACTTCGTCCGCGTTGCAAGCGTAGGCTGCTGGGCACACCAGGTTTGGGCCTGTCGTGTAATAATGGAAGCCGGGCTCTTTCGGACTAAAGCGCTCGGCAGATGGCCGGTCCGCCACGTCCTGCGGATTTTCGCTGGTGTCGCCGAAGGTTGGGGTGGGCGTGTCGGTGGAGAGGTCGAGGCCGTCGAAGGTTGTGTCGGCGCTGTCACTGACGGAGCCGTCGTCGGTCGAGCCATCGGCGTTGCCGCTCGATCCCGTGTTGTTACCAGTGCTTTGCTCTGGCTTTGTCCAGCGACCGCTTTCGCGCCCGCTGCCAGTGGGTTTGCGAATTTGGCCGGGGTTGAATTTTTGTTCTTGTGCCTTTGGCCCATACCCGATGGCGGCGCGTTTTTCGTCGTCGGTGAGGAAGGTGGATTTTTCGAGACGGGCCCAGAGGGCGTCGCGTTCGGAGGAGAGGGCGTCGATGGCGTCGGTGTCGGCGCGGAAGGAGAGAGCGCCGCCGTACGCGGGGCCGAGCCATTCGGCGAGTGCTGCGGTGGTGCGTTGCACGAGGGGGAGGACGGTCTGGCGCCAGAAGGTGCGGTTGGCTTCCTGGTAGTTGGAAAACGTGTTGTCGCCGGGATGCCGAGCAGCATGGCTAATTGAGCGCTCCGCGCTCGGGGGCGGCACGCCGAGCGCCAAGGCGATCTCGCGGGCGGCACCGTGTTTAGTTATTTGCCCGCCTGCGG
>JANLYD010000253.1:0-1574 GCA_031365465.1 Hyphomicrobiaceae bacterium
CAACCACCGAGCCCGAGTTCGTCGCAAAGTCGATCTTAGGCGTTGTGCCTGTGTTCGATGTCGACGTCTTCATCATGCGCGAATCCCAATCGATCGGGCGCTATCTTGCCAAAAAGCATAATCGCGCCGATCTCTACCCCACCGCCCTGCAGCCGCGCGCAACGGCGGAAGCGTGGATGGATTGGGCTTCGATCGACCTTTACAGCGCTGCCCGGCCCGTCTTTCACGCGATGATCGTCAACGCCAAAGACCCAGCTACCGCGATCGCTCCGCCCGAAGGCGTTGCCGACTGGAGCAGGCAGATGCAGCGCCTCAATCGGCAATTGACAGACAATGGCCCGTTTCTGATGGGAAAGGCATTCAGCATCGCCGACATTCCCGCAGGCATGGTGGTTAACCGATGGTTCACACTCAACTTCCCAAAGCCCGCGTTGCCCGCCGTGACCGCCTACTACGATCGGCTCGCTTTACGCCCTGCGTTTCGCACCCACGGCCGCAACGGCACGCCGTGACGCGTCCGCCTCCAGTGTCCGCACTCCGATTGCCGGATCCGGCCACACCGCGCCGGTCTGCCGTGATGCGCGCCACGCTGCAGTCCGCTGCCGTCGCAGGCGCCATGGCGTTCGTCTCATCCCCTGCTGCAGCCCAGGAATATTGCATTTCGTGCGCCACGCCGAACGTCCTTTACCGCTGCGTCATTGAAGGTGCCCGGCCAGGCCTCGGCACGTCATTTCCCGCCGCCTGCGTCACCGCCTTGACCACACACGGCAACCACGCGAGTTGTACCCTGCGGCGCGACCTCGGCGTAATTGACTGCAACGGGCCCGTTAAGCATGTCGCTGTTCCGTCCGAAGCCGGCGGCCGATCGACCGTCATCCCTCCAGTCAAAATCGTCGAGCCCGCCCCGCCTGAAGGCCCACCCAAGACGGTCGAGGCGATGATCGGCCGCGCGCGCGGCACCGACAAGCCTGCGTCACCGGACGGCGCCAAGCCGACCGATCTCGGCGGCTTGTTTCTCAAGTCATTGAAGTGTGTGAGCTCGCTTTTTTTGCAGTGCGATAAGTAAATTCCGAGAGCTGCTTCACCTAAAGTTACGCTTCGAATGCGGCCCCGCACTCGATTAGCGCTTGCCATCAGGCGGCGGCTGCGCAAATTAATCTGGATGCACGTCAGATGGTCGCCTTCACAAATGGCGGCCCGGCCTCGCAAATTGCAACCGGAGGAAAAAACAATGTTGGGTAAAAAACGGGTCGTACTCGTGACGGGCGGCATGGGCGGATTGGGTGAAGCCATCTGCAAGAAAATGGCCGCGATGGGCAATGTCGTGGTCACCACATACTCACCCTCCAACAAGACGTCGGCCGAATGGCTGCGCCAGATGAAAGACGACGGCTTCGAATTTCACGCCTACCCCGTCGACGTCACCGATACCGCCGCGTGCGCGTCGCTGATCGGCAAAATCGAAAAAGATCTCGGACCGGTCGACGTGCTGGTGAACAATGCCGGCATCACGCGCGACATGACCTTCAAGAAGATGGACAAGCCCAGCTGGGATGCAGTGATCCGCACCAACC
>JANLYD010000256.1:0-5782 GCA_031365465.1 Hyphomicrobiaceae bacterium
AGTTTGGCTGCAGAGCGAGAACGGCATGCTCGGCATCGGTCCGTTCCCGACCGAGGAGGAAGTCGACGCCGACCTCATCAATGCCGGCAAGCAGACGGTAACGACGATCCCCGGCTCGTCGATCTTCGGCAGCCACGACAGCTTCGCCATGATCCGCGGCGGCAAGATCAACCTGTCGATCCTCGGCGCCATGCAGGTCAGCCAGAAGGGCGACCTCGCCAACTGGATGATCCCCGGCAAGATGGTCAAGGGCATGGGCGGCGCGATGGACCTCGTCGCCGGTGTCGAGCGCGTCATCGTCGTCATGGAGCACACGGCGAAGAAGAAGGACGGCTCGATCGATCTCAAAATCCTGCCGAAGTGCACGTTGCCGCTGACCGGCGTCGGCGTGATCAACATGATCATCACCGATCTCGGCGTGCTCGAAGTCGGCAAGGATGGCCTCAAGCTGATCGAACTCGCCCCCGGCGTCACCGCCGCCGAGATGGCCGAGAAAACCGGCGCGCCGGTGCAGGGCGTGGTGTAGGGCCGGCCAACAACAATTGTGATATTGTAGGTTGGGATAGCGCGTGCGGCGCTACCGCGTCGAGTTCGGTCCGTGACGCGCGTAACCCAACAGTTTGTTCTCGAAAAAAAGATGTTGGGTTACGCGCGTTGGGCACCGGCACATGTAGTTGGACCGCGCACGCGCTAACCCAACCTACATGGCTCGAGCCATCCGGCAGACGCCAAATATTAACGCTGCGTAAGCAAGGTTAAGAAATCGGTAACCATCCTCTGCTACGCCTGATCAACCCCGGCCGTGGTACAAAGCGCGGCCGGACGGTTTGGTATCGTCAGTGTAGAGTATGCGTTCCATGTTTGATGCCGCTCCCCTACCGGCCGACGCGCCGGAGCATGCCATTCCTGTGCATGGCCCTGCGCATAGCGCAATCGCACCGGCGGCACCGTCCGCCGAACCGACCATCACCTGGACCGAGCCGCAGGAAAGTTTCCTGATCCTGGCTTTGCGGAATTTCGGGCTGACGCTCGCGACCTTCGGCCTCTACTATTTCTGGGCGCGCGTCGAAACCCGGCGCCGCGTGCATCGCGCGATCCACATCGACGGCGCACCGCTTGATTATACGGGTTCGGGCCGCGAGGGTCTGATCTCGTTCGTCATCGGCGGCTTGATCGCGGTCTCGCTGGTCTGCATTTTCCTCGCGACGTTTTCGCGTCCGCAAATCAGCTCGCTTGGTATCGGCCAGGCCGGGTTTCCATGGCGCCGGCTGATGATCTCGTTCCCGCTGATGTTCCTGCTCGGTTCGATCGCCTATCGCAAGCGCAAGGAAATCCTGCGCCGGACCTGGTGGCGCGGCGAGCGCTTCGATCTCAAGGGCGAGGCCTGGAGTTACGCCTGGCTGCATTTCTGGACCGCATTTCTGGTACCACTCACGCTCGGTTGGGCAGCGCCATGGCGTGCCGCCAAACTCGAACGCCGCAAGATCGAGGAAATGCAGCACGGCATCGAACCGTTCAGCGCACGCCCAACAATGCGCCCACTGTACAAGGCTTTCGCGCAGCTCTGGTTCTGCGGCGGGCTGATCTACGCGACCATGCTGGTCCTGCTCGGGCTATTCGTTGGCGAGCCGGTCGTCGAAGCCCTGCAGAAACTGACGATCAAACCGATGCTGGTGCCGGGCGTGCCGCAGACGACATTGATGATCGCGACCGTGTGCCTGATACCGTGCCTGATGCTGTTGACCGCCTATCACGCCGCGTGGCTACGCCATCAAGTGTCGAGCATCGGCAACGACCGGGTGCGGTTGTCGCTCGCGCTGCCGACATGGCCCTTTATCCGGATGGTCGCCGGCAACACGTTGATGCGCGCCGCCTCGTTCGGTGCGCTCTCACCCGTCGCCGAAGCCCGCTTCGCCAAATTCCTGGTCAGCCATACGCGGGTGCGGCGGGCATAACGTCCGCCGCCTCCCGGCTTAAAGTGCGCCGACCAGCGTCTCCAGCTTTTCGCAACTGTTCTTCATACACACGATCGTATTGGTCCGCGCATTCCGGCACGTGGCCTTGAGCTGATTGCAGCTCATGTTCAGCCACGACCCCGTGCACGACTTCATTTCCCTGCACGCGCACTTGCTAGTGTTCCCCGAAGACCCGGTGCTGGCCCCGGTGCTGGCGTTGCGCACACGGCCCTCGCCTTTCGCGGCCGGCAGCTGCCCCATCGGCACCAATCCCGCTGCCGCCAGACACTTCGTCTCAGCTTCACTGTAGATGCCTTTGCGGCGCTCGTGCTCGATCGCCGTGACAATGACTGTGCCGATCACCGCACCGATGATTCCGCCCGCGCTCGGACGGAAAAATATCGGCGTGTGCGTGATAGCTTTCCTATCCGTTTCCGTTTGCGCGAGGCCCGCACACTTCGCGCGGACTGGCGATGCCATGGTATTTCGAACCGCCGCCGCCACGGCCTTGGACGGCACGCGTTTGGCAGGAGCCACTGCGTCTGGCGCGGCAGTGGCAGGCGTTGCCGTTTTCTCTGCCGCCGCCTTCGGCTGATCCTGTGCTGACGCCGTTCCCGCCGCTGCCGTCATCGCACAAACGAGCGCAAACGCCGCAACGGCGAGACTATTCCAACGCAATCCCATGACGTCCCCCAGCGTTCCCCTCGTATCCGCACATGACGTAGACGAAGCACCTGGTTGTCAACCGGGTTGCAGTATCATTCAGCCAGCAATCCGGAGAAAGACTTGAGCCTATCCGACACGAAAATGGCGCGGGAGGCAGACCCGCGCCATGTCTCGTCATCAAAATTCTGTGTCGCTCACCCAGACACTGTCCTCGATGAACCCGCCGCCCATCGTTCCGCGATAAACGGCGCCATGAACATCAGATAGAACGAAACATTCGAGACCATGTTGCCATAGGCGCCGGCCCGCGACGAGGCCGCCTGGTCGAACAGGACCCAGATTGTGAAAGCAATCGTGAACGCGCGCCGGAGTGGGGCCGCATCATGCCGCGCGAGGCTCTCTATCGACAGATACATGAACAGCCCCCAGCCGATCATCATCGCACCAAGCACACCGTTCGCGACGGCAAGATCGGGCCTCATGGGAACCGATGCGCCACTGAACAATCGCATGAACGCGAAATCGTTGAACACCTGAGCAGGGCGGCCAATCGCCGGTAGATCGATCAGCGCGAACAGTATGCCGAAGGCCGTGACGAACAGGCTCCAGTCTTTCAACCATTTGACCCAAAACTCTGACATGAGGCATCTCCGTTTGTTGAGGTGCCCGATCGCACCACGCCGCCGCACGGCAAACAATTACCCGGCAGGTAAGTGCGCAACGGCCCATCTCCACATTAAGGTCGAAAGAGCCAGCAGGCGTTATGACCACAGACACGACATTCGGCACGGCCTCTCAGCGCGGGCCTCGACCGCCTGCTCACGCGCCACGAGCCCTATCCCGGCCTGCTGCTCGATCGCTATCTCACGGTGTTGAAGGCAAACCGCACGGCCGCACTGCTGTTCGACGCCATCGGCGGCGATCCAGCCGACATGAGCCTGCTGACGCGTCTCGCCAACAATCCACGCACTGGCGAGGTGATCGAGAATTGGCCGGCCATCGCAGCGGAATTTCTGTCACGCCTGCGCGCCGAAGTATTGCGCACGTCGGACGCCGAACTCGGACGGCGGCTCGACGCGTTCGCCGTGCGCGTGCCAGCATCACACGCACCGGAGACCGGCAATCCGTTTCTCTGCATGCGCATCCGCTTGCCCAACGGCGCGACGCTCACGCTGTTCTCAGCCATCGGCCAATTCAGCGCCGCCCGCGACATCACCGCCGCCGACCTGCGCATCGAACTGTTCTTCCCGGCGGATGAAGCGACGGAGCGGATTTTGGCGGGGTTGTAGCGAGATGACGCAGGACGAAGCGTGTTACTCTGCCACGATGCGAGACTTGGACATCACGCCAGCTCGTCGATGTCCGGACGCTCACGCGACGTGTGGCGCACGTGTAAAATGCGGACGGTATCGTCAAGGACGGCATAGTAGATCCGATATGGATAGCGCGTCGGCTGCAGAATGCGAAACGCCTCGCGCAACGTCGGCACACCAATTTCGGGGTAGAACGCGAGGCGCTTAATCCGAGAACTCAGATGCTGACCGACGCGGGTCGCCGCTGCGGGATCGGCTTCTTTGATATACGCACGAATTTTAGCAAGGTCGTCCCGAGCACGAGCGGAAATTTCTAGCCGCTTGGCCGGCTTCTTCACCACGGCCTATTCAAGAGATCGTCGACCTCGGCCGCGCTGGCAACTGGCCCGGCGAGAGCTGCGTCGCAAATCGCGAGTTCGTCAGCAGAAAACTCATAGTTCCCGGCAGACTGTGCAAGGTCCGCGATAAAATCAGCGGCAAGCTTCTGCCTGTCCTCCGGTAGGTGACGGAGAAGGTCGAGAGCCCGGTCGATGTCGGTCGAGATTTCATCCATGCGTCAAACCTAACACGCGCGGTTAAGTTGGACAAAGGGGTAATGGTCTGGGGTTCGATTGCTAAATGTTGAGCAACACAAAGCAACCGTGTCTTTGCGCGGGAGCTGCATGCTTGCGTCCGAACGCCATGCCTTCCGCCCCAGGCCAATTCCTGCTACTTTGAGCTGCAAGGAGTTCACCCATGCCCACGCTCTTGGACCAAGCCATTGAAGAACTGAAAGCCCTGCCGCCCGAGACGCAGGACGCGATCGCTGCCGACGTGCTCGACATGATCCGTTCCGAGCGCAAGTGGGAAGAGCTGTTCGCTGACCCGAGGAGCGACGCACTGTTCGACAAGATGGCGGCAAAGGTGCGGGCCGATATTGCGAGTGGTAGCGTGTTCGATTTCGATCCAGTGACGCTATCAGCAAACCTAAAGACCGACAGGTAAAAAATGACTACGAAAAACGACATTGACGCCAAGACGCGTAAAATTGTCGAATCCGCCGTCCGCGCGAATCTAAAGGGCCGCACCGTCAAGTACATCGACATACATCACGACGTCGATCACGAGGGCAGAGAATGGCTCGATATCGACGTGCGCTACGCGGCATCGGCAGAGCCGTTACCTGCGCGCAGCGAACTCGATATGGACATGGCCATCAATGACGCGTTGAAGGCGACCGGCGACACGCGGATACCCTACGTTGAGCATCACTTCGCCGATAGCCAAGTGAGCAAGAGTCTCGAACGTGCATCGTGAACTCTTGCAGACGGCAAGAAAGCTGCTGCGTCCCACTGACGGATCAATTCCGTCACAAAGTGACCTGAAACGCGCAGTCAGCGCCGGCTACTACGCGATGTTTCATCACGTCAGTCTGAATTGCGCCGACGAGTTAGCGGGTGGTGGCGCAAAGGCGCTCACGCGAGCTGCAGCACAGATCTACCGGTCGTTGGATCATCGCGACATTGCTGCGGCCTGCGAAAAAGCCAGCGACAAGAGCTATGGCTTTCCAGGCGAAATTCGCCAATTCGCGTTGCTGTTTCTTAGGATACTCAAGTCGCGGCACAAAGCGGACTATGATCCTGCGAGTGCATTCACCAGACAGCAAGTGGAAAGCCAACTGAGCAAAATCGAAGAAGCGTTACACTCGCACGCGACGGCGGACAAGGACGACCGTCGCGCGTTCGCAATTTTGGTTGCTGTAAAGACGCCGGCGAGAAGTAGGGTCTGACGTTCGATCTGGGCGGCAGGTGACACGGCTAAGCCGGTTCCGTCGATATGGTTGGGTCAGTGGCTGCACCGCGCGCAGGA
>JANLYD010000282.1:0-27577 GCA_031365465.1 Hyphomicrobiaceae bacterium
TATGTTTCGGCCAACGCGAACAGGGCGCGGCCATCTCCGGTGGCTGCGGTGTCGGTCAGCATCGCGCGGGCTGCCCGGACGTCGCCTTCGGCAATGAAGCGTTCGGCAACGGCCAAGATCTGCGCCGTAGTGACGAGTGCGCGCGCATTGGGCTCGATGGCGCTCGTCGCAGGTTTGTCCGGCATCGCGAATGTCGCGACCGGGACGCGGCGCACCTGCACGGAAGCCGACGACATCGGTGCTTGCGTCTCGGTCATGACGCGACCGCCGAAGGCACCGAGCCAGAACAGCAACGCAGCGCCTGTCGCCAAGCAGATGGCGGCAGCAGCCCGAATGGCCAACGCCATACGCTCCTTGCGTGACGCCTCGGCGATCTCTTCGGCCTGCTTGTACCACGCGGACGGCAATCGCCCGGGGGCATTGGCGCCGTCTGTTTCAGATTTATCCATGGGACCGCTCTCGTCGCTCACCTGGGGCCGCGTCGTGAGATCGGTGCTGACGCGCATCGACGGCGGCACCAGCGCGCGCTCGCGCGATGCCTCGGGCGGTGGCTGCAACTGTGGTTCGGGCGGCAGCTGCAGGATCGCTGCGAGATCGTACTGCGCGGCTGCGGCGCGGGCGCTGATGGGCTGGGTAATTACGCGCGCAGAGGTGTCGCGTGGATTAGTCTGGCTTCGTGGCTGATACTCGCTCAACCGGCTCGCCTGATCAGATCGGCGCGCGGTTCTGCCATTTAGTCGCTCGGTCTCACTCATACGCAACACGTCCCCCAAAGCTGATCAGGCGGGCTTGCTCTCCGTCAGAAACAAACGTTCCAATTACCCCCGGCTCATCAAATGCAAAAACAGCCGGAAAGACGCTTTAATTATGGCAGTACCGCATGGACAAGCGAAGCATTTTTCGGCCAAGCTGACTGACTTCAATGCTTTGGGGAACTCGGCGAGCGGTCAATATGTATGGCGGAATAGAGAATATACCTAGACGGATGAATGCATGAATCTGCCGCAGATATCGCCGGAATGTGCAGTCGGAGCGTGGCTCGAAGCCGAACGTCTCAGCCTCGATGCCGAACTGCCGCGTCCGGTCACCGTGCTGCGTCCGCCGCGGCAAACAGTGCCGATAATTTTTTGCTCGCCGCACTCAGGGCGCACCTATCCAGCAGCCTTTCTCGATGCTTCGCGGCTAGCGCCGCTGCCGTTGCGGCGAAGCGAAGACGCTTATGTCGACGCGTTGCTGGGAGCGGCGGTCGCGCATGGTGCGCCGTTGATCACGGCGGAATTTCCGCGCGCCTACCTCGACGTCAATCGCGAACCGCTGGAGTTGGATCCGCGGCTCATCGATGGCGCGATGCCGCGCGGCGCCAATACGCAGTCGGCGCGAGTGGCGGGGGGCCTCGGGACCGTTCCAAGGCTGGTCGCGGACGGCGAAGAGATCTACGCGCACAGGATGCCGCTGGCGGTGGCCATGCAACGGATAGAGCGGTTGTACATTCCGTTCCATGATGCGCTCGCGGCGCTCGTGATCGAGACTCAGCGACGGTTCGGGGTGGCGATCCTGGTCGATTGTCACTCGATGCCGTCAGCGTCGACGGGGCATGCGAAAGCACTCAGGCCGCATTTCGTCATCGGTGATCGGTTCGGGACATCGTGTGCAGCCGATTTGTCGCGCACTGTCGCGCGATCGCTCAGCTCGGTCGGGTACGACGTGCAGGCGAATAAGCCGTATGCCGGCGGGTTCATAACAGAGCACTATGGACGGCCGCACGAGCGCATTCATGCGATTCAGGTCGAGATCAACCGGTCGTTATACTTGAACGAGGCAACTCTCGAGTTGAGCGCGGACTTTACAGCGTGCGTCACCGCCGTCGACGGCCTCATCCGGGCAACGGCTGATCTTGCGGACAATTGGATCGGCCGGCACCGGGTTGCTGCCGAATAATATGAAATTGGCAAAAAAAAGAGCCGTTCGTGAGAACGGCCCAAGTCTAGGGAGGAAACGCCCAAGGAGGGCTAGTTGCGATGAACTTAATCACCAGCAACATATGAACAAGGTATGCTGCATTGCACAAGAACGCAACCCAAAAATTTTAACTGAGCCGCTTTTTCTCACCCTTACGTAAAGAATCGGCACTGCCAAGCCGTTATCAAAGGATCTTCAGAAAATCGTGATTTTGCAATTAACTTGTTAAATTTTAACATTATAATCGCTGGTCTAGCGCCGAAAACGTGCTGCCTGCTGGCCGAGACCATCCCGCTGAAAGCAACGTTGCATTGCACAAATCGCGGGGGTCAACATGGCTTTTACCTTGTTCAAAGCACGTCGCTCGCACCTGTCTGTCGCTCGAATCGCATCTGGGGTGCTCGGCACCTGAGGACAGACGTTTTGCGTGATTGCCGAAACCCCCTATGCGACGCAAGATACGCGCCGATCGCCGACCGAGCCTGCCTATCTGAAGGGAGCAAGCGCCATGTACACGCAAGCACTGAACGAGAAGGATGCGCTGCCATCCGCCAACGGCCGCGCCGAGGATCCCGGTAAACTGGCGCGATTTCAGGCCGTGATCGACGCCGAAGACAAGATCGAGCCGAACGACTGGATGCCGGATGCGTACCGGCGCACCCTGCAGCGGCAGATTTCCCAGCACGCGCATTCCGAAATCATCGGGATGCAACCGGAGGGAAACTGGCTGACGCGGGCGCCGTCGTTGAAGCGCAAGGCGACGTTGCTGGCCAAGATCCAGGACGAGGCGGGGCACGGCCTGTATCTCTATTCGGCTGCCGAAACGCTCGGCATGAGCCGCGAGGAGTACGACGAGCAGCTCCTGAGTGGACGCGCGAAATATTCGTCGATCTTCAACTATCCGTCGCTGACGTGGGCCGACATGGGCGCGATCGGCTGGCTGGTCGACGGTGCGGCGATCATGAACCAGATCCCGTTGTGCCGCTGCAGCTATGGGCCTTACGCGCGTGCGATGATCCGTATCTGCAAGGAAGAGAGCTTCCACCAGCGGCAGGGTTACGAAATGATGGTCACGCTGTCGCGCGGGACGGCGGCACAAAAGGCGATGGCTCAAGATGCGCTCAATCGCTTCTATTGGCCGGTGCTGATGATGTTCGGGCCATCGGATGCAGAAAGCATGCATTCTGCCGACAGTGCGAAGTGGAAGATCAAGCGCTTCTCCAACGACGAGTTGCGGCAGAAATTTCTCGATGCGACCGTTCCACAAGGGCACTACCTCGGGCTGACGTTCCCCGATGCGGATCTGAAATTCAACGAGGCGACCGGTCATTGGGAGCACGGCGTCATCGATTGGAGCGAGTTCAAGCGCGTGCTCGCTGGCGATGGCCCGTGCAACCGCCAGCGCATGAAAGTGCGACGGGCTGCGGCGGCTGACGGCGCTTGGGTGCGTGACGCCGCGCGGGCGCATGCCGCGAAGCGATTGCAGCGGATCAATGCGGCCAAAGTGGCGGCGGAGTAGGGTTAAATACCTCGATGCAGCTCAAGATCAATTTAGCAGAAAAACTCGCCACCTTCGACGAGCATTGGTCTCCCCGCACTATCGCCCGCTACAATTCTGATGATGTGATGGTGGTCAAAGTTCAAGGCGAGTTCGTCTGGCACAAGCACGACGATACAGATGACTTCTTTCTCGTTCTGAAAGGTGATCTCGACATCGAAATGCGCGACCGAACGGTATCGCTGAAACCCGGTGAAATTTTCGTCGTGCCGCGTGGTGTCGAGCATCGCCCGGTGGCTCGTGGCGAAGTGCATCTGTTGTTGATCGAACCGTCGGGTACGCCGAACACAGGCGACGCGAAAACAGCAGCGCCTCGCAAAATAGTTTGAAGGCCGGAGTTATTATGATCGAAGCTGCAACACCGCTCTGGGAAGTATTCATCCGCAACCGCTCGGGGTTGCCGCACAAGCACTGCGGGTCGGTGCATGCGGCCGACGCGACAATGGCGCTGCAGGCGGCGCGCGACGTCTACACCCGGCGCGGCGAAAGCGTGTCGCTGTGGGTCGTTCCATCGTCGGCGATCGTCGCCTCCGATCCGAACGACCGCGACGCCTTGTTCGAACCGACGGGAACGAAAATTTACCGGCATCCGACGTTCTACGATGTGCCGGACGAAGTGGGTCATATGTAGCGCTGCGGATCGCGCACCCCTTTTCGAGACGAGATCGCATGACCCAGACGACTGCCCTGTTCGACATTACGCTCGCGCTTGCCGACGACGCGCTGGTGCTGTGCCATCGGCTGTCTGAGTGGAGCGGCCGGGGGCCGTCGCTGGAAGAAGACATAGCGTTGTCCAATCTCGGGCTGGATCTGATCGGGCAAGCGCGGCTGTTCTATGCGTACGCAGCGGAACTCGAAGGCAAAGGCCGAAGCGAAGACGATCTCGCGTATTTTCGCACTGCCGCCGACTATCGCAACCTGCTGATCGTCGAACTCGAGATCGGTGATTTCGCGCACACGATCGCGCGGCAGTTTTTGTATGCGGCGTTTCTGCATCCCTACTTTCAGAAACTCAGCACATCCACCGACCCACGGCTGGCCGAGATCGCGACGAAAGCGGTGAAGGAAATGGCCTATCACGTGCGCCACACGTCGGAGTGGATGATCCGGTTGGGCGACGGCACACCGGAGAGCACGCAGCGAGCTGTGCAGGCGCTCGACGATCTGTGGGGCTATACGGGCGAAATGTTCGAGATGACGGCTGGCGAGCGGGCTTTGGCTGACGCTGGCGTCGTGCCGGACCGAGCAGCGGTGCTGCCGATCTGGACGGCCACGGTCGATCGCGTTCTGCGTGAGGCGATGCTGCAGCGCCCCAAAACCATCGGCATGCAGATGGGTGGACGACAAGGCAAACACACCGAAGCGCTCGACCACATGCTGGCTGAAATGCAGGTGCTGGCGCGGCAGCATCCGGGGGCCACATGGTGACCCTGCACGAGCCGTCCGCACACGCCAATGAGACAAGCGCTGCTGCTGACGCCGATCTCGCGCGTGCGTATGCGATCGCCGCCGACGTGCCAGATCCCGAGATTCCCGTGCTGACCCTGGCCGACCTCGGTGTGATGCGCGGCGTGAAACGTCGCGACGGCCTCATCGTCGTTTCGTTGACGCCGACCTACACGGGGTGTCCGGCAACGGCTGCCATTCAGCTTGCCGTCGAGATCGCGCTGGCGGATGCCGGACTCACGTCGGCTCGTGTGGAAACGATATTGTCGCCGGCGTGGACGACAGACGACATCACCGAAGAGGGACGCGCGAAGCTGAAAGCGTACGGCATCGCGCCGCCGGGCAAGGGCAGTCCCGCGATGTTGTTCGCCGACGAGATCGTCGCGTGCCCGCGTTGCAATTCGACCTCGACACGCCGCATATCGGAATTCGGTTCGACGGCGTGCAAAGCGCTTTGGCAGTGCCTCGATTGCCGCGAGCCGTTCGATTATTTCAAATGTCATCGGTGACCATGGCTGACGTTTTCCATCGCCTCACGATCGCGTCGGTGCGCAGGCTTACGGCGGACGCGGTCGAAGTGACGTTCGAGGTTCCCAGCGGAACCGCTGCGGCACTGGCGTTCAAGCCAGGCCAGCATGTGCCGGTGCGCGCCACCATCGACGGCGTCGAGCACAGGCGGACATATTCGATGTGTTCGGCGCGCGATGGCGCCTTCCGCATCGGCATCAAGCGCGTGCCAGGCGGGATCATCTCCACCTGGGCCAACGATCGGCTGGTGGCGGGTGATGTGCTGGAGGTGGGACTCCCGCAGGGCCGCTTCACGCTGCCGCCCGGCTCGGGCACCTCACGTCATGTGTTGATGCTGGCGGCGGGCGCGGGCATCACGCCCATTCTCGGAATGATCAACGAGGCCCTCGCGCACGAACCTGCAACGCGCGTCACGCTGGTTTACGGCAATCGCTCGCTCGACAGCGCCATGTTTCTGGCCGAACTGGAAGATCTGAAAGACCGGTATCCCGCGCGACTGGATCTGGTGCACGTGCTGTCCGGCTCGGGCGTCGCCGACACCGACCTGCTGCAAGGCCGGTTGGATGGCGGCAAACTCAAAGAGATGGCCGGCAAGCTGATCGACATCAAGAGCGTGGAGCGCGTGTTTCTCTGCGGTCCCGGCGGTTTCATCAAGGAAACGCGTAACGCGCTGTTCGATCTAGGGCTGCCACGCGAGGCCGTGCATCACGAGTTCTTCGTCGGGCAGACGGGATCTGCGGCAGGCGCTGCGCCACCACCGCCGGTGATTTCGAAGCCAGCCGTCGAGGCTGCCGCAGACGACATCGCGACCACGATCATTCTCGACGGCCAGCGGCATCGCATTTCGCTGAAGCCGGGCCAGCATGTCCTCGACGCGGCGCTGCAGGCCGGCATCAAGGCGCCCTACTCGTGTACCGGCGGCATGTGCTCGACGTGTCGCGCGCGCGTCGTGGAAGGCGCAGTGACGATGACGGTCAACTACAGCCTGGAAGATTGGGAAATCCAACGCGGGTTCGTGCTGACGTGTCAGGCAGTCGCCATCACCGAGAAGCTGGTAGTCGATTACGACGCGATGTGAGCGGGCGTGAGGCGTGACGCAAACTGCCGTGGCAGACGTTGCGCCGCCAGCGACCGTGACGCGACCAAAGTGACGGGCGCTCGGTTACTCAGCATCAGGCCCCAGTTCAACGCCAGAAGCAGATGGAAATGTCGCCAGTGGTCGAGATCGATCACGAAGCCTTCTAGCGCGTGTGCGACAAAGGCCGCGAAAACCACCAGAAACAAGCCTTGCGTCTCGCTTCTCTGCAAGGCGTGCCGCGCGCCGAACAGCACGGTGCCCGCAACGATCATCGCGAAGACGAGTCCGCCGAGCCAGCCCGCATTCATGAACATCGACAGGTAAACGTTGTGGGCTTCTTCCATGTGGTAGAAGCCGTCGAACTGTTGCGCACCGAGCCCGAACGGGTGCGCAAGAATCAATTTCTTGGCTTTCGCCTGACCGCCGAAACGGCCCTCCGGCCCTTCGTCGTAACTTTGCGTCAGCGTCGCGCGCTCGCTCAGCAAATCGGCGACGACGTCGAATTGCAAGGCCACGAGGATCAGCAGCGTGCACGCCAGGCCCGCACCACCTACCGCCGCCACGATCGACAACCGCCGCGCTGCAGTGGGTGCGGTGACGAAAGCGAAATAAGCATAGATGGCCGTCGCCACCGCGAGGCCGAACCAAGCGCCACGACTGAAGCTCAACAGAACGCCGGCGACGAACAGTGTCAACGCGAGGCTTGCGAACAGCTTGACTATTCGCCGTGATTGCCCAAGCAAAACGTGCATCAGGTAGACCGAGGGCAACACCAGCGATGCACCGAACACGTTGGGATCCTTGAACGTGCCGGACACGCGACCATAAAGCGTGAAGATGTCGTAGGCACCGGCGAATAGCCCGAGATAGCCAGTAAATCCTGCTGTCGCCGCGATCATCGCCGCCGCGACCGCGCCGTTGCAGATCAATTGCGCATGGCGCTTCGGCGCATTCGCCACAAACGCCGCGAGCATCAGCGATACTGCCGTCAGAAACAGCGTCACCGCGGTGTGGGTGAGCGCGCGCGGAAGATCGATCGCTGCGAGCACGGCGAACACGGCGCAGCCCACCGGCACCAGGGTCACGGCCATATAGGCGATCAGACCCGGCGTCATCGTGGCGAGGCCGAGTGCGGGCAGCAGGATCAACAGTCCGGCGGCGAACACGTCGAACGGCGCGGGTTCGGTGAAGACGATGGCACCGGCGGCGATCGTCAGCCAGACCAGCGCGAGCGCAATTTTATGCGCAAGGCTTTTTGTCATGTGCGCGGGCGCAGCAGCCGTCTCGGATGGCCGCGCCATCATCAAGCCAACGGTACTGGCATGAGCGCTCATCGCTTAGTACGCATTGTCGGTCGAGAGAAGCGCTACCGGCGTCTTGGCCAGAATGTAGAGATCCAACCACACCGACCAGTTCTCAATATAGTCGAGGTCGAACTCGACGCGCTTCTGGATTTTCTCGGAGGTATCGGTTTCGCCGCGCCAGCCGTTGATCTGCGCCCAACCGGTGATGCCGGGCTTCACTTTGTGGCGCGCAAAGTAACCGTCGACGACGTCGGGATAGAGCCGGTCGGCGGCTTTCGCCTGCACAGCGTGAGGACGCGGGCCCACAAGCGACAGGGTGCCGAGCAGCACGTTGAACAGTTGCGGCAGTTCATCGAGGCTGGTCTTGCGGATGATGCGGCCGACGCGGGTGACGCGCGGATCGTTCTTGGTCACCAGCTTGGTGGCCGTCACATCAGACCGGTCGGTAAACATCGAACGAAACTTGTAGACCTCGATCAGCTCGTTGTTGAAGCCATAGCGCTTCTGCCGGAAAATCGCGGGACCTTTGCTTTCGTATTTTACGGCGAGGGCCACGGCGGCCATCACTGGCGCCAGCAACACGATTGCGAGCGTTGCGATGATCTTGTCGAACAGCCATTTGGCGCAGGCGTCCCAACCGGAGATCGGCCGTTCGCACAGATCGATGACCGGCACGGACCCGATATAGGAATATGCGCGCTTATGGAAACGCAGTGTCGACGCGGTCGCCGCCAAGCGCACGTCGATCGGCAGTTCGGTGATGCGGCTCAACAGCATTGTGACGCGCGACTCAGCGGCCAGCGGCAGTGCCATGATCAACATGTCGACGTGAGCACTGCGGGAAAAGGCTTTCAGTGCATCGATGTTGCCGAGGCAGGGCACGTTCGCAATCGAGGTGACGGCGCGCTCGTCGGTGCGATCATCAAACACGCCGCAAATACGCACGTCGGAGCTTAGATCATTTTGCAATTGCGCGATCAGGGCTTCGCTCGATCCGCCACTGCCGTAGATGATGGCGTTGCGCGTGAAGTGACCGGCGCGCGTTGCAGCCTGCGCGAAATACAAAAGTGCGAAGCGGCCAATGCCGAGACTGACAAGGCCGGAAACGTACCACACCGCGAGCCATACGCGACTGAAGTCAGGGGCGACTTTCAAAAAGAATAGGCTGGCTATCAAGGCCGCGACCGCAACCGTCCAGCCGAGCATCAGATGTCCGGTGGCGCGCAGGGGCGTGCGCAATGCTGCGATGCTGTAGAGCCCCAGGCCCTGAAAAATCGAAGTAGCGATCAGAGCTGTGAAGATCGGGGCCAGCAAGTAATTGGCGCCATCCGCCAGTTGGGCGGGACTAATGTAAAGCTGCGCGATCACGGCGCCGAGCCCGACGAGAGCGCAGATTTCAGCGGCGCGTGCGGCGATGGCGAACGTCGCGGGTGTCACCACGACCGAGGTGAACGAGCGAAAGACAGACGGTTGTGTAGACCTTGTGTCGGCTGAGACGGCCTGCATCGTCGTGTCGGTGGCGCTTGCCATGGGGTTTAACGTCCAGATTTGATGCGTCGTTCGTGTCGATCGCATCAAAGCAGGGATCGTGCCAATTTCTGACGTTTACCACTGTTACGGTCGCGTCAAGCGGCGACCTGCAGTTGCTTCGACGCGCCGTAGAAAGCAGTGATCGTGCCTGCCATGGTCGCCACCGAAAAGCGGTCGCGGATCGCCTCGCGCAGCGCCTTAGCGTTGTCCTGCAGGGCTTTCGGCGTCGCCAGCGCACCGAGCATCGCGTTTGCCAACGCGGGACTGTCACCCGGCGGCAGCAACGGGCCGAACGGTTCAGCGATTATTTCCGGGATGCCGCCGACGTTCGTTGCAAGCAACGGGAGACCGGCTGCCACGGCTTCGAGAACGATGTAGGGCAAACTTTCGGCCCGCGAAGGAACCAGCAAAACCCGTCCCATTGCGAACGCCTCACGCGCGCGCATCATGCCGGGGAAGGTCACGAGGTCGGCGAGGCCGAGCGACTGCGCCTGGCGCTTGAACTTTTCGGCATCCGGGCCGTCGCCTGCAAAAACCGCTGTAGCGCGGCGCTCCTTGTTGACGATCGCCAATGCTTCAAGCGCCACGTCGACGCCTTTCAGCATGCGCAACTCGCCGACGTAGACGAAATCGGCGGCATTCGTATCGCTCGTGAGTGGCAAGAATTCAGTGGCAAGCAGTCCGTTCGTGACGACCTTCGTCGAGCACTGCGGTACGCCGATCTGGGTAGCGTAGCGGTCGGCCGCGAACTGACTTTCGAACAGGATACCGTCGGTCCAGGTTTCAAGGCGACGCTCGAGGGCACCATAGAACTGACCTGCGAGTGTGGTCGGCGGATAATGAAGGCTGCCGCCGTGCGGCGTATAAAAGCACTGCAAACCGGGGGTTTGTTTCTTTGCGGCGCTGGCGGCGAGCCGGGCATACGCACCGCCCTTGGCGCCGTGGCCGTGAAGCACGTCAACCGCCAGTTCGCGCGACAAGGCGACGACCTGGCGCCACGCCCGATAGTCGCCGAGACCGATATCGCGGGCCATTGGCAGGCGATGCAAGCCCAACAGCAATTTCGGCGCGACCGCGAGCAGCCGCGTTTCAGTGAGCGCATCACCGTTCGCTGCACAGACGATGCCGACCCGTTGGCCGAGAGCTGCCTGAGCTGCAGCCAAATCGAGCACGTGCCGGAACAGTCCGCCGACGGGCGCGCGAAGACAATGCAACACGGCGTGAGAACGGACGCTACCGGGAGCTAGCTGAATACTCAGGGACACGGAACGCCTCACGCAAACAAACGCGCGGCCGTTCTCAGAACCACCGCTCCTTGACGAAAATCGTGTCACCGGGGCGCACTTCGGCATCGCCACCGACTTCGATTTTCTCGACAACTCCATTTATACGGCGCGTTATCTGAACTTTTCGTTCATTGGCCCGATCGGAAAATCCACCAGCAACGGCGACGGCTGCATCGACCGTCAGCCCGCCGATATAGGGATATTGACCGGCGGTGCGGATTTCACCCAGAATAAAAAACGGTCGATATTGCTGAATATCGACCGTTACGTGGGGATCGCGCACGAATTCGGAACCCAATTTTGCTTTCAATATAGATTCCAGTCTACGCGTCGATGCGCCCCGCGCCTGGATATTGCCGACCAGAGGCACAGAAATGTAGCCTTCGTTATCGACGATATAGATGCGGGACAGACTGGGTTGCGCGTACACAAAAACCCGCAATTTATCGCCGCTATCCAGCTTATACGCGCCAGAAGACTTAACGGGCGACACAAGGTCGTCGTCGGATGTTTCGCGCATGGTGATCGAAGACCAGCCGGCAATCGCGGTGCCTTCCGAGTGCACGATTGGCAAGGGTGCATCGATGATGACGGTGGTGTCGCCAAATGTGGCGCCATCGAGCGAGCTGACAGTGGTGGCGCATCCGCCGAGCACGGCGCACATGCAAGCCAGTATTGCCACTACTCGTGGCGATAAAGAACGCGACATCGGAACTGGCCTTATCCAAACTTCTCGGCATCTCTATCTAATGGTCGGCAGGTTAATAAATGCTTTTCGGTTGTGCCGTTTCGAAAGACTTTAAGTGAAAAGCAACTTCGTGAGGTTTAACTGCCTCAAGTCTTCGCAGTGGCATTCCGAACCGAGACACCAAGTCCATGTCGTCCACCACCTCGCCCACCGCTGGGCCATCACCCGACCACATCGATCTCGGCAGGGTGGTGCGTGCGGTTTCCCGCAAGTTGCCGGTCCTGCTGGTGTTGTCGGGGATCGTCGGGGCGGGAACTGCGGGCGTATTGTCGACGATGTCGCCCAAATATCTGTCGCAGGCGCAGCTCGAAGTGCGCGGCACCGGCGGCAGCGATCTCGCCGGTCGGCCGGACAAGGAAGCCGTCGGCACACACGTTCGCGGGCTGATGTCGACGGAGCTGGCGCTCAAAATGTCGGCTGCGCTCGAGCTCACGAAACACCCCGATTTCAACAGTGCATTGCCGCCTGCGGATCTTTACGGACGGCTGTGGCGAATGGCCGGCGTTAGCGGCGCGAAGGCGGGCGAGACTGACGAGGACCGCTTGATGCAGGCCTATTTCAAAGCCGTAAGGGCCTATCAGGTACGAGACACTCGCAGCATCATCGTCGATTGCACCACGTCGAGCGCAAAATCTTCGGCCGACTGCGCCAATGTGCTGGCCGATCTCTATCGCAACAGTTTGAGCGGACGCGCCACTAGCGAAAGTTCCGACTTGCGGGCCAAGCTCGCGCCACAGGTCGAGCGGCTGACGCGTGAGGCTGCGGAAGCAGAATCGGTCGCAACCGAATTCCGCGGCAAGGCCAATCTGTTTCAAGGCGGCGCGCAGGCAACCCTGCTCAAAGACCAGCAACTGAGCGAGATAACGGCGGAACTGACGCGCGCGGCGACGGCGCGCAGTGACGCCGAGGCGCGTGCCACTGCAGCGCGTGAAATGAATTTGCGCGGCATGGCCGCCGCCAATCCCGACGTGCAGAAATCTGCACTCATCCCACGCATGGACGAGCAACGAGTGACGCTGGAACGGCAGATTTCCGAATTGTCGGCAACGCTGCTACGCGGTCATCCGCGCATGAAGCAACTGGCGTCCGAACTGGCCGGACTGCAGACGCAGATCCGGACCGAAGTGCAAAAAGTGGTGGAGAGCCTAGGCAACGATGCGCGCATCGCCGCCGACCGGGAAGCCGGTGTGCGCCGCCGGCTCGACGACATGAAGCGCACAGTCGTGACGTCGGCGCCGGATTCGGCGAAGTTGGTGCAGCTCGAAAATCAGGCCAAAACGAAGCGTGCGGAACTGGAGCGCTTGCAACGGCAGTACGAAGCGGCGGCATCGAGTGCGGGCGCGGGTGTCGGGGCGGTGGAAGTGGAGATCGTTTCGCGAGCCTATCCGTCGAATGAAAAAGTGTTCCCGAAGATCGGTACGATGGCGCCGCTTGCAGCTTTTGCAACACTGATGCTGGGCTTCGCGCTAACGCTGACGCGTGAACTTGTGCGCGGCGCGCGTCCAGTCGTTAGCGGCGCAACAAGCGTTGCAACGGTTGCTTCGACGTTTGCTGCCAAGCCCGCAGCGGATGCTACGACATCGATCACTTCTGCCACCGCGAGAACCGTCGCGACGACGGCTTTTCCGCCGGCGACGATCGCCATTCCTTCCGCTGTCGCGACCGCCATCGCAAAACTTGCCACCGGCGAGCGGGGGTTCCGCGTGCTTATTGCACCGGCAGTCAAAGCAGGCGCGGAAGCTGAAGCGCTGGCATTGGCTGAGGCTTTGGCGCGCGACGCGCGGGTTATACTGCTCGGCTGGAATGGCGGCGGGGAAGCACTGGCGATGGCGGCCGGCGTGCAAAACAGCGTGGGAACGGCACAGCTGTTAACAGGCGATGCTTCGCTTGAAGAGGCCACGCAACGATTGGCCGGTACGGCCCTCGACGTCATCGCTGCCGGGGTCGGCGGCGACACGATCGACGGCGATAGCGCTGCACAACTGCTCGATACGCTCGACGAAATGTATGACTTCATCGTCGTCTGCGCGCCTACGGCGATTGCCGCCGGGCTGTTTGCGGCTGTGCAAGGCCGTTTCGATGCGGGTGTGCTGGTGACGGACACGCCGCTGCCGACGTCCCAGAATGGCACGTCGATCGCCTTTCTGGGATTTGACGTTGCTGATTTCCCGGTGCTCGGCATCGGACGCAGCAGCGGGCGTACAGACGGTATCCGGCAGGCACCAAGGCGCGACCACCGCGTTCGCCCGGCAGTCAACGCGATAAGACTTCCTTAACTGAAACGGGCATTTACGAACGGCGTCGGGAATCGAAAGTGCTACGCCCGCGCAATCGTTGCACGCTTCTTGCTTGGATGGGACCAACTGCGCAGCCCACGTTGCGCGCTGCCTTCACGTCCAACAGAGCGGTCCCCGTTCATGAGCCGTCGTAGTACAAAATTTTTGAAGGCGGCTTTGTCGGCTCTGCACTACAGCGGCGTCGGCGAGTTGATGTCGCCGCTGACGAGCGGGCTCGGCGCGATCTTCATGCTGCACAACGTGGCACCGGACGCGCCGGAAGCGTTCTCGCCCAACCGCATTCTCAAGATCACACCCGAGTTTCTGGACCTGACGATCCGTCAGACGATGGAGGCCGGATTCGATGTGCTGTCGCTCGACGAAGTCGCCCAGCGCTTGATAGAGCCAGGAAAGCCCGGCCGGCCATTCGTCGCCTTCACGCTCGACGATGCCTATCGCGACAACCTCGACTATGCAGCCCCCGTGTTCAAGCGGTATGGCGCGCCGTACGCGGTGTATGCGCCGATCGACTATGTCGACGGGCACGGCGACTTGTGGTGGCTGGCGTTGGAAAAAGTGATCGCCAAGGTGACGCGCGTGACGTGCGTGATCATCGACGAAAAATTGTCGCTACCAGCCGTGACGGTGGCCGAAAAAGACGCGGCCTATCACACGATCTACTGGCGTCTGAGAAAGATCGACGAAACAGTCGCGCGCTCCATCGTCGCCGACCTGTGCAGAGCCGCCGGCATCGACACGAGCATGATGTGCCGCGACTTGGTGCTGGATTGGGACGGCTTGCGCGCCTTGGCCAAAGATCCGCTCGTCACCATCGGCGGGCACACGTTACGGCACTATGCGTTGGCAAAACTCGGCGCGAAGGCTGCGCGTCACGAGATGATCTCGAGCATCAAACGGCTGGAAAGCGAGTTGCAGCGCCCAATCCGCCACTTCAGCTATCCGTTCGGCGATGCCTGCAGTGCGGGTGAACGTGAATTCGATCTGGCGCGCGAACTCGGATTGCACACCGCCGTGACCACCCGCAAGGGGATGATCCACGCGCATCACGGTGCGACACTGACGTCGCTGCCGCGCGTTTCGCTGAATGGCGATTATCAAGATGTGCGCTACACGAAGGCGTTGTTGTCGGGCGCGCCGTTCGCGCTCTACGATCTCGCCAAAACCTTCGTGCCCGGGACACGGGCCGCCTGAGACACTAATGCCTCACGGACGTGGGGCGGGACGGTCGCGATTGTACATCCACGACACGATGAGCATGGCGATGGGCACCCAGCCGACGCCCGCCACGACATAAAATAGTGTGGTGAGGACGCCGCCCATGGCCGGCAGACTGCTGGTCGCAAAGACCATAACCAGCAGCGAATAGACGATCAGCAACAGCAGCAATCCGATGGTGCCGGCGAATTTTCGGACGGGGTTCGACATGGCCATTCGGGCACCTGCATCTCGGGGCAGCCGCGAAACGGAGCGCGCTGCTTGAACGCATTGCCCGACGCGCGATGCCGGCTTACCAGAGGGCGACACTGGCGCGGTATCTATACAGCAGACGCCGCGATTGCAGCGGGATCGAGCAGATGGCGACGATAGGTAGCAGTGCGAGTAGCACCGGCACGATGCGGGACTTCGGAGGTGAGCGCGGGCACGACGCGCTGCGCCTGTGGCTGTTTGCCATGGCCGCTCTGGTGTTCGTGATGGTGACGATCGGCGGCGCGACACGGCTGACCGGATCGGGTTTATCGATCACCGAATGGCAGCCGATCATGGGCGCCATCCCGCCCCTGTCGGAGGCGGCGTGGCTCGACGCGTTCGGTAAATATCAGCAGATTCCGCAATATCACGCGTTGAACAAGGGCATGTCGCTGGCCGCGTTCAAAGGCATCTATTGGTGGGAGTGGAGTCATCGATTTCTCGGCCGGCTGATCGGTATCGCGTTTCTCATTCCGTTCCTGGCTTTCGTTGCGCGCGGCTATGTAAGAGGATCGCTGGTTTGGAAGCTGGCTGGGCTTTTCGTGCTTGGCGGTCTGCAAGGCGCGCTCGGCTGGTACATGGTCGCGTCGGGGCTCAGTCAACGGACGGACGTGAGCCAATACAGGCTGGCAGCACATCTGCTGCTGGCATCGGCATTGTTTGCGGCGCTGCTGTGGACCGCGTTGGATATCGGCATGCGTGCGCGCCGCCGTGTGCATCTCAGGACGTTGGCTATGGGAAGTGCGGCGTTTGCGTCGATCATTCTCGCGGCCGTGTTCGTGCAGATCGGCGCGGGTGCGCTGGTTGCGGGCATGAAGGCGGGACTGGCGTACAATACTTGGCCGCTGATGGACGGACGCTTCGTACCATCGGGCGTGCTGATCATGCGACCGGCGTGGATCAACGCTTTCGAGAACAGTGCGACGGTGCAGTTCGATCATCGGATGATCGCGTATGTGTTGGCGATTGCGATCGTCTGGCATGCATTGCGCGTCATGCGCTCGGCCGACGACGAACGGATGCGGCAGTCGGCTGGCTGGCTGGTGGCGGCATTGGCAGCGCAGATCGGCTTGGGAGTCTGGACGCTGCTGGCGCACGTGCCGCTGGAACTGGCGTTGGCGCACCAGGCGATGGCAATGCTGGTGCTGGCTGCGGCGGTCTGGCATCGTCATACGCTCGTCAGCGATTGAAGTACGCCATGACCGCTACGCATCTGATTTTCGATCTCGATGATACGCTCTATGCCGAACGCGACTATGCGATCGGCGGGTTTCGGGCGGCGTCGACGTGGGCCAAGGCCAAGCTGGGTGCAGACATCGATGTCGATCGCATGCTGGCGCTGCTGGACGACGGGCACCTCGGCAAGTTGTTTGCGACTGTGCTCGCGGAAGCAAGGCCCGATCATACGACCGACGATCTCGCCGCGTTCGTGCGCGCATACGGTGGGCAGACGCCGGATATCTCGTTGTTTCCCGACGCTGCCGAGGCGTTGGCGCATTGGCAACCACGCCGCCAACTCGGGCTGATTACCGACGGCCACGCGAAGACGCAGCACGCCAAGATCGCGGCGCTGTCGCTGGCGTCACGGTTCGGGCACATCATCGCGACAGGTGCGCTCGGCCCGGATCGGGCGTTCCACAAGCCGCACCCACACGCTTTCGAATTGATGGAGACGGCGCTCGGCAAAGCGGGCGACCGATTCGTCTACGTCGGCGACAACCTGTCGAAAGATTTCGTCGCGCCGAACGCCCTGGGGTGGACGAGCATCTGGATCGACAGACCGTCGCACCGGCCGCATCGCATCCACAAGCATCCGAGCGCGCCGGCCGGCGGGGAACCGCACGTGGTCATTCACGATCTGGGTGAACTTACGCGCGTGTTGGGTTGATTTGAATTGCCACGAACATTGCTATGAACACGGCATGGCCGCCAGGATCGGGCGAAAGCGCTTCGACATTTCTTCGACGATGTCGTCGTAGAGATCGGCCTCGGTGGTCGGGTACGTCATTGCCCAAATATCGACGCGGCGATTGTTGCAACTGAAATGGACGCGCTCGTAAAATGTTTCGGTGCCACGCGTACCGGACAGGGCATACCAGCTGCCGGCGGCGCGGCTGTAGTTGATCTTGGCGTCGGCGTAACTGGCGGCCAGTGCTCGCTTGCGCAGGTTGTCGACAGACGAGTTGTCGAGATTTGGGAACGTGCCGATCTGCAGCACGGCAGCGCCGTCGGCACTGGTGAAGGTGCGGCCCGCGCGATCAGGCGTCCGCGCCTGCAAGGGTTCGGTCGGATCGCCTTGCTGTTCGGTGAAGACGCCAGCGGGGTAGGTGAACTTCAGGCTGCCGTTTTCGCTGGTGTAGGTGATCCAGCGAGGCGGACCGGCGGGTGCGGCGCTGGCGATCGCATAGGCGGCGCTCAACAGGCAGACGCCAAGTCCAATGCTCGAAATGCCGTGCGCCAGTGGGAGAGGTCGAATGCGCATGATACCCGCTCCGATCGTGTTGGTCAGATTTTTACGTGCCCGCGAAACGCTGCTATCATCGACGGACAGCTGATGTCGGCGATATGACAACCCGCATGAAGGCGAGCGCACCGTGAAGACGCCCACGCAAAACACTACTGCAGCGCCAAAGGTTCGGAAAGCATCCAAACGTCGTGCTTCCAAGCTTATCGTTGCGGAAATGATCGCTACGGACGCGCACGTGACTGTCGGCATCACTGCTCTGCGCGGCACCTGCGCTTACATCCGCAAGGCTCACGACCTGACGGGGCAACCGCCGCTGCGTCGCCGTGCCGGCGGATTTGACGGGCTGGTGCGGATCATCAACGGGCAGCAACTTTCCGTGGCGAGCGCGGCGGCGATCCATACGCGCCTCGTGGCGACGTTGCAGCCGCTGACGGCCACAACGGTGCTGGCGGCGTCTGACGAGACTTTGCGTGGCTGCGGACTGTCGCGCCCAAAGGTCAAGACATTGCGCGCGCTGGCAAAGGCCGTCGATGCAGGCTTGGATCTCGACGGACTTGCGACGCTCGACGAAACCGAGGCGATGGCGCAACTGACGGCCGTGTCGGGCATCGGGCCATGGACTGCGGAAATCTATCTCATGTTCTGCGTCGGACGGGCCGATGTGTTCGCCTCGGGTGATCTCGCGCTGCAAGTGGCTGCGCAAATGCTGATGGGGCTGGAACAGCGGCCGACGTCGCGTGAGATGGCTGTCATCGCCGAACGCTGGCGGCCGCATCGTGCCGTCGCTGCGCTGATGTTGTGGGCCTATTATGCCGAGGCGAAGAAGCAGGGGCTGGCCATTCCGGTTTGACGGCCCCGGCGACGCACAATACAAGCCCGAGGGAACCGTGGGAGTACGGGCCGGGAACGGGGATCGCGCGCGTGCAAGAACTCACCGGCATGGATCGGACCTGATGCAGATCAAAGATTTGATCAGCGCGGACGTGACGCTCGTTACTGGCGACGCGGCAACCGAGGTGACGGGCGTAACCGCCGACAGCCGCCAGGTGATGCCGGGTATGCTGTTTGCGGCGCTGGCGGGAAGCAGCACGGACGGTGGCCGCTTCATCGCCGACGCCGCAGCAAAGGGCGCCGTTGCGGTGCTGACCGGAGATGGTGATCGTGCAGCCGTCCCGCCGGGACTGGTGGTTCTGGCCGCCGTGGAACCGCGCAAAGTACTGGCCGAAATCGCGGCCAAGCTGACGCCGGGGCAACCGAAATACGTGGTGGCGATCACCGGCACCAACGGCAAGACGTCGGTTGCCGACTTCACACGGCAGGTGTTCGTCGCCTTGGGGCGGCAAGCGGCGTCGCTCGGCACCATCGGCATCGTGAAGCCGTCCGGCGCAGTTTATGGTTCGCTGACGACGCCGGATCCGGTCACGCTGCACCGAGCGCTCTCGGAGTTGGCGGCTGAAGGCGTAACGCATCTGGCGGTCGAAGCCTCGTCGCATGGGCTCGATCAGTTTCGCCTCGACGGCGTGCGCCTCGCGGCCGGTGCGTTTCTCAATCTGGGCCGCGACCATCTCGATTATCACCCGGACGTCGCGCACTACCTGCACGCCAAACTCGGGCTGTTCTCGCGGCTGTTGCAGCCGGGCCAACCGGCAATCATCAACGCGGATGCGCCGTATGCCGCCGAGGCCATCGCGGCTGCCACGACACGCAAGCTGACCGTGCTGACGGTCGGTTCGAGCGGAACGTTCGTGCGTCTCGTCGAGGTGCAGCGCGACGGCTTCGGCCAGCGTTTGACGCTGGAACACGGCGGACGGCGAACCAAAGTGCGCTTGAACCTGATCGGCGACTATCAAGCGGACAACGCCTTGGCCGCTGCGGCTTTTGCGATTGCGCTCGGTGAAGATGCCGCCGCGACGTTCGCGGCGCTCGAAACGCTCAAGGGCGTGTCCGGCCGGCTCGAAGTAATGGGCGAGCACAATGGCGGACTGGTGGTGGTCGACTATGCGCACAAGCCGGAAGCATTGGCCGCAGCGCTGGCTGCACTCAGACCGTTCGCCACGGGTAAGTTGATCTGCGTGATGGGTTGCGGGGGCAATCGCGACACGGGCAAGCGTCCAATCATGGGCCGCATCGCCGCCGAGCAAGCGGATCTCGTCATCGTCACCGACGACAATCCGCGCCGCGAACGGGCAGACGATATCCGGCAGGCCGTGTTGGCTGGCATTCCGGCGGCGTTGCTGTCGAAGGCGCGCAATATCGGTGACCGCGGCGATGCAATCGACGCGGCGGTGCGCGGGCTGCAGGTTGGCGATGTCGCGTTGATTGCCGGCAAGGGGCACGAAACCGGGCAGATCGTCGGCGATGTCACCATTCCGTTTTCCGATCAGGCCGCCGTGCGCGCGGCACTGGAGTCGCCATGAAACCGGATGTCGACGCGAAAGACGCAAACCCGCCACGCGACCGCCTGTGGTCTGAAGTGGTGCTGGCTAGAGTGTGTGACGGCACGCTCGACGGCGCGCTTGGTGCGCCCATCACCGGCATTTCGATCGATACACGCAGCATCTCGCGCGGTGATTTGTTCGTGGCACTCACCGATCAGCGCGACGGGCATGATTTCGTCACGCGCGCGTTCCAGGCGGGAGCGACGGCGGCGCTGGTGTCGAAAAGCTACGCCCGCCGCGATGGCGACGGCTTGCTGATCCGCGTCGACGATCCGTTGCGGGCGCTCGAAGATGCGGGCCGCATCGCGCGCTTTCGAACGGATGCGCAGGTGGTGGCTGTCACCGGCAGCGTCGGCAAGACGGGCACCAAGGAAATGCTGCGCTTGTGCCTGGGGCGGTTGGGCCAAACTCATGCCTCGGAAAAATCATACAACAATCATTGGGGCGTACCGCTGACGCTGGCCCGGATGCCGGCCAAAACAGTCTTCGGCGTGTTCGAAATCGGTATGAACCATCCCGGCGAGATCGCGCCGCTGGTGCGCATGGTTGCGCCCGACATCGGCATCATCACCACGGTCGAAGCGGTGCATCTGGCGCAGTTCGCATCCGTCACGGAGATCGCCGAAGCCAAAGCCGAATTGATGCTGGGCATCGCCTCGGGCGGCACGGCGATCCTCAATCGCGACAACGCGTATTTCGATCTGTTGGCCGATCGGGCTGAAGCGCGCGGCTTGTTCGTGACGCAGTTCGGTAGCCATGCCGACTGCGACGTGCGCCTGACGACGGTGGACTTGGCGCACGACGGGTCGTTGGTTTCAGTCGAGGTGCGCGGCCGGCCGGTACGGTATCGCCTGGGAGCGCCAGGGCGACATTACGTCATGAATTCGCTGGCGGTGGTGGCCGCACTCGATGCCCTCGGCGTCGATCTCGATGCAGGGTTGGCGGCACTGGCCGATATTTCGGCACCACCGGGCCGGGGCGAGCGAAGCCTGCTCAGTGTGGGTGGCGGCACGCTGTTGCTGATCGACGAAAGCTACAATGCCAATCCCGCGTCGATGGCGGCCGCGCTGGCCAATCTCGGCAGCGTTCCGCGCGCGAATTATCGCCGGCGAATCGCCATCCTGGGCGACATGCGCGAACTCGGTGACGAGGCCGATGCTCTCCATGCCGGACTGGCCGGCGCAGTAGTGGCGGCTGGCGTGGACCAGGTTTTTGCCTGTGGTCCGCACATGCGCGCGCTGTTCGAGACGCTGCCGGCAGACGTGCGCGGCGCTTATTCCGGCACATCGGCCGAACTGTCGGAACCCGTCAGTCACGGGCTCGGCGCGGGCGATGCGGTGATGATCAAGGGCTCGCTCGGCACCAACATGGCGCCGCTGGTGGCAGCCGTTCGGGCGCTGGCCGGCTCCGCACAATGACGGCAGATAGGTCTGCTGCCGAGTGAGCGGTTACTCGGCAGCGGCGGGAATGGGATTCGCCACTGTCGACTCCGCCTCCGGCTTCGCAGCTCTCTTGCCGAAGAATTTCCGGATCACCACGTAGAACACGGGCGTAAAGATCAGCCCGAACATGGTGACGCCGATCATGCCCCAGAACACCGCTGTGCCAAGCGCGATGCGGAACTCGGCGCCCGCGCCTTTCGCCAGATAGAGCGGAATCACGCCGAGCGTGAACGCCAGCGACGTCATCTTGTTGGGCCGCAGGCGCATGCGGCAGGCTTCGACTGCCGACGTCACCGCATCCATGCCCTGCTCTTCAAGCTGCTTGGCGAACTCTACGATCAGAATCGCATTTTTGGCGGCGAGGCCGATCAGCACCACGAAGCCTATCTGCGTGAGTATGTTGATGTCGCGTGCGTGCAGCCACACGCCGAACGCCGCCGACAGCAGGCACATCGGCACGATCAGCAGGATCGCCAGCGGCAGCGACCAGCTTTCGTATTGCGCGGCCAATGCCAGGAACACGAACAGCACAGCCAGCGCAAAGATGTAATACCCGGTGCGCCCGACCTTCGCCTCTTGGTAGGACAGGTCGGTCCACTCGTAGGTCACGCCCTCGGGAAGCTGTTGGGCTGCAACTTCGGCCATGACCTCGAGTGCCTGCCCGGACGACACGCCCGCCTTGGCCGAGCCGTTGATTTCGATCGTCGGAAACAGGTTGTAGCGCGGCACGCGGTCGGGGCCGGTATTTTCAACAAAGGTCACCACCGAGCCGAGCGGCACCATGGCGCCATCGACGTTGCGGACGCGTATCCGGTTGACGTTGTCCTGGCTGAGGCGGAAATCGCCCTCGGCCTGTGCGGTCACGCGGTAGGTGCGGCCGAACATGTTGAAGTCGTTGACGTAAGCCGATCCCATGTAGACGCGCATGGCCTCGAAGATGCGATCGACAGGCACCTTCAGCATTTGCGCCTTGTCGCGATCGACATCGACGAACACTTGCGGCGTGCCGGCATTGAATGTCGTGAACGTATTCTGGATCAGGGGATGCTGATTGGCCGCCGCGATCAGATTGTTTGCGATGGTGGAGAAGTTCTGCGGGGTCTGGCCGAGCTTGTCTTGTAGCCGCATCGAGAAGCCGGCGGTGCCGCCGAGCCCGCGGACGGGCGGGGGCACGAAGACCAACGTCGTCGCTTCCTGCACCACACTCAGCCGCTGGCGCAGCATCTGCGCGATCGTGCGCACGTCCAACTTTTCCGCCTGCCGCTCCTCGAACGGTTTGAGCACCACGAAAAACGAGCCGTAATACGACGCGTTGGTGAAGGTAGCACCGTTGCGGCCGGAGAAGGCGTTGGTGTATTTGACGCCGGGCGTGCCCAAGATGATGTCGTTGGCTTTCTTGACGACGTCGTCGGTACGGCTGAGCGCGGAACCGGACGGCAACTGCAGCGATACGATGGCGATACCGCGATCGATGTCGGGGATGAACCCGGTCGGAATGCCTGGAACGAAGTAGACTGCGAATACGATCAGCCCCGCGTAAGCGGCGAGCACGACAGGCCACGCGCCGGCCAATCGCCGCACAAGCGACGCGTAGCCGTTGGCGAATTTGTCGAAGGCCCAGTTGAAGCCGTCGAAGAACAGCCGCACCGGCTTGGTGATCACCGACATGACGGTGCGTTTGGGATGGTGCTCGTGCGGACGCAGCAGCAGCGCCGCCAGCGCCGGCGACAGTGTCAGCGAAATGAACGCGGAAATCAGTGTCGCACTCGCCACCGTGATCGCGAACTGCCGATAGAATTGCCCAGTGATGCCGGGCGTGAAGGCGGTCGGAATGAACACGGCCGACAGTACGAGGGCGATGGCGACCAGGGCTGCGCCCACCTCGTCCATCGAGGTTTTTGCCGCCTGCAGCGGGCTCATGCCTTCCTTGAGCTTGGTCTCCACGTTTTCGACGACGACGATGGCGTCGTCGACAACGATGCCGACCGCGAGCACGAGACCGAACAACGTCAGCATATTGAGCGAAAAGCCGAACGCCTGCATGACGGCGAAGGTGCCGATCAGCGAAATCGGGATCGCGGCCACCGGAATGACCGTTGCGCGCCAAGTCTGCAAAAACAGCAGCACGACGAGCACGACCAGCGTCACCGCTTCGATGATCGAACTGTACAGCTCTTTGATCGAGACTTCGATGAATTCGGTGGGGTTGTAGGTGATGCGGTATTCGAGACCCTTGGGAAATGATTTGGACAGGTCGTCGATGGCGGCCTTGACCGCATTGCTCGCCGTCAGTGCGTTCGACCCCGTCTGCTGCGATACCACCAGCACCGTTGCCGGGTTGCGATCGGCGTAGCCGTAGGAACCGTAGTTAAGGGCACCCATTTCGGCGCGGCCGACATCCTTCAAGCGCACCACGCGCCCGTCGGGCGAGATCTTGACGATGATGTCGTTGAATTCGTCAGCGGTTCTGAGCCGTCCCTTGAGCTGCAGCGAAACCTGGAATGCCGTCTTGCCGTCGATGGGCGGCTCGCCGATGGTGCCGCCGGCCACCTGGACGTTCTGATTGCGCAGGGCCACAAGCACTTCTTCGGCTGTGAGGTTACGAAGAGCGATACGTTCCGGATCGAGCCAGATGCGCATCGAATATTCACGCGCACCAAACAACTGCACATCGCCCACGCCTTCGATTCGCATGAGCCGGTCGCGCACGTTGAGCAGGCCGTAGTTCGAAATGTAAACCTGATCGAGGCTTGAATCCGGCGACAGCAAATGGATGTTGAGCAACTGATCGGGTGAGCGCTTGCGCACCAGTAGGCCGCTGCGGCGCACCTCGTCAGGCAAACGTCGCTCGGCGGACGACACACGGTTTTGCACCAGCACCTGCGCGCGGTCGATATCGACGCCGATGTCGAAAGTGACGGTGATCGACACGTTCCCGTCGTTGGTCGACTGCGAGTACATGTAGATCATGTTCTCGACGCCGTTGATCTCCTGTTCGATCGGCGCGGAGACGGTGTCGGCGACGGTTTGAGCGGATGCGCCGGGATAGCTCGTGGATACGATGATCGTCGGCGGAATGATGTCGGGCAGCTGGTTGACCGGCAGTCCGACGTAGCCGATGGCGCCGATGATCGTCACGAACAGCGACACAACCACCGCAAAGATCGGCCGCGCGATGAAGAAGTGGCTGAAGCGCATGGTCGTTGGTCCAACTTGATGAGGCGGTCAGCAAGCGCGGTTGCTGGTGGGCAACGGAAGCGCCAGGGGGAAAGCGCGGTTGCTGGTGGGCAACGGGAGCGCCAAAGAGAATGCGCGGTCGTTGGTGGCCGACTGAAGCGGCCGAACCTATTTCTTCTTCGGCGCGGGGATAGCGGGTGCGGCAGCGGGCGGCGCGGCGGTCGGTGCCGCCGTCGCAGGAACCGCAGCAGGCGCAACCGATGCGTTGGAGACTGCGGGTGCGGGAACGGCCGGCGACAGCGCCGTTTGCGCGGTGCGGATGGGTTCCTCCTTAATGGCGACCTTCGAGCCGGGGCGCGCCCGCTGCAATCCCTTGGTCACGATGACATCGTCGGCGGTCATGCCCGCTTTGACGACGCGCAATCCTTCCGCCAGGGGCCCTAGCGTAACCGTTTTACGGCCGACCGTGCCGTCTTCGGCCACCGTCAGCACATAGCGGGTGGTCTGATCGGTGCCGATCACTTCGTCGGGGACCATGACCGCGTTGTAGGGCTCGGAGCCCTGCACCCGCACGCGGGCGAACATGCCGGCAAAATACAGCCCGTTCTTGTTCTCGACGATGGCCCGCGCGCGCATGGTGCCGGTGGCCAGATCGAGCCGGTTGTCGACGAAATCGATGGTTCCCTTGGCGGGAAAACCCTTGTCGTCGGGCAGCGCGAGTTCGACTTTGGCACCGAGGCGCGCCACCCCTGCTTGCTTGCCCTGCTCGGCGAGACGGCGATATTTGATCCAGTTGTTCTCGTTGACATCGAAGTAAACGTGGATTGGGTCTTCGGTGACGACGGTGGTGAGCAATGTCGAGTTCGCCGCAGCGCCCGCCGATACCCATGCGCCGACAGGCACGTTACTGCGCGAGATGCGGCCCGCGAAGGGCGCGGTTATGAGCGTCGACGAGACGTCGAGCTCGGCTGTCTTGACCTTGGCCTCCGAAGTCTTGACGGCAGCCTGTGCCTCGCGCATCGCATTCGCACGGTCGTCGAACACTTTTTCCGACATGATCTTGCGGTCGATCAACGGCTTGCCGCGCTCGACGTCGAGGGATGCGCTGTTGACCTTGGTGGTGGCTTGCTCGAGTTCGGCGCGCGCCTGATCGAGGGCACGTTCGAAAGGACGCGCGTCGAGGGTGTAGAGTTGATCACCCTTCTTGACTTGCTGTCCGTCCTTAAAGTGAATTTCGACCAAGAAGCCCGAAACCCGCGTCCGAATATCGACGGTTTCGGTGGCATCGAAGCGGCCGGTGTACTCGTCCCACTCGGTCACGGGCCGGATCAACGGTTTGCTGACGGATACGACGGGCGCTGGACCGGTGCCGGCAGCCTTCGTCGGCGCTGCCTGGGTCGATGGTTTGATGGAGGCCGAGCTGTCCGATTTGAGCTGCGCCATCCAGCGTTGGGCCGTGGCCATCGATTTGTCTGGCCCACCCGCCCAGACCACGATCCCGACAACAACGGCGACCGCCGCCGCCGCTACTTTCAAACCCGTTGCCATTCGAAAGATCCGTTACGCCAACTTCGCCGATACACCGACACTTGACGCGCATCGCGGACTAACGCCAACGACGAGCCTTCACCATCGCTGCTTATAGCACATTAAGCCTATGCCGGGTCCAGTGATGCTGCGGCATGACGAAAAAGTGTTCCGGCGTATGCTGTTGGCTGGCGCGATCAGGGCAACCGCACGGGCTGATAGAAGATTTTGGGCGTCGGCGAAAAAATCGTCGGCGGCATGACGTAAGCGACCCGGACGCTCGGTCGCATATAGCCGAGCGAGTTCTGCGGACGATGTTGCGCTGCGGCAACGACATTCGGCACCCGGCTTGCAACCGGAATGCTTCGATGAGCCGGCCGCGCAAAGTTCGGGGTGCCGAACACGGCGATCCGCGTATGTACCAAGCCATGTTTCTGCACGAGTTTGTAAAACGTCTCGGCGTTGGCGGGAGCTAAGCGAACGCAGCCGTGTGAGGCGGCCCGACCGAGTGCGCCGATCGACTGGGTCGCATGGATCGCGGCACCGCTTTTGAAAAATACGGCGTGCGGCATGGGGGCGTTGTCGTAGGTGCGCGAGTACCACATCTTCGCCGTCCACTCCGGCTGGAACAGTCCGCGCGGCGTCGCATGATCTTGAACACCCGACGAAATTTTCCACACGCCCACGACGCGGCCGCGTTCGCTGACCGTCAGTGTCTGCTGTGTGAGGTCGGCTTTGGCGTGCAAGGTGACTGCGGGCACGATGGCCGGAGCGGGCTTTGCCGCAACCAAGGCAGGGGACTTTTCGGGCGTGGCGGGCTTGGCGGCGGTTGCCGCCTCCGTGGCGATTGCCGGGGGCTGTGGATCGGCGGATGCGACACCGGGAGAAAAGCACACGAGCATTGCGGCGGCGCATAGGTAGCGAATAGCGGTCATCGTCGGCTCCAAGCACGCGGGATCGTACGCGGACAATGCCGGGGGAGTGACTGAAACGGCCTTAAAATATCAGCAAGAAACGATTAGAAACTGTGCCGATCGGGGACGCCGCTCGCAACTGCATCCGGGCTCACCGGCCGGAGATCAGGTGCAGCGAGCGGGAGAAGAAATCGCGCCGGATCAGGATCATCAGCACCCACGCGGTGGCGATGATGAATGCCATCGGGTGAAAGAACCACGCCAGTACGGCGAACGCATAATAAAACGAGCGCAATCCCCCGTTAGCGTGCTCAGCCGACAGACCCGCAACGCCCGCAGTCCGTGCGGCGTGCGCGTCGCACACGGCGATGTTGTCGTTGTCGGTCGCCAGGATCGGCGTGGCCCCGATCA
>JANLYD010000080.1:0-4206 GCA_031365465.1 Hyphomicrobiaceae bacterium
AAGACTTTGAGGCCGACGGGACATGCCGAAGAAACTGATCATCGATGGCACCGAGATCGAAGTCGAGGACGGACTGACGCTGATCCAGGCGTGCGAGCAGGCCGGCGCCGAAGTGCCGCGGTTCTGCTATCACGAACGCCTGTCGATCGCCGGCAACTGCCGCATGTGTCTCGTCGAAGTCGTCGGCATGCCCAAGCCGCAAGCCAGTTGCGCGCTCGGTGTCAACGATCTGCCGCCCAACAAGGATGGCAGCCCAAAGGTCATCCACACCAAGTCCGCAATGGTCAAGAAAGCCCGCGAGGGCGTGATGGAATTTCTGCTCATCAATCACCCGCTCGATTGCCCCATCTGCGATCAGGGCGGCGAGTGCGATCTGCAGGATCAGGCTGTCGCCTTCGGCATCGGTGCCTCGCGGTACACGGAAAACAAGCGCGCGGTCGACGAGAAAAACCTCGGTCCGCTGATCAAAACCATGATGACGCGGTGCATTCAATGCACGCGCTGCGTCCGCTACATGACGGAAGTTGCCGGCGTCGAAGAACTCGGTGCCATCGGCCGTGGCGAGGACATGGAGATCACCACGTATCTCGAAAAAGGCATGATGAGCGAGATGTCGGCTAACGTCGTCGACCTCTGTCCCGTCGGTGCGCTGACGCATCGGCCGTGGGCTTTCATGGCGCGGCCCTGGGAGATGGACAAAACCGAGAGCATCGACGTGATGGATGCGCTCGGCTCCAACATCGTGGTGCATACGCGCGGGCGCGAAGTCATGCGAATCCTGCCTCGCAACAACGATGCTGTGAACGAGGAGTGGATCTCCGATAAAACCCGCCATACTGCCGATGGCTTGCGCACGCAGCGTCTCGATCAGCCCTACATTCGCGTCGGTGGAAAGCTCAAGCCGGCCTCCTGGGACGATGCGCTCGCTTTGATCGGCGCCAAGCTCAAAGCGGCCGACCCCAAAAAGATCGGCGCCATCGTCGGTGATCTCGCCGGTGCCGAAGAGATGTTCGCGCTCAAAGACTTGTTCACCCGTCTCGGGTCGCCGAACCTCGAGTGCCGCCAGGACGGCGCGAAACTCGATCCGGCACTCGGCCGTGCTGGCTATGTGTTCAACTCGACGATCGCCGGCATCGAGCAGGCCGATGCGATCATGCTCATCGGCACGAACCCGCGCCTCGAAGCGCCCGTGTTGAACGCCCGCATTCGCAAGCGCTGGCGGCAGGGTGGATTGCTCGTTGGCGTGATCGGCGAAAAGGCCGACTTCGGTTATGACTACACACACCTCGGCAATGGCCCTGAGGCTTTGTCCAAGTTCGTGGGGCATGCGCCTGCTCAGAAGCAACATCCAATGTTCATCGTCGGCGGCGGTGCCATCGCGCGTGCCGATGGTTATGCCGTGCTCGCCACAGCCGCCAAGGCAGCTCAGTCGCTCGGTTGCATCAAGGACGGCTGGAACGGCTTCAATATTCTGCACACTGCGGCTTCGCGTGTTGCGGGTCTCGACCTCGGCTTCGTGCCGGGCGCAGGTGGCAAGGATATGTCGGGGATGCTGTCCGGCGGAATGGAGGTCGTGTACCTCCTCGGCGCCGACGAGTTCGATACCTCGCGTCTCGGCAAGGCCTTCGTGATCTATCAGGGCAGCCATGGCGACAATGGCGCTCACATCGCCGATGTCGTGTTGCCCGGCTCCGCCTACACCGAGAAATCCGCGACCTACGTCAATACCGAAGGCCGCGCCCAGCAGACCACGAGGGCCGCGTTTGCACCGGGGCAGGCCAAGGACGACTGGTCGATCCTGCGCGCTCTTTCGGCTCACGCCGGACAAACGCTGCCCTATGACAATCTCGCTGCCCTCCGCGCGGCCATGTACAAGTCAGCGCCGCTGCTCGCGCGCCTCAATACAGTCGTCGCCGGCGATCCGAGCGCCATCGGCACTCTTGCCAACCTCGGTGGCTCGATGACTTCGGCCTCGTTCGTCAACACCGTCCGTGACTTTTACCTCACCAACCCTATCAGTCGCGCCTCCACCATCATGGGCGAACTGTCGGCACTGTCAGCCAACGTCAAAGCAACCGCGACCCGCGCTGCGGCGGAGTGAGTTCGATGCTCTCACAATTCCGCCAGGGCTTAGCTGGGCACCATGGTTCAAGCAGCGTCTTTTACATGACGTCAAATTTCTGGAACGTCCGGCATGTATCCTAAAACTCTCGACACTTGGTGGGATTGGGGCCTCTGGCTCGCGCTGACGGCGGGGCTCAGCCTGCTCCTGCTCGTCGTGCTGCTGGTGATCGTCGCGTTTCTGCTGCTGATGGACCGCAAGGTGTGGGCGGCCGTGCAGATGCGGCGTGGACCCAACGTGGTCGGCCCGTTCGGACTGTTCCAATCGTTCGCCGACTTGCTCAAGTTCGTGCTCAAGGAACCACTGATTCCCGCTGGCGCCGACAAGGGCGTGTTCCTACTCGCGCCGCTGGTCACAGCCATTCTCGCTCTCGCCGCTTGGGCCGTCATCCCCGTCGGCAACGGCATGGCGATGGCCAACATCAATGTCGGCATCCTCTACCTGTTCGCCATCTCGTCGCTTGGCGTCTACGGCATCATCATGGGCGGTTGGGCTTCGAACTCGAAATACCCGTTTCTGTCGTCGCTTCGGTCGGCGGCCCAGATGGTGTCCTACGAAGTTTCCATCGGCTTCGTCATCATCACCGTGCTGCTCTGTGCGGGCTCGCTGAACCTCAACGACATCATCAAGGCGCAGCAGGTCGGCAACGGCACCAAGCTCGGCTTGAAATCCAGCTTCCTCGACTGGTACTGGCTGCCGCTGTTCCCGATGTTCGTGGTTTTCTTCATATCCGCTTTGGCCGAAACCAACCGGCCCCCGTTCGATCTGGTCGAGGCTGAATCAGAACTCGTCGCGGGTTTCATGGTCGAATACGCGTCGACGCCCTATCTGCTGTTCATGCTCGGCGAGTACGTGGCCATCGTCACCATGTGCGCCATGACGTCGATCCTGTTCCTCGGTGGCTGGCTGCCGCCGTTGGACATCGCTCCGTTGAATTGGATACCCGGCCCGATCTGGTTCCTGCTCAAGATCACTTTCGTGTTCTTCATGTTCGCCATGGTCAAAGCCATGGTCCCCCGCTACCGCTACGATCAACTCATGCGGCTCGGCTGGAAGATCTTCCTGCCGCTGTCGCTCGTCATGGTCGTCCTCGTCGCCGGCCTTCTCCAATACGGCCCACAGGTGCGGTGATGGGCAAACCTGTAGGGTGCAATAGCGAAGCGTATTGCACCGTTTGTCCGGCGCTGGATTTTACGGAGGCGCAATACGCTGAAACGCTATTGCGCCCTACAAGACGGAGATTTTCGTGAACATCGCACGAGGCGTCAAATCGCTGTTTCTGACGGAGTTCGTTTCGGCGTTCTTCTTGACGATGCGCTACTTCTTCGCGCCGAAGAAAACGCTCAACTACCCATTCGAGAAGGGCCCGCTGTCGCCGCGCTTTCGCGGTGAGCACGCTCTTCGCCGCTATCCCAATGGCGAGGAACGCTGCATTGCCTGCAAGCTGTGCGAAGCCGTTTGCCCGGCGCAAGCCATCACCATCGAGGCCGGCCCGCGCCGCAACGACGGCACCCGCCGCACCACCCGTTACGACATCGACATGGTCAAATGCATCTACTGCGGCCTGTGTCAGGAAGCCTGCCCGGTCGATGCCATCGTCGAAGGCCCGAATTTCGAATTTGCCACTGAGACGCGCGAAGAGCTGCTCTATGACAAAGACCGGCTCTTGGCCAACGGCGACCGCTGGGAACGCGAGATCGCAGCCAATCTGAAGCAGGACGCGCCGTATCGCTGACATCCCTAGGTACTCACCCAGGCGACAGGGTGCCCCTGATCTGGCATAGTTTCGCTACGATGCGATGAGACCGAGAGGCCACGCGAGGACGCGAACCGCTAACTCGTCCACCGTTGTCATCCTGGGCCTCGTGCCCAGGAGGGTTCCGAAACTGACGTGAGCGACGATCCGTGGTTTGTCAGCAGCGAATTCTACTTTGTACCGCCGAACTCGCCGAAAGCTGGGTCCTGGGCACGAGGCCCAGGATGACAATCGAGAGTGGGGCGACCGCCTTAGCACACCGTCCGAGACCGATGACATGACACTCGCCGCCACCTTCTTCTACCTGTTCGCCGCCATTACCGTGGCG
>JANLYD010000292.1:0-30272 GCA_031365465.1 Hyphomicrobiaceae bacterium
CACGGCCATCACCCGTTCGAGGGTCCGCGGCGGTCCCTGCAGATGAATTGGATGACGAGCGACAGCTCCAAGGGTTTCCACGCCATTCGCCACAAGTTGTCCGCGGCGGTCAAGAAGTTGACCGCCGGCTGAGGCACCGTGCGGTGGCGGGGTGGGCTCAGACCCAACGCGCGATGAACGACAACAACAGCGCAACGAGCAAGCTGCGGGCCGGGTCGCTCATCAGCATGCCGGTGACCGGCTGCAGGTTCACGCCGAAGTATTTCGCCGCAATGACCAGCACCGTGATCACGACCGCGAGCACATACAGAATATAGCCGAGTAATCCACGCATCTACGCTTCCCCCTGTCGCTTCTGCACGTCCGCCGCGACAACGCCTCGAACGCCTTTACACCTTAGGTGTACACGTCGCCAAACGCGAGCAGACACGGCGGCCGGCATCGCTGCCGTCCGCCGTCACTGTTCGTAAGGCCGTCGATCACTTCTTGGCAGGCGCGGCCGGTGTTGCGCCGGCAGCCGGTACCGTTTTCTTCGCATCGGCGGCGGCTTTGTTGAGGCCGACGTGATCGGCGACGCACTTCTTTTCGAAGCTGGCCTTGGCGGCGCCGGCGAGCTTTTTGTCGGCCGATTCCTTGGCGCAGGACGATTTTGCGTCTTTGGCGCACTTGGTCATGAAGCTGGTCTTGGCGGCGCCCGCCAACTTCTTGTTGCCGGCTTCCAGCGAGCAGCTCGAGTCGGCGGCCATGGCAGGGGCAGCGGCAGCGGCAGCCGGTGCTTTCGGAGCTGGCGGCGCCGGCATCGCGGCTTTCGGGGCGGGTGCGGCAGGCGTGGCCGACGGCGCCTGGGCGGAAACGGATGCGACCGAACCAACGGCGATCACGGCAGCGAGTAGGAAGCGATTCATGAAGTCCTCCGAGTGAGCACGACCGCGGCGCGGCCTTCGAGTTCGACATTATAACGTACAAGGCCACCGAGTTTCCGTCGCGGCCGTGTACGAAGCTTATTCAACGATTCGTTGCAGACCGGCATCACCGGATTGCGGCTTTTCCCGCGCATCTTGAACGAATTTCGCCACCCAACATGGGTTTAGTGCCGGCTCACGTCAAAATCATGCATGTCGTGGTGCCGTGCGCATAGAGCTTGCCGTCGGCGTCCACGATACGGCCCTCAGCCGTTGCGACCCGGCGGCCGAGGTGGACGACTTTGCCTTCGGCGCGCACCAGGCCCGTTTTGACGCTCATGCCGCGCACGAGGTGAACACGATACTCGAGCGTCGTATAGGATTCGCCGGGCTTTATCATGGTGTGAACCGCGCACCCCATCGCACTATCGAGCAGCGTACCGGCAAGGCCGCCATGCACGCTGCCGAGCGGATTGTAGTGCTCGATGCGCGGCGTGCACGTAAACACGACCTCGCCCGGGCGCGCTTCGATCAGCCTCATGCCGATCAGGAGTCCAAATGGCGGCGGCGGCATCCGGCCGTCGATCATCGCCTGCATCTGCTCGAGGCCCGTCATGGCCTGCAGATCGACGGTGAGGTTTTCCGCGTCCGACATGCTGTGTTCCATCTGCGAGGTTTGATCGAACCGTGCGCGGCGACATATCACCGGACGGCCCGCGTAGCGCGAAAAACCCCCGATCTTGCGATCGAGGGCTTCCGCGATATGTATCGCGAGCGCCGAGGCAGCTCGGAGCAGTGCTTACTGCTTGGCGGCAGCAGGTGCGGCTTTTTCCTTGGCTGCTTCGACTGCTTCCTTGCCCTTCTCCATGGCCGACTGGCCGAGTTCCTTGGCCTTGTCGGCAGCGACCTTCGCCGCTTCCTTTGCCTTCTCATAAGCTGGGCCGGCGCCTTCTTTGGTCTTGTCGGACAGCGCCTTGAGCTTGTCCTGCGCCTTCTCCATCAGCGATTTCTTGTCGCCACGGCCGTACGGCTCGAGCGCTGCGATCACGTCTTTGCTGGCGGCCGGCAGGGAGATGGTGGTCTTGCCGTCCTTCTTCGAGAATACCAGCGCGCCATAGCGCACGCCGACCAGCTTCTCGCCAGCGCCGAGGATGCCGCCGGTGCCGAGAATGACGCCCTCGACTTCATTCGACGTGTTCATGATGAGGTCTTTGATGTCGCCGATCACGACGCCATCCTTGTTGACGACGTTGGCGCCGATCAGCTTGTCCTTGGCGGCATACTGCTGCGGGCCGAGGGCCCTGTAGAACACGTTGGCCGGGATCTTGGTCGCCGCCACCGGAGCGGTAGCGGCGGCTGGCGCCTGGGCGAAAGCGGGTGCGGTGAACGCCAGCACAGCCGATACCGCTGCACCGAGAATGAATTTGCTCATGGTATAATCCTTCTAGAGTTTCGGTCTGTGCGGCATCCGCGGCCGACTGACAAATTCGGTGTCACGTCATCGTTTGTCGTCGCGCTTGGGTGCTCTCTGTAGGCAACCCCATGTGAACGGACGCTGAACTCGTGAGACTGCACCGCTGTCGGAGATAGTGCGGGTTGCCCCCGACGGCAAGCGGTTTCCGGGCAAAGAGGAACGGGAATGGGCAGAGCGAGCACGCAAAGCTGGCTTTATCAACATCCGCACTCCTTCACTCGCGATCCCTCACGAGAATCCAAGCAAACACCCGGTAGGAATGGCGTCTCTGAAAGCCGAAGACGAGGCATACTCAACGACGCAAGCGCATCGCGGCGATGATGACTGATACGGCCATTAGCATCCGCGAAAAGCCGGTTTGCGCTTTTCGGCCATGGCCGCAATGCCTTCCTTTGCATCCGCCGTCGTCGCGATGCGCGCAAGGGTGAGCGCCTCGTCCTCCAATTGAGCCTCCATTTGAGCAGCGCTCGCGCGCGCAAACAGCCGCTTGATTTCGCCATAGGCCAACGTCGGGCCTTGCGCGAACTGTGTGGCGATCGCCAGCGCTTCATCTTGTAGCTTTTCGTCTCCAACCACTCGATCGAAGAGGCCGGCCTGGAGTGCGTCGGGCGCCGTCAACACTTCGGCAAGCAATACGAAGCGGCGCGCGCGAGCCGGTCCCATGCGTGCGGTCAACGTGACGGTCGTGCCTGAATCGCAGCTGAAGCCCAATTGCGCGAACGCCGAGCCGATCTTGGTCGATTGACCGGCCACGACAACGTCACAACCGGCGAGCAATGCTGCGCCACCGCCCATGGCGTAACCTTGAACCGCAGCGACCATCGGCACCGGCAATTTCCACGCGCGCTGCAAACCCATGTGCAGGTCCGCAGTCCAACGGCGTACCAGCGGCCCAAGATTTTCTTTCTCCGGGTAAAATTTCTTGATGTCGCCCCCGACGCTGAAGTTCGTCCCGTCCGCACGCAGCAATACGGCGCGCAGATCCTTCCGGTCCCACAAATCAGTGAACACCCTTTTGAAGTCCCGCGTAAAATCTTCGTCGAACGGGTTGCCCCGCGCCGGCTGCGCGAGGTTGACGATCGCCAACCCGTCTTGCATTTCGAGGCGAAGCGACGGTGTCGTTCCCATGGACCTGTTGCCTTTCCGTTGGCGGGCTGCGGTAGCGCTCTGAGCACAGTCTAGACTGCGTGGCGGACTGTAGTACACTACCGCACGACATGACGGCGTTAGAATTTGTGTTACGTGAAATTCGGTACAAGGTCGGATCAATCATGCTGACGCCTCAAGACGATCTCATTGGCCATCAACTGCCGACCACATTCGACCAGATCGACAACAGCGACCCCGCGTGGATGGAGCGGCTCTGGTACACCGGCCATCCGGTGCCCGACGGCGACGTAATTTTTGACATCGGGCTCGGCTATCATCCCAACCGCAACGTCATGGACGCCTTCGCCGGTGTGGCCATCGCCGGACGGCAGTGGAATTTCCGCGGGTCGCGGCGGTTGCGGCCTGATCCACTGACGACTGCAGTGGGTCCATTGTCGATCGTGGTGATCGAAGGGTTGCGGCGGCATCGTTTGGTGCTGGCACAGAACGCGTCGGGCATCCGCTTCGATATCGAGTTTCACGGGACCATGAACGCGCACGAAGAGAACGCGCACCTGAGACGCCGTGACGGCCGCGTGACGGAAAATATGGCCCGAGGCCAGCAACTCGGCCGCTATACCGGTTGGATCGAGTTCGATGGTCGCCGTGTGAGCGTCGATGGCTGGCTTGGCCAGCGCGATCACTCCTGGGGCGTGCGCGCTGAAATGCGAACCGATGAAACAAGCCCGCCGCTGACATTCTACCCCCCGTTCTTTTATTGCTGGACCACGGCGCAATTCAAGGATCGCGGCTTGCACGTCTTTTTCAAAGAGCGCGCGCCGGGAGACAAGATCTATCTGTCCGGCGAGGAAGTGTTCGGAGTCGGCAGCCGGGCATCGTCGCGGTCGCACTTAACGGACGTCTCGCACGCGTGCGACTGGAGCGACGATCCGTTGGGTCAGTCGATGAAGTCCGCGACATTCGAGTTGACCTTCGCTGACGGACGCAAGCGGCCCATTTCCATTCGCGTGCTGCCTGCGAAGTACTATCTGAAGGGCGGCCTCTATGGCGGACTGGATGGCTGGTTCCACGGCGACGACAAGGGGAAACTGTTCGCCGCCCACGACGTCTGGGACTTGACCGATGCTGCAACGCGACGGCGTGTGCGCACTCTTGCCGACCAGGTCATCGAAGTGCGCGACGGCGACGATGTCGGCTATGGCATTATCGAATACGGTGTCGGTAAGGGCTTCGCACAATACGCAAGCGTACAAGCTCATCCGCCGATCTGATGCGCCTGTGTGATGCGCTACGCTTCCTGCCCACTCGACATTTCGGCGAACAATGGGCGCGGTGCGTTCCTGAGCTCGATGTCGACTTCGGCTCGCATGGCGGAGAGCAAATGCATCTCGATTTTCTGTGTTGTGTCGGGCGGCAGTTGCGTGCGCACAGCATCGAGCCAGGCGAACACGCTGCTCACGGTGCGATTGAGATCGTCGCGGCGCGTCAGCAGATCGTTTATCGACGACGTGGCAACGATCGCGTCATCCGGCAGCAGCGGCAGTGCTGGGGCAACGGTCAGCTTGCTGGTCAGACTGGTGATACCGTCGAGCGCGTCGCGCTGCGCCGCAATCTGCTGCAGCAAAAAGCCGGCCGACCAGTCGGCCCTGACTTTGAAAGTGTTGAGCAGGTTGATGACGCCGAACACCTGTCCGCGCGCGAACTCGTCGTCGAGGCGGGTCAGCACTTCCCGACGCAGCGTCGCGCACATGCCGTCGATCAGTCGCGGAAACGAATTGTTCATGACAGCCCCTCGATCGTTTTCACCATCTGGCGTAGGCAGGTGGCAATCTGGCTGCCCATAGCGGGCATACGCATGTCGTTGAAGCGGCCTTCCTCAAAACAGCGTGCTGCAGCCATGTGCGTGGCGGCCAGCTTGAGCAGCGAAAACGCCTGGTAATAGCGAACCGAAGGCATGCAAACCTGAAAGCCGACCTTCTCACTGTAGCGCTCGTAGAACCATTCGGGCTCGGCAAGCCGGCTGATGAGCTTACTGCCGCCCATGTACATCGGCAGGCTGGCCCAGCCCAAATCTTCATGCGGATCACCGAGGTGAACGAGTTCCCAATCGAGAACAGCGGTTATGCTGCCATTGTCTTCGAGAAAGTTGCCGTTGCGATAGTCGCCATGAACGATGGCGACATGGGGCGCCACCGGCGCGTGCGCCTTCAACCAGCGGATTCCCCATTCCGCCAAGGGATAGGGCCGCATTGCCCAACGCGCGATCCGGTTCTCCCAGTCTTCCACCGCCATGCGAGCAGCGTTTTGCGGGCTCATCCCGTGCGCGAGGGCCGAAATGGGTTTGGTTTGCCAGCTGACCCGATGCAAAGCTGCCAGGGCATCGATGAACTGTTCGCCAAGCCGGCGGCGATAGGCTTCGTCCAGCGGCGGCGAGCCAGCCGGCACCCATGGGACCATGGGCGCACCAGCTTTCTTCTCACAAAATAAAAATGGTGCGCCGAAAACGCTTGGGTCATCACTGTGCCAGAACGCGCGGGGCACGGGTACGCCACTGCCCTCGAGTGATCGCATCGCCAGCGCTTCCGGCATTGAACTGTACGGCGCAAATAGCCCGTACTCTGGCCCCAGACGAAGGATGAGATCGCGTTCGCCTGCTTCGCCGGGCAGCCCGGAAACGGGTACGAGATAGGTCAGCCACGAAAATCCGGCGGGAAAGCGCTTGATTGCGCCGGTTTCGACAAGTGCGCCGGTTTCGCGGCTCAGATAGGCGGCAATTTTGCGCGCCAGTGATGCGTCGTCGCTGACAAGGTTCATGGGTGCAAAGACATTCTCAAGTTCTGCTGCCCCGTGGGGAATCGGTCAGCAGCTTCGGCAGCACCGAGCGATGGAATCCCTCGAACGGCTTACTGTTCTGGTGCGGCGTCAAGGTCCAGGTACCCCGCGCATTCGGCGTACCACCGTCCACACGAATACAACTTCCTGTGATGTAGGCCGCTGCTGGTGAAAGTAGATAGACGATAGCGCCGGCCACTTCCGCCTCGGTGCCGAAACGGGCGAGCGGCACGGTCTTCGGAAACTCGAGTATCTTTGCCTTGGCTTCCGGCGCGTAGGTGTCAAAGCCGCTCGAGGCAATGCCGCCGGGTGCGACGGTGTTGACGCGCACACCGGCAGCGGCCCACTCGCACGCGGCGGTTTCAGTCAGCGTCAGCATGCCGCCGCGCGCTGCAGCCGAATGGGCAAAGTCGGGCCAGCCGTTCCAGATGTCCGCGATGATATTGACGATGGCCCCACCGCTCTTTTCCATGGCACGATTGTAGACTTCGCGCATGACTATGAAACCGCCGGTGAGGTTCGATCGTATCACCGCCTCGAAGCCCTTAGTCGAAATCGTCTTCATCGCCGTACGATACTGCCCGCCGGCGTTGTTGACCAACCCGTCGAGGCGTCCGTGCGCCTGCAGCACGGCGTCGACCGTCGCGCCGACGCCGGCTTCGTCGCGGATATCGCAAGCGTGCGCACTCGCGCTGCCCCCGTCCTCGGCGATCTCCGCTTTCACCGTTTCAAGCTTTTCGAGCGTGCGTCCGACGAGAGCAACGTGAGCGCCTAGCGAGGCGAGTTCATGGGCGGTGCAGCGGCCGATCCCGCTGCCACCGCCGGTGACGATGACAACTTGGCCGGCAAACAAATCTGAACGGAATATGGATCTGTAAGGCAAAGCGAACAGCCTCCCGCTTCAGTATTGAACCGCAACGCGGCCTATTTTTTCGCGTGCGATGATGAGTTTCATGATTTGCGCGGTGCCGTCGCCGATTTCCAGGCCCATCACATCGCGCATGCGCTGCTGATGCGGCAGATCTTTAGACCACCCGTAGTGGCCGAAGGTCAGCAGGCATTGATGGATCACGTCGAAGGCCGTTTTCGGTCCCATCCATTTGCACATCGCCGCTTCCGAGGTGTGCGGCAGGCCGCCGTCGCGTAGTGCGAGTGTGTGGTAGCACAACTGGCGCACGGCGGCGATCTGCGACTGACCTTCGGCCAGCGGAAAACTCACGCCCTGAAATTGCCCGATCGGACGGCCGAACGCCTCGCGTTCTTTTGTGTACGCCCAAGCTTCATCGAGCGAAGCCTGCGCCGCGCCGATACACTGCAATCCGATCAGCGCACGGCTATAGTCGAAGCCTTGCATCACCTGGCTGAAACCCTTGCCTTCATCTGCAAGCCGGTGGCTTGCCGGCACTCGCACGTCGTCGAAGAAGACCGAACCGCGGCCGATGATAGCGCTGCCGACGTCGTCGAAACGCGTGCGGCTCAGTCCAGGTGTGCCGTAAGGAATGAAGAACGCGGAGATACCTTTCGCGCCATCTTCGGGGCGACCCGTGCGGGCAAAGATCAGATAGGCGTCTGCGCGATCGGCAAATGTTATCGAAGTTTTCTCACCGTTGATGACATAGAAGTCGCCGTCGCGACGGGCGCGCAGTTGCAGGTTGGAGGCGTCCGAGCCGCCGCGGGGCTCCGTCAGACAAATCGCCACGACCGCTTCGCCTCGGGTCATGCGGGGCACCCAGGTTTCTTTGACCTCGGCGCTAGCGTGCCGGATGAGAATCGCGCCGTTCAGCGAGATGCCGACCGGCACTGCGCTGACGTTGAAATCGCCGTAAGCTAATTCTTCGGCGATGAGGCCCGTGGTGACCGCGTCGACGCCGAGGCCGCCGAGGCTTTCGGGCAGATCAACGCCCATCAAGCCGAGCCGGCCCATTTCCGCAAGCAGACCACGATCGAGCACGCCAAGCTTCTCGCGCTTCTGGTAGTCGGGCAACAGCTTCTCCCGCGCGAAGCGGCGCGCGGTCTCCTGCAAAGCTTTCTGGTCTTCGGTGGGGATCATGAATATCTCGCCTCGATATCGAATTAGGAACCGGATGTCGGCCGAATCTTGCGACGTTCGCGGAAAGCACTGGCCGCCTTTGATAGTCCGCCAGTGGTGCGCGCCAGGATCTGCGTGCGGTTTTCGAGTTCCAGCGCTGTATGCAGGCCCGGCGTCTCGACGCAGGCCCACACGCCGCGCTTGGTCATCCAGATGCCGAACGGATCGTTGGCTGCAATCGACCGGGCGATGTCGAGCGCGCGCGGCATCAACGCCTCTTCGTCAAGCATTTCCGACACGAGTCCGATGCGATGGGCTTCGGTTGCATCGACCATCCGTCCGGTCAGCAATATCTCGAACGCGCACGACAGTCCGACAGCGCGCGGAAGCAGCCAGCCGGCACCCATGTCGCAACCCGACAAGCCGATCTTCACGAATGCAGCGTTGAACTTTGCAGACGTCGAAGCAATGCGGATCTCCGCCGCCAGGGCGAGACACAATCCCGCGCCATTGGCGGTTCCGTTGATCGCGGCGATCACTGGCTGACGCAATCCGCGCAGCTTCGTGACCAAACCTGAGAACGCCTCCTGCCTGAGCATCCACGCAGGCGTTTCGCCGACGTCGGCGCTCTCCGGTGCGTCATCGGCGAGGCCAAGTTCGAAGCCGGCGCAGAAGGCGCGGCCGGCACCGGTCAGAATAAGGACCCGTATCTTCCTGTCGACAGCCACCTGATCCAACAGCCGCCCAATTTCTGCGACCGTGACATCGGTCAAAGCATTGAGGTGATGTGGGCGGTTGAAGCGCAAAACGGCAATGACATCGTCAAGCCGTTCCAGTTCCACGCCGGCAGTCATATCAGACATCGAAATCCTCGCGGTACGAACACACCGTCGGACGTAAGATTGCGGTTTACCAATTAATCGTACGCTACGTTACGATTGCCGCGTTTGTCCAGTCGCCAGACAGGATTTATGTGCTTTTGGGAGCGCGGTGGAGAGTGCCATTGGGGAAGGCCTCCCCAGTGGCGTCAGAACGCCCATGGAGCGAGTTTACCAAGACGCTGGAGGGTGGGGTGCGTAATGATGGAAAAACGCGCCAGCACTCAAATGTAGCCGTGGAATTGCATTAACTTCGATTGCGGCCGCTGTAACTCTTTCAATCGAGCTCCGGCAGGGGAAGAGCGGCTTTCAGCTCTCCGAATTCTCCAAGAAAGCCAACAAGTTCTTCTTCATCGCCTCCAGTGTCGTGGCGGTTGTCTCGAGCTTGGCGTTGGAAAGGCCCAAGAGAATTTCCTGGTTGAACCGGTGGCTTATTTTTCTCAGCTTGGCGATCAACTGTTTGCTTTTCGGCTCCAGGAATACGCGGTTTATACGGCCATCGCGCACGTCGGTTTCGCGGCGCACGTAGCCAGCCTTTTCCAGTCGGCCGATCAAACCACCCACGGCCACTTTGCCGAGATCCAATTCTTCCGCGAGTTCGGATTGCGTCATGCCGTCTTTGCGCGAGAGGTAGGCGAGCACCCACCACTGCGAACGCGTAACGTTCAACGATTTCAGGCATCGGTCGAAAGCGCTTCGCCGCAAGCGTGAGACATCGTGTATCAAGAAGCCGAGACGCAATTCCCAATCGACATCCAACGGAAGCAGAATTGCATCATTCGCCATGGCGACTTTCTTGAAACCTCGACTGTCGGATTACGGGTTATTTATCGCACGCATTGCAAGGCGTAAAGCGTGACACCAAACCATCGCGACCCCAATGCACGCAAAGCCTTGCCGACACCAGCACGTCATCGGCAGCAAGTCGCTTGCAAATTGATGCACTAGTGTATCATACTTGCGAAACGCGCACCATCCGTTGCTTGCGTACGAGATTCGCAACCGTTTCGCCGGTAGAATTGCGACCATGGCGGTGCGCCTGAACATGACGTATCGATCGGAGGCAGGGCGGATGCGTGGTTTGAAAGGCAAAGCGGCCATTGTTACTGGCGCAGGCAGCGGCATCGGCCGTGCTATCGCAACGCGGCTTGGAGCAGAGGGCATCGTTGTTGGGGTCTTCGATATAAATGCGTCGGCCGGCGCCGGCGTCACGAGCGTGATCGAGGCAGCGGGCGGCAAGGCGTTCTTCGTCGGCTGCGATGTAACGGACTATGCCCGCGTCACTGCGGCAGTGGCTGAATTCGAGTCCAAGGCCGGCCGGCCGACCGACATCCTCGTCAACAACGCCGGCTGGGATACCCCCATTCCATTTCTGAAAACCGACGAAGCGTTCTGGAAGAAGGTGACGGCTATCAACTGGTTTGGCCCACTACATATGACGCACGCCGTCGCGCAGGGTATGGCCGATCGCAAGTCTGGACGCATCGTCAACATCGCGTCCGACGCGGGGCGCGTCGGTTCCACCGGCGAGGTTGTCTATTCCGGCTGCAAGGGTGCAACGATCGCCTTCGCCAAGGCGCTGGCCCGGGAAGTTGCGCGCAGCAACGTCACAATCAACACGATATGTCCCGGGCCCACCGACACGCCGGCCATGGCGGCCTTTGTCGGCACCGGTGATCAGGGGCAGAAAATTCGGGACTCGATGGTACGCGGCGTGCCGCTCGGCCGCATCGGCCAGCCTGATGACTATCCGGGTCTCGTTGCCTTCCTCGCCAGCGACGATGCCGCCTTCATGACTGGCCAGACGATCAGCGTCTCCGGCGGACTCACCATGCACGGCTAAGGATGCAGCCCCCAAGCACAATACCAGTCCGAAGAGTCGACGGAAGGCCTGCGTGCCTTCAACGAACGCTGCAAACTCGATTTCAAGACGTACCTCGACTGAGCAACCGGCTGGAACAACCGGAGTATCGAACTTGCGAGCATTGATCGAAACGACGCTCGGCACCGACGGCATTCTGTTGGCCGTTATCGATATGCCCGGCCGGACCATGAATGTCTTCTCGGCAGACCTGATCGATGCGCTCGACGCGCTGATGGATCGCATCGACGTGGATGCGACTGTTACGGCTGTCGTTTTGACCTCGGGTAAGCCGAGCTTTTTGGCGGGCGCCGACCTCAGCATGGTGCGCGGCTTCACGGATCGCGCGAAGTCCGCGACGCATGAGGAGATGTTTCACCTCTGCGGTCGGCTCGGCCGTCAGTTCGTGCGGCTGGAAGCATCGGCCAAGCCATGGATCGCCGCCGTCAATGGCACCGCGCTTGGTGGTGGATTGGAACTCGCACTGGCTTGCCGCGAGCGACTGGTCGCCGACGACCCGCGTATCCAGTTGGGCACGCCGGAAGTTCGTTGGGGGTTGCTGCCGGGTGCAGGGGGAACGCAACGACTGCCGCGGCTGGCAGGCTTCGAAGCGGCGCTAGATATTTTGCTGACAGGCCGGTCGATCGCTCCGGAGCCTGCGGTCGCGCTCGGCATTTTTTCGCGGACGGTGCCTGCCACCCGTCTCATCGACGAAGCGACGGCGCTGGCGCGCAGCCTGATCGGCCAACCATTACAGCTGAGGAAGAAATTTGCCCGGCTCGCCCAAGCCGACGTACCCGCCTTTGATCCGGTGACCGCTCGCACCATTGCGGTTCGCCACCAGATCAGCGGTGCCGACTTCGCAAGCTATCCGGCCTATAGCGCCATCATCGACAGCGTGCTCAAGGGCGCGCGGCTGTCGATGGCCGATGCCAATGCCGTCGAAATGAATCAATTCCTGCGGCTGATGTTCGATCCCGTCGCCGGCCGCATGGTGCGCACGCTGTTTCTCGAACGTCTGCGGGCCGAACGCGAATTGGCACCTCCATCCGGCACGCGCGTCACAAATGTGCAAAGCGGACCAGTCTCGGATGCGCGTCGGTCCTGGCGCGATGCTCTTGAAAGAGTGAAGGTCCCGCAAATAACCGACCCTGCGCTTCCTTCCGACACACTGATCCTGAAAGGTACCGATGGTATCGCCGTTCGCGTTACACTTCGGCTGATTGAAGACGCACCCACAGTCGCCTCCGCGAATTTCGACGCTGCTTTGGCTGTCTTGTCCCCGGTCGGCCCCTATGGTCGCGTAATGGAAATCGTCTGCCCTGACGATGCTGAAGCCACATTGCTCGCAGCTTTCGCCCTGCAACTTCGTGCGCTGCCGTTTCGCACGCGGGGTCCGGCTGCTCTCTTTCCGCAACTCAACGGGCGGGAGCTTTCCGATCAATCGCGCACAGCCCTGCTTGCAATCTCCGAGGACACGGCGATCGATCCAGCTTTCCTTGATACCGCCGCGTGTCTTGCCGGCGTCACTCCAGCCTGGTCGGGCGGACCATTGCTGTGGCTGTGGGAAGAGCAGCAAACGGCGGTGCGGCAACTCAACTCGCCGGGCAAGGCTGCTTGGACAAAACTCGAGCCGCGCTTGCGTAGGGCGTGCACATGATGCCTCCGCCTCCCGCCGGGTTCAGCCCTGTCGAAACCGGCGGCGCGTTTGCCATCGGTAACGGCCCGCTCTACGCGCGCTGGTACGAAGAGCATTTCGAACTCGGTTTTCGCGTCGAGCAGCGCCACGCCAATCCCGGCCAGAATTGCCATGGCGGGATGCTCTCTACGCTTGCCGACATCGTACTTTCCAGCGCCGCTCATTATCAGACCGACATGCCCCGTCAGTTCCTGCCGACTATCAGCATACAGGTGGATTTCATGGCCGCAGCCCCGGTAGGCTGCTGGGTGCACGGCCGCGCCGATATCCTGAAGGTCACCCGCAACTTGATCTTCTCGCAGGGACTCGTATTCGCCGACAGCGAGATAGCCGTGCGCGCCAGCGGCGTATTCCGTCGGGGTCCGCTATTGCCGGATAGCGCAAGCGATCACGAGCTGCACCTGCCCGGCATGCCGCAACGGCAGCGACAATCGACGTAAGGTAGATTCGGAAAAATATGGCCACATGTGGCCTTGCATTTGTAGTACACATGCGTACCATATACGCGGAGAACATGCTCGAGGGATCCGTCATGGCAGGCCGCTGGTTTGAGGAGTTCACCGTCGGGCAGGTATTCGAGCATGAAATTCGGCGCACGGTTACGGAATCCGACAACATTACGTTCACGACCGCCACTATGAACCCAGCCGCCATCCACATCGACGCCGAATACTGTAAGACCACCGAGTTTGGACGACCGCTCGTCAACAGTATCTTCACGCTCGGACTGGTGATCGGGTTGTCGGTGCAGGACACAACGCTCGGCACAACCGTCGCCAACCTCGGAATGTCCGATACGCGTTTCCCCGCACCTGTATTTGCCGGTGACACGATCCGATCGCGCACGACGGTGAAGGACATCCGCGAAAGCAAATCGCGCCCCAACGCCGGCGTCGTCACCTTCCTGCACCAAGGGCTCAATCAGCGCGGCGAAGAGGTTTGCATCTGCATGCGACAAGCGCTGATGCTGAGGAAGCCAGCATGACGGCCGCTACAATAGCCACCAAGAAAAAATTGCGTTCGATGCTGTTCGTCCCCGCCGACAGCGAGCCTAAGCTCGCGAAGGCGGTTTCCAATCCAGCCGACGCGCTGATACTCGATCTCGAAGATTCCGTCGCAGAAGCGCGCAAAATCGGCGCGCGAACGACCGCTGCCGAATTTATCGTCGCTCAAGCCGGTGCCATCACAGCCCAGGTATTTGTCCGCATCAATCCGCTGACGACGCCGCTGGCGATGGGAGATCTTGCTGCTGTCGTCGTTCCCGGTCTCGCTGGCATCATGTTGCCGAAGGCAGGCTCAGCAGCCGACATCGTACGGCTCGGTCATTGCCTCGACGCGCTGGAGGCGCGCGCCGGCTTACGGCAGGGAACAGTCTGCATCGTGCCGGTCGCCACCGAAACCGCCGCAGCGATGCTGAACATGCAGAGTTACGTTGGGCCCGTACCACGTTTGGCCGCCATGACCTGGGGTGCGGAGGATCTTTCTGCAGTCATCGGCGCCGTTTCCAATCGCGAGGACGACGGCGCGCTCTCGCCACTCTACATGCTCGCCAATTCGTTGTGCCTCTGCGCCGCGACCGCTGCCGGTGTGTCAGCCATCGACACCCTTTTCGCCGACTTCCGTGATGGCCCCGGGCTTGCTGCAGCGTGCCGCGTCTCGCGCCGGCGCGGCTTCCGCGGCCGCATCGCCATTCATCCCGATCAATCCGCCATAATCAATGCCGCTTATGCGCCGACGCCGCAGGAATTGGCGCATGCTCAGCGCATCGTCGACGCGTTCGCCTCCAGCCCCGATGCTGGTACGCTCAGTATCGATGGTCTGATGGTCGACCGTCCGCACTTGACACAAGCGCTGCTCACGCTGGCGCAGTCTGAATGACGTCCGCTAGCGGGCGCTGGAGACAACGATGGATTTTTCGATTTCCGAGGACCACAGGTCGATCCGCGAAGGCGTCGCCAGCGTGGTCCGCAAGTTCGGCGACGATTACTGGTACGACCGCGACGACGACGGCGAGTTTCCTCACGCCTTCCATCGCGCCATGGCCGAAGCCGGCTGGCTCGGTATTACCATGCCGCACGAATACGGCGGCACCGGTCTTGGCGTAACCGAAGCCGCAATCATGATGCACGAAGTGGCAAGCCATGGTGGTGGCATGGCTGCGGCATCGAGCGTGCACATCAATCTGTTTGGTCCCCATCCCATCGTCGTCGTCGGCACGCCCGATCAGAAGAAGCGCTGGCTGCCACCGCTGATCGCCGGCACGGAACAGTGCTGTTTCGGCTTCACCGAACCCGATGCCGGGTTGAACACCACGGCCATCAAGACGTTCGCGCAGAAAATCCCCGGCGGCTATTTGGTGCACGGCCAGAAGGTGTGGACCTCGACGGCGCAAGTCGCCAACAAGATCATGCTGCTGACGCGCACCACCAAGCTCGAAGACTGCAAGCGTCCCACCGACGGCATCACCATTTTCTATACTGATCTCGACCGCTCGAAGATCGAGGTGCGTCGCATTCCGAAGATGGGCCGCAAGGCTGTCGATTCGAACGCCATCTTCATCGACGGCTTGTTCATTCCCGAAAGCGATAGGATCGGCGAGGAAGGCAAGGGCTTCTCCTATATCCTGCACAGTCTCAATCCGGAGCGGGTGTTGGTCGCGGCCGAGGCCGTCGGGATCGGCCAGGATGCGTTGCGCCGCGCCACCAAATATGCCCGCGAACGCGTCGTTTTCGGTCGCCCCATCGGCCAGAACCAAGGCATTCAGCATCCGCTCGCGGAATGCTGGATGGGGCTCGAAGCCGCCTGGGCGATGGCCATGAAGAGCGCCTGGCTCTACGACCAGCACCAACCCTGCGGTGCCGAAGCCAACACGGCGAAGTTTCTCGGCGCGCGCGCCGGCTTTGCCGCCTGCCAGCAAGCCGTGCTGACCCATGGCGGTTTCGGCTACGCCAAGGAATATCACGTTGAGCGCCTATTTCGCGAAGTGATGATCACGCGCATCGCGCCGGTGACCGAGCAACTGATCTTGTCGTTCGTCGCCGAAAAAGTACTCGACCTGCCGAAATCGTACTGAGTCCGCAAAGGAAACCGTGTGTTCAAACGCGAGTTGTTCAACGCCGATCACGACGCCTTCCGGCGAACGGTGCAACGCTTCATCGAACTCGAAATTGCGCCATTCCATGCTGAATGGGAGGAGACTGGCGTAGTGCCGCGGTCGCTGTGGCTGAAGGCAGGAGCGGCCGGATTACTCTGCTGCACGGTGCCTGAACAATATGGCGGTGCCGGCGTCGATTATCTGTTCGACGTGGTGGTGTTCGAGGAGATGGCGCGTTCCGGTTTCAGCGGCCCCGGTTTCATGATCCATTGCGATCTCGTTGCCACTTACATCGCCAGCTTCGGCAGTGAAGCACAGAAGCGCCAGTGGTTGCCGAAGATGGTTGCCGGTGAGGCGATCGGATCGCTCGGCATGACCGAGCCGCACGCGGGCTCCGACTTGAAGGCGATCCGCACCAAGGCGGTCCGCGACGGCGACAGCTTCGTCATATCAGGTCAGAAGGTCTTCATCTCGAACGGGCAACTGTGCGATCTCATCGTGCTCGCCACTAAAACCGACAGCACCGCCGGCGCCAAGGGTGTGACGCTGTTTCTCGTCGACACGCATCTGCCTGGTTTTCGTCGCGGCAAAAATCTGCACAAACTCGGCATGAAGGCGCAGGACACGTCCGAACTGTTTTTCGACGATCTGCGCGTGCCCGCGACGGCCATGCTCGGCGAAGAAGGCCGCGGCTTCGAACTGATGATGACCAAACTCGCGCAGGAGCGGCTCGCACAAGCGATCCGATCAGCGACAGTCGCCGAAACGGTAATTGACTACACTGTCGATTATACCGCCGAGCGCAAGGCTTTCGGGCAGACAATTTCCGACTTTCAGAATACGCAATTCAAACTCGCCGAACTGAGAACGGAAGCGGTGATTGGCCGTCAGTTTACCGACCTTTGTATCGCGAAATTCATGAAGGGCGACCTCGACGCTATCGATGCTGCAATGGCCAAGATGTGGCTGAGCAATCTCCATTGCAAAGTCGTCGACGAGTGCCTGCAATTGTTCGGCGGCTGGGGCTACATGTGGGAATATCCGATCGCCCGTGCCTACGCGGACGCGCGCGTCGTCAAGATCGCCGGCGGCTCCATCGAAGTCATGAAGCATATCATCGGTCGCGACATGTTCGCCAAGCGCCGTTCTGCCAACGCATCCGACGGCGCCGCCAAACCTTCACGGAGGACGCTGTGACCCCCTCGACATTCCGTGCCGACGTATTGTCCGGCAAACGCATTCTGATCACCGGCGGTGGCACCGGGCTCGGCAAGGAGCTTGCACGCCATTTCGTGGCGCATGGCGCAGCAGTCCACATCTGCGGCCGTCGCGAGGCTGTTCTGCAGCAGGCAGTCACCGAATTGACGGGTGCTGCTCAGCACGGCGGCAGCGCCGCGTATCATATTTGCGACGTACGCGACGCCGATCAGATCGAGGCCATGGTTGATACGATCTGGCAAGGAGGTCCGCTCACCGGCCTCGTCAACAACGCTGCCGCCAATTTCATTTCGCCGTCCGTCGAGATCACTCCGCGCGGCTTTGCGGCCGTGCGCTCGACGGTGATGGACGGCGCGTTGTTCACGACACTGGCCTGTGGCAAGCGCTGGCTGGCCGAGGGGCTGCCGGGGTCCGTCGTCAGTATGCTCGTCACCTGGGTGTGGACGGGCTCTGCCTACGTGTTGCCCTCGACCATGGCGAAGACCGCCGTGCATGCCATGACGATGTCGCTCGCGGTCGAGTGGGGTAGCCGCAATATCCGTGTCAATGCCGTCGCCCCCGGACCGTTCCCCACCGAGAGCGCGTGGGAAAAACTGGCGCCTATCCCTAAAGCCAATGTCGGCGCAGCGTCCGCCGACGAAGTGCCGATGCAGCGCTACGGCCGCATGCCGGAGCTGTGCAATTTGCTGACGTTTCTGCAGGCAGACGGCTGTGACTATCTGACGGGACAAACGATCGCCATCGATGGCGGCCACCACCTCGCCGCGCCCAGTACGTTTGCCGCGCTCTGTAAGTTGACTCCGGAAGATTGGCTCGAGGCTAAGACGCTGGTGCGCGGCCGCGCCCAAAAGGAAAAGACCGAACGTAGCAAGGGCTGATGGCATGACCACAAGTTGGGAGATATCGACGGCCTGCCGCGTTCACCGACGGGAAAACTAGTGCGCCGGCAATTGCGCGAACAGGTTTTAGGTACTCTCGACATCCAGGCAAAAAAATCCATGAAGAGTGGTCGTGGTGATCGGCTCGAAAAGTGCCGCGCCGCCACAGCCGGACGTTATGCCTCCTATGTTCCCGTTACATTAACCGGCAGGAAGCCGTGCACATGAGTTCAACACCATTGCAGGGCCTGAAGGTTCTTGATCTCTCCAAGGTCATTGCTGGACCGATGTGCGCGCAGTATCTCGGCGACATGGGCGCGGAAGTCATCAAGATCGAGGCCATCGAGAGCGGCGACGACACGCGTTCGATGCCGCCCTTCGCGACGGATCACGAAAGCCGGACAACCGGCACTATTTTTATGAGTTTCAACCGCAACAAACAAAGCGTCGCGGTCGACATGCGCAGTGACGCCGGGCGCGAGTTTATCCTGAAACTCGCGGACCGCGTCGATGTGGTAATCGAAAGTTTCGGTCCCGGAGCTACCAAGCGATTGGGCATCGATTCGGCTTCTTTGCGAGCGCGCAACCCTCGCCTGATCTGTTGTTGCATTTCAGGATTTGGCAGCGTCGGCCCCATGCGTGAAGGAAAGGGGTACGACGTCATTTTGCAGGCCTTCTCAGGCATGATGATGATGACGGGGACACCGGGCGGCGAGCCGGTACGGAGCCCATTTTCGCCCATTGATCAAGCAACGGGGCTGCACGCCCTTATCGGAATCCTGGCATTGTTGAATGAACGCAACAGGACGGGCATCGGTGGTTTGGTCGAGGCGTCGTTGTTCGACACCGCCGCGGCTTTTCTCGCCTACCCATTGCAGGCCTTTTGGGCGCGAGGAACGGAACCCCAGCGATCGGCGTCAGGTCACGAGTCGCTCTGTCCTTACCAAGCATTTGAGACAGGCGACAAACCGATCATGCTCGGAGTGGCGAGCGATGGACTGTGGCGCACGTTCTGCAGAATCGCAGAATTGGATGCACTGGCTGACGATCCACGTTTTCGGACCAATGCGCTGCGGGTCGCCAATCGCGCTGAAACGGTGGCCATCGTCAACACAATGCTCGCGCGGCGAAATCGCGACGAGTGGTTGGAACGGCTTTCGGCAGGCGGCGTGCCCTGCGCGCCGATCCATACGCTGAGCGAGTTTTCAGACCATCCCCATACTTTGGAAAGCGGCATGGTGCATCGCAGCGAGGATCCGCGGTTCGGCTCGCTCCGAACTGTTGCCCAACCGGTCCGCTTCGACGGTTTACGCACTGAGATGAGGCAACCGCCACCGGATCTCGGCATTCACGGTCGTTCGGTGCTGAAAGCGACAGGTTACTCGGAGATAGAGATTTCCAATCTGGTCGCCGCTGGCGTCGTGCGCATACCTGCTGACGATCGGTCGGAGTTGCCGTCGTGATACGGCCACGCAAAGCAAAATGAAGTCAGGGACTGCCGATAGATTCATAATCGACAAAACTAGTACAGTAGTGCATCAATATGTCGATGATCGCATTGCGCGCAATGCATGGGAAGAGATCAGCTGCAAGGTTCCAATGTTGCGTCAGGCCGAGGTTGCAGTATCAGCCGTTCGTCAAGAGCCGGCACAAGGCCTGTCGCTCGAGGTTGAAGACGTCGAGCTTCGTTTCGGCGGTATTCGCGCATTGCGGGGCGTTTCGTTCTCGGCGCAGCCGGGCCAAATAACTGCCGTTATCGGACCCAATGGCGCGGGCAAGACGAGCGTATTTAATACTATTTCCGGATTTTATCGTCCCGCGAGTGGTCGCATCAAATTGGGCCGCGAGGACATCACCACAATTCCGATCCATGCCCGAGCCAAACGCGGCCTCGCTCGTACGTTTCAGAATATCGCGCTGTTCCATGGGCTTTCGGTACTCGAGAACATCAAGCTCGGCGGTCACCACACTATGAAGGCGGGCCTACTATCCGCACTGAGCTATAGCCGCAGCGCGCGCAACGAAGAAATCGCGCTTCGTGCCGAAATCGAGCGCAAGGTGATCGACTTCCTAGAGATCGACCACATCCGTCACCTTCCAGTCGGCGTGCTACCTTACGGCCTCCAGAAGCGCGTCGAACTGGCACGCGCCCTCGCCATGCAGCCGCAGGTCCTGCTCCTCGATGAACCAGTCGCCGGCATGAACCGCGAAGAAACGGAGGATATGGCCCGCTTCATCCTCGACGTGCAGGAGGAATGGGGCGTTACCGTCCTGTTGGTCGAGCACGACATGGGCATGGTGATGGACATATCGAGCCATGTCGTCGTGCTGAATTTCGGCGAGGTGATTGCCGCAGGCACCCCCGGCGAAGTACGTCGCCAACCCAGCGTGATCGAGGCCTACCTCGGCGCCGAAAGCGGTGTGCCCGCATGAACGAATTCATCGAATACAGTCTGCTCGGAATACTCTCCGGCGGCGTCACAGCGCTGATCGCCTTGAGCTTCGTGTTGATTTACAAGGGTACTGGCGTCGTCAATTTCGCCGTTGGCGAAGTCATGATGCTCGGCGCCTACTTCTACTATTCCGCCACCGTCATATTCGACCTCACGCCGATATTGGCACTGTCGCTCGCATTGATCGGTATCGCCGCGCTTGCCGTATTATTCGAGCGCCTCGTGTTGCGACCGCTTTCCGGTCAGCCTCAGGTCGCCGTTCTAATGGCGACCATCGGTATGGCCAGCATTATTCACGGTAGCGTCGAAGCGGTGTGGGGAGGTGATACGTTTTCACCGTCGCCGTTGTTGCCACGCACGCCTCTGCTGATCAACGATATCCTGATACCCGGCGCTGTGCTCGGCAATTTCGCCGTAGCCTCCCTGCTGATTGCCGCCTTCTTCGCGTTCTTCCGCTTTACAAGCGTCGGTATCGCGTTGCGTGCTACCGCGAGCGATCCGGTCACCGCCGCGACTCTCGGCATAGACATCAATGCGGCATTGCGATTGACATGGGTGCTGTCCGCCCTCGTTGGCACTGTTGCAGGTATCCTGATCGCTAGTTCCGCCGGCCTGTCGCCGATGTTGGCGGCTGCGGCCATGAGTGTGTTCGCCGCCATCATACTTGGCGGCCTCGACAGCATTGTCGGCGCGATCGTCGCCAGTCTGCTGGTTGGCTGGGTCGAGGCGCTCGCCGCTGGCTACCTCGGCGGCAAGTCGCGCGATCTCGTGCCATTCGTCGTCGTGCTGGCAATCCTGATCTTCAAACCCTACGGCATATTCGGCACACGCACGATCGAGAGGTTGTGAGGTGAGAACCGGTATTTTCCACCAAACCTTCGCGTCCGACGAACGGCTCTGGCCCGTGCCGGTTGTGCGGTTATGGATGTCGCTTCTCGCGCTGGCGGTATTTTCGTTACCGCTCTGGGGTGGTGACTACGTGCTGGCGATGGCGTGCATAGTTGGCATCCACATCGTCGCAACGCTGGGCCTCAATATCACCACCGGGAACGCGGGCCTCATTTCGCTCAGCCACGGCGCCTTTCTCGGGGTCGGTTGTTACACCGTGGCCTGGCTCGGACACCGCGGCATCCCATTTTACGCGGCGTTGCCCGTCGCCGGCCTATCGACTGCCTGCCTCGGCGTGATCGTCGGACTGCCGAGCTTGCGCGTGAAGGGTGTCTATCTCGCCATTGCCACGTTGGCCGCGCATTTCATCCTAACCTTCATTTTCCGCGAATGGGGCGCGGTTACCGGCGGCGTTCCAGGCACCACCATTCCCCGCGCTGCGATCGGCGGCTTCGTTTTCGTTGGCGACCGCCGCAACTTCTATCTTATCTACGGCTGTGCCTTCCTGCTCGCCATCGCCGCGCGCAATCTCGCACGCACCTACATTGGCCGCGCTTTCGTTGCAGTCCGCGATCGCGACATCAGCGCCGAAATTCTCGGCGTCAATCTGCTGCGCACCAAGCTGCAGGCTTTCGCCATTGGCGCCTTCTATGCCGGCGTCGCCGGCGGTCTGCTCGGCTATTTCTACGGTGCCATCACTCCGGAGTATTTCGTGCTGACGCTTTCGGTCTTCTATCTCGCCGCCGTCATTGTCGGCGGTCTCGGCACCGTGCTCGGCAGCGTACTTGGCGCTGCATTCATGACATTCGTGCCGGAGGGATTGCGGCTTGTGGTCAATGCCAGCGTGCACTGGTTTCCGGGCATTGGCGGACTACTACTGCCCATGGGACAGGCGGTTTTCGGCCTGCTGATCATTACCTTTTTGGTGTTCGAACCTCACGGTTTGGCAGCCTTGTGGGCGCGTGTCCGGCGCGTCTTCCATCTTTGGCCCTTCCGGACCTGAGTGCCTGCGATCAAAATCGACAAGAAGCATAGAAACTAAGGAGAGAAACGTGACCAGATCCAATTCGACATTCAATCGCCGCCGTATCCTTCAAGGCCTCGGCACGACAGCCGTGACCGGTCCTTACGTTTTGCGCTCGGCCATGGCGCAAGGCGCGGGCGATATAGTCATCGGTGCCTCACAACCGATCACCGGCGTTTTTGCCTTCGCCGGCACGGCGATGAACAACGGCCTCGGCGACTTCGTGCAATGGAAGAACGCCAACGGCGGCATCGCCAGTCGCAAGCTGCGCTACGTCTCCGAAGACAGCGGCTTCAAGCTTGACCAGGGCGTCACCATTTTCAAGAAGATCATGGCCGCCGAAAAGCCGAACTTTTTCTATGGCGACAGCACGCAATGGGCAAAAGCCGTCGCACAGGATGTCGTCGCCTCCAATCAGGTCATGACGTCGTCGACATCTCTGGCGTCCGTCGTCGCCGATCCTCAAACTATGCCGCAACACATCGTGCCGGGTCCGACCTATCCGCGACTCCACGAAATCCTGATGGAGCACATCGCCAAGTCGTCAGGCGCAAACAAGCCGAAGATCGCCTACGTCTACTCCGACACCGAGTTCGGCACGGACGGGATTCCTGGCGGCCGTGAACGCGCAAAAAAGCTAGGCCTGGAGATTGTGGAAGAAATTGTTACCAAGCAGTCCGGGATCGACGTCACTCCCGAAGTCGCTAAGTTACGTCGATCCAAACCCGACATCGTCATTTTCCAAGGCTACATTTTGGCGCCGATGCCGGAGTTCGTACGGCAGATGAAAGAAGCCGGGCTGGAGCCGCAGATCATGGGCACTGCCTGGGGACTCGACAAGCCGGCCTATGATGCGCTCGGCAAACTCGGCGTCAATCTCACCGGAGTCAGTCCCTATCGCTACGGTCACGAAACTGATTCACCCATGATCAACAACATGCGCACGTACTTGGAAAAAGCGCGGCCAGACGTCAAAGCCATCTCGCCGTTTTACATTTCCGCGTGGCTGAGCGGCATGATGTTCGCCGAGGTCGCCGAGCGCTGCATCAAGGCGAGTAAGCCGCTGGATCTACCGAACATGAAGGCAGCACTCGAATCGATGACGGATTGGGACAGCGGCGGAATCGTCGGCGTTAAAGTAGACGCAAGTCGCCACCAGATACCCGCCGGACGCGTCTATCGTTACGACCCTGCCAAGGCGGCGATGGAACCTGTGAGCGATTGGATCAAGGTCTGACGAAAATGTGCAGCGCGCAGTGCGAGTGGCATTGCGCGCCAATTCGTCCCCGTCTCTGGACGCGCTTTTCCCGGTGTCAGCATGAGCGTTGCCGCATTGGCCATCGAGAACATCGAGGTCATCTACAGTCATAGTGTCCAAGCCTTGCGTGGCCTTTCGATCGAAGTGCCCGCCGGGCAGATCGTGGCGCTGCTTGGTTCGAATGGCGCCGGGAAAACGACGACGCTCAAGGCAGCGTCGGGTGTGTTGCCGTATGAGATCGGCCGCGTTGCCTCCGGTCACATCCGCTTCTTTGGTGAAGATATTATTGCGGCGCCGGCGTTCAAGCTGGCACGTGCGGGCATGGCACACGTGCGCGAGGGACGTCATGTGTTTGCCGATCTGACGATCGAGGAAAACCTGATCGCCGCCGCCAATGCCCTGCAAGGCCGCAAGACCGGACGTGTCGATACCGAGAAGGTTTTCGACTATTTTCCGCAACTGCGGGAGCGCCGCAAGCAAATCGCCGGCTACTTGTCGGGTGGCGAACAACAGATGCTGGCGATTGGCCGCGCGATCATTGGCGAGCCCAGGCTGATCTTGCTCGATGAACCGTCGCTTGGGCTTGCGCCGCTGGTCGTGCAGGCCATCTTCGCCATCATTCGCCGCATCAATCAGGAGCAAGGCGTGGCAATTCTGTTGGTCGAACAGAATGCGAGAGTTGCGCTGGATGTCGCCAACTACGCCTATATCCTTGAAAACGGTCGCATTGTCGTCGATGGAACGCCCGAGAAATTGCGCGCGGATCCTGACGTGCAACGATTTTACCTCGGTAGCGGCGATACCGGCGAGGGGCACGTCAGCTTTCGCGACGTGAAGCACTACAAGCGCCGAAAGCGCTGGTTATCATAGTCATGACGAAGCAAACACCATGAACACGTCCGACGCCGCAGGCTTGGAAGCACTGGCGCTGCCCCAGCAGCTTCTCCATTGGGCGAAGCGCCGGCCAAACGACGTCGCGCTGCGCCAGAAAGAGTTCGGTATTTGGCGGCCGGTAACCTGGTCAGAGTACGCAGAGCAGTCGCGTTGCTTTGGATTGGGCCTGCTGCAGATTGGTCTGGCTCGAGGTGACCGCGTCGCCGTATTGAGCGAAAATCGTCAGGAGTGGGCTTTTGCAGAACTCGGCGTCGCGATGATCGGCGGAATTACCGCAGGAATCTATCCGACATCACCGGCAGCGGAAGTTGAATATCTGGTGGCGCTTTCCGAGGCTCCGGTCATCGTTTGCGAAGATCAGGAACAGATCGACAAGGTGCTTGCCGTGCGCGAACGTCTACCTCACCTCAAAACCATCGTCGTCATGGATCCGCGTGGACTTCGCCGCTACGATCGCACAGCCTTGTTCGACTTCACTGACGTTGTGGCACGCGGCAAACAATTCGAGGCAACCAGTCCGCACGCTGCTGAAGTTGCGTGCGCCGGTCCGGCTCTCGATGACATCGGACTGATGGTGTTCACATCCGGATCAACCGGACGGCCGAAGGCGGCAATGATGAGTTGGCGTGGTCTTGGTGCGGCGGCACGCGGCCTCAATTCCATGCTGCGTTGTACGCCACGTGACCGCCTTGTGTCTTACCTGCCGCTCTGCCACGTCGCCGAACAGATGTTCTCGCTGCACATACCGCTCTTCAGCGGCGCCGAGGTCAACTTCGCGGAGAGTTTGCGGACCGTGCAGGAAGATCTGCGTGAAATCTCACCGCAGATTTTCTTTGGCGTGCCCCGCATTTGGGAAAAATTCCACGCATCGATCCAGACAAAGGTGCGCGAAGCCGGCGGCATTCGCCTGTGGATGTATCAACGCTCAATGCGCGCCTTCGATAGTGCAGGCAACCAACCGCGCTCGTCTTGGGGAGCGTTACAACGGCTCAAATGGCGGATTTGGTACATTCTCATTTTCCGCTCATTGCTCAACTATGTGGGTCTGCTACGTTGCCGCGTCGCCATCTCGTCTGGAGCCCCCATTGCGCCCGAGATCCTGAAATTTTTCCGCGTACTCGGCGTGCCGATCCGCGAAGCCTACGGTCTGACGGAAGCCTCGGGCGCCACCACCATGCAGACGGGCGACAGATCGCCGGTCGGCACGGTTGGTGTGCCTTATCCCGGTGTCGAAGTGAAACTTGCAGACGACGGCGAAATCCTCATCCACGGCGACGTTGTCTTCCGGGGCTACTACAAAAATGACGAAGCAACGCACGAAGCGATCGACGCCGACGGCTGGCTTCACACGGGCGATGTCGCGCGATGGGAGGACGGACCGGCAGGCCGCGAACTGCGCGTGATCGACCGCAAGAAGGACATCATGATCACCGCTGGCGGCAAGAACATCACGCCGTCCGAGATCGAGAACGCGATGCGCTTTTCGCCTTACATCAAGGAGGCGATCGTCATTGCCGATCGCCGCCGGTTTGTCTCTGCATTGATCCAGATTGACTTTGAAAGCGTCAGCAACTGGGCTGAACGGAACGGGATGATCTTCACCAATTTCCGCAGCCTGACAGCGCTTGACGCCGTGCGTGCGCTGATCCAGCAGGAGGTGGACGCAGTCAATGCGCGGATGCCGCAGGTGCAGCAGATCCGTAAATTCCATCTCCTGACCAAGGAACTCGATCACGACGATGGTGAGGTCACCGCGACGATGAAGGTACGCAGACGCAGTATCTCCGAAAAGTACGCCAACGTCATAGAGGATATTTACGCCTGACGGCGGGGCACCCGCGGATCGAGAATGCAGCCAGTCCGCTGACGGTGGTGATTGCACCACTCAGGATCAGCAAGAGAGACGTATCCACGAGACGCCCAATATCTGAGAGCCGGTCAAGTCCCAGCCCTCGGTTCGCGCCAGCACGATTTTCGACTACGACGGATCAGCTTCCGCCAGCCTGCGGAACACCCTCGAAGAACATCTCAGACCAGTTTTCTGGCGCTCTCTTTATCGCGCCCGTGGCATGCATGAAGTCGGCGTAAGCTTTCATCGAACGCGGCGTAATGGTGAATTCGGCATCCGGGTCGTTGATGATCTTCAACAGCAGATCGCGTTGGGTCTTGATATTGCCAGTCGCGGCGATATAGCCATCCACCGCCCTTTGCTTGTCTGCATCGATGATGGCCATCGCCTCCTGCACAGCCTCCCGGTAAGCCTTGATGAGCTTGGGTTGACCATTGAAGAATCGGCTCGTCGTCGAGGCGGTGCCGATCGTGCCTTTCTCACCAAGGATGTCCTTCATCGTGATCACGGAGCGCACGTTCGGGTTCTCCTGTTCGATGTACAGAAAGGGCGGCGTGGTGAAATCATTGTTGACCTCACTCTGCGGCGACATCATCGCAGCCACGGCATCCATCTGTCCAAGGCCGACCGTCAGGTGGTCCAGCTTGCCGTAATTCGCCATGCCCCACTGCTTCGCAGCCGCCATTTGCAACAGGGTCGCGTTGAACGAAACTTTGACCGAGGGCACGGCGATGCGGTCACTTTCCGTGAGATCCGTGATGGATTTGACCTTGGGATTGCGGGTGTTGAGCGCCATCGGCATGCTACTCAACGCGGACAGGCCTTTGACCTCCTGCGGGGTACCTTTGGTCTTGGCCCACAAGGTGATCAGTCCGGTAGACCCGGTCGCGATGATATCGACATTGCCCGAGAGTAGAGCGTCGATCTGCGCGCTCGGCCCGGTGAAGGTTATCCATGAGACCTTCAGATCCGGAATGCCGTCCTTGGCAGCATACTTCTCGATCAGCTTCTCGTTCTGCATGACCATCCACGGCAGATAGGCCATGGTCGTGCTGCGGGAGAGACGAAGTTCCTCCGCAAACGCGCCCGTTGAAAGACCAGTCCAGAGTATGGTCAAGCACGCCAACGTTACTAGAAAGTGTTTGTTGCCGATCATATGTCTCTCCAATTGCTTCCAGCTCTATTGTGCTTGATTTTAAGACTTTATGCACGACGGGAAAGCACGCGCCGTCGTCAATATTATTTGGCCAGATCGAGCACGCCGCGTGGCCTGGCCTCGTCAAAAAGCGCCTGAGCACACTTTTCGCAGCCTACGAGCAGAACGTCGGTGACGTCAGGTGAAACTGGGGTCTCGCGATCCTTCTCGTCGGGGTCGTACGCGATGAGCAAACATACGCGATCGTTGGATCGGCCGGGGTCACACCGCTCGGTGACGGTCTCGGTTGGATTGGCGGGATTTTCAAGCAGCCTCGCTATCACGAGCTTATCGCCCATGCGGCTGACGTCCATGAAGCGCTCGACGAGGCAATAGACGTCCTGATCAGACGGATCAGGGCCCGCTTCTGGGAGCAGACCGGGGTCGTCTCCTTACAATCAGCTCGTGCAACAGGTGGCAGCGGCGAAGAAGCTGTCGCTGGTCGAGAAAGCGCGACTCTACGCACAGGTGTATTTGGCCACGGCCGACGCCCAAATACACCTACAAATTCTGGCGACCGCTGACCGCCATTCGCAACGGCGACAAGGACGGCAACTCACGACCTCAACCAGACGCTGGCCGCCTGATTGAGGCGGAAATTCAAGCGCTTCCACCGGCGACTTGATCGTGCGCGCGACTTCTTGCGAAAATCGCGCGTGAAAATTGAGGGCTTTTCGTACACTGGCAACTTGGCGATGGCGGTGCACTTGCCTAATGGGAACCGTCGTCCAGCGTCACCTCTGATTGCTTGCGGATCTTCAAGCTTTTGATCGTCGCCCCCATCGCTTTCAGCGCAAACGTGCTGACCGCCGGAGTTACCCGCAGAACATTTTCTGCGAGGGCCCCTTGACCATCGACGCCGGGCCAAGAACCTGCTGACTGGACTTGTATTTTACGGAACGTGTGGGACGCCGATGGCGGCAATCGGCACGGACTACTTGTCATGTGCTGCTGCTCGCATGGTCGCCGGCTGCGGCAACCGCAAGAGCATCCGGCGACATCGTATCGAGGCTATCGTACTGGATGGGCTCGAGACCCGCCTGATGGCGCCAGACGCTGTCCAGGAGTTCGTTGCTGCCTATCATTTGGAGGCCATTCGACGCAGCGCAACGGATGAGTTGGCACGCGGCGAGCAGCAGACTGAACTCATCCGCGTTGGCAAGAAGTTGCGGGGCTATTATGACGCCATCTCAGACGGCCTGCGCACGCCCGGCCTGAAGGCCGAACTGGATATGCTGGAAGCCCGGCAGAGCGATTTGCGCGAATTGATCGATGCAGCGTCACCACCGCAGCCCAGGTTCCACCCAAGGCTCGCCGACGTTTATCGCTAGCCCCCTGAACGACCCCGACGCGCGAACCGAGGCGGCGGAGATCTTGCGCGGCTTGATCGACCGCGTCAGCGTCAAGCCTGACGGCGACGGCTATGTCATTGAAGTGGTTGGTGACATCGTCAAACGTATCACGCTGCCCGGCGGCTGCGTTCCGGCCCCGTTTGCGAGTCCGATATAGTTGGTTGCGGGGGCTGGATTTGAACCAACGACCTTCAGGTTATGAGCCTGACGAGCTACCGGACTGCTCCACCCCGCGTTACCATCGTTGCCACACGATCCAAGGTCGTTTGGCAATCGCAAAATTCGAAGCGAGACATCAAGCGGATTGACCATTGGCCAACCTGAAGCATGCCCCACACGCTTTTTGCGAGTCCAGACGGCGGTCCATCGAGGAGCCGACTGCACGCGCTCTCATTAGCTCATGGCGTTTTCATACGCAAGTGCTCTCGGTGGCCCCCGCATCGATCGGTCTGCGGCACTTTATCGGAAACGATGTCGCCGCCGGCCTCCTCGGCATACGAAACCGTTGGCCGTGGAATCTGCGAACGACAACGCTGCGCGTTTTGGCAATCCACCCGCCCGAATGACCGTCAGTCACCTGCCTTATACAAGCCGATGCCTGTTGCCAACGCCATATCTCGATGCACTCACCCGGCAGGCCAATCACCGCAACACCCTTCGCCGACACCCAGCCGTTCCGAGGATATCCGTTCTACAACAGCAATACCGGTCCGAATGATTGCCCGTCACACTACGTGTGAAAGTTGATGCCTGTCGCCGACGCCATGTCTCGATGCACTCCCGGCAGGCCACTCACCGCAACACCCTACGCCGGCGCCCAGCCGTCCCGATGATATCCGTTCTGCAACACCAACACGGGCCGAGTGATTGCCACGCACGTGCCGTACGCAAGCGATGCCAGCCGCCAATGACTTGCATCGACGATGTACGTCGACGCTCATCCGACAGCACAATCGCGCGGCTACACCGATAAAAACCCACCTGCAACAGCAACACCGGTCCGGTAGCGTGCATCACGGCCTTCGCTGGCCACGATGGACCGGTGCAATCGAAGCCTCCATGGTCTTGAAAGTTGCCACGCCGGCTCGAAAGCGAATTATGAGCAGCAACGCTGTTCTTGATTGATGCATCGAACGATCCTACATTCGCCGGACGCGCGGGAGCCTTGCAGCGGACAAATGTCGGCTTCGGTCGAGATCATCGGCACGCTTCGACTGATCGGCACGCTTCGACCGAATGACTAATCACTAGCCCCGGAGGCCGGAACAGCGTGTGGGGAACCATTCCAGGATCGAACACCAGACGGCGAGTGCGCGCCTTTCGATGTCATTCGACGGGTTCGATGTTGCTACAGCGTTGCCGGACCTGACATGCCGTTGGTGAG
>JANLYD010000348.1:0-2234 GCA_031365465.1 Hyphomicrobiaceae bacterium
CTGGGTGACGGGTCGCGCTGTTCTGGAGGGTCGCACGGTCCATGTGGCTGACATCCTGACGTCTGACGAGTTTCCAGACGGCAAAGAGATGGCGAAGCTGTATGGACACCGTGCGACACTAGCCAGCCCGTTGATGCACGACGGGATCGCCATCGGCGCAATTCTTCTCCGGCGCAATGCACCGCAGGCCTTCTCTGCCCGGCAAGTCGCGCTTCTCGAAACCTTCGCCAGCCAAGCCGTTATCGCCATCAACAACGTCGGCAACTTCGAACAGGTGCAGGCGCGGACGGCGGAGGTGACGGAAGCGCTGGAATATCAGACGGCGACTTCCGAAGTTCTCGCCGTCATCTCGCGCTCGCCCAACGATCTGCAGCCGGTCTTTGATGCCATTGTGCAAACGGCTCGCCACCTTTGCGCCGCCGAATGGGCCATCATCGTGAAGTGCGCGGCCGGCGGGATGTTGCCCCTTGTAGCCCAAAGCGGCGCAAGCCCGGAATTCCTCGCATGGCTGCAAGCCAACCCTGCGCGTTCCGGCGATGGTTCGGCTGTCGGCATCGTTGCGGCTGAGAAGCGCACGCTGCACTTGCCGGACGCACTCGCCGATCCGCGCTTTACAGATAGGCGGCGGCAGGCGCGTTCGAAGGCGCGCACCATGCTCGGCGTACCGCTGATGAATGCCGGCGAGCTAACAGGTGTTATTTTCTTGGCGCACACCGCTGTGAAGCCGTTCACCGACCGGCAGATCGAATTGGTGACAACCTTCGCCAGTCAAGCCGTCATCGCCACCAACAATGTCAGCAACTTCCAGCAGGTCCAAGCGCGGACCGCTGAAGTCACCGAGGCGTTGGAATATCAGACGGCCACCTCCGAAGTCCTCGGAGTCATTTCGCGTTCGCCGAACGATCTGCAACCCGTCTTCGATGCCATTGTGCAAACAGCGCAACGCCTATGCGTCGCCGAACACGCGTTTTTATTGCGGCCGGAGGGGGAGGGTTTCAGAACCGTCGCCTCCAACGATGCAGAGAGCGATTGGGTGCAGCACCTGACCGCAACTGTGATCCCCCGTTCCAGCGGCTCGGTGACAGGTCGCGTCGCGCTATCCGGCAAAACCGTCCACATCCACGATGTCCTTGCCGACACTGAGTACAAGCTGGATGTCTCGCGGCGCATGGGGCAGGTCCGAACGAATTTAGGCGTACCCCTGTTGCGCAGCGGCAATGTCATCGGCGTTATTGTCGTCGGCCGGAAGCAGCCGCTGCCCTTTACCGACCGCCAGATCAAGCTGATCGAGACCTTCGCCGATCAGGCCGTCATCGCCATCGAAAACGCCCGCCTCTTCAACGAGACGCAGGAAGCGCTGAGACGGCAGACGGCAACAGCCGACATGTTGCGCGTGATCAGCAGTTCGCCGACCGATGTGCAGCCGGTGTTCGATGCCATCGTCCTGGCTGCCGTTAAATTACTCAATTGCGGCGTCGCCGTAGTGCACCGCTGCAGGGACGACAAGTTCTCCTTGGAGGCAGCGGCAACGCTTGATGGCTTGGACCACAGTCGCGAGATGGAAGTTCTGCCGATCGATGCAAATCATAACTTTCCGTCCCGGGCGATCATTTCAAGGATGATGCTGCATATCCCGGATTGGGCGCAGGTGGATTTGCCCGAACACGAGCGTCTTGTTCAATCTAGGCGCGGCGTAAAATCTGCACTCTATCTGCCTTTGATCAGCGCCAACCAGTGTCTAGGCCTCCTGACATTGACCAGCACGCAGCCGAATTCGTTCGGTCCAAACGATATTGCGTTGGCAGAGTCGTTCCGCGATCAGGCGTTGATTGCTATCGGAAACACGGGCCTCTTCAACGAGGCCCAAGCCGCCCGCGCCGCCGCCGAAGCGGCCAACGAAGCCAAAAGCTCGTTCCTCGCCACCATGAGCCACGAAATCCGCACGCCCATGAACGCGGTCATCGGCATGAGCGGGTTGCTGCTGGACACACCGCTGACCGACGACCAGCGCGACTTCGCTTCGACGATCCGTGACTCCGGCGACTCGCTGCTGACCATCATCAACGACATCCTCGACTTCTCCAAGATCGAGGCCGGGCACATGGACATCGAGATGCACCCGTTCGATCTGCGCGAGTGTGTTGAATCGGCGCTCGATCTGGTCTCGACGCGTGCCATGGAGAAGCGCCTCGATACAGCCTACGTGTTCGAAGGCGATTTGCCGGAGGCGATCA
>JANLYD010000351.1:0-13772 GCA_031365465.1 Hyphomicrobiaceae bacterium
GCTGGCGGCGACGGTGAAACGGCTCGGCCGTACACTGGCATTTTGTTCGGTCGACATCACGGAAGCCGGCAGAGGCAAGCCCGCCGCCTTCGCGACGGCGACATTTGCGATCCTGGGCTAACGGAGACATCGAATGGCGAACAGTACGGCAGATGATGCAAAATTGCTGGTCCTTTCGCAGTTCGGCGCCAATGCCGCCAACTACGCGACCAGCGCCGTGCACGCCAAAGGAGCGAGCCTGCAGCGACTGGTCGATCTGGTGCAGCCCAGTAAAACTTGGCGAGCGTTGGACGTCGCAACGGGCGCCGGGCATACGGCGCTGACCTTCGCGCCACACGTGGGCCACGTCGTGGCGTCCGACCTGACGCCGGAAATGCTGGTCGAAGCGGCTAAACTTGCACGCGATCGCGGGCTGTCGAACATGAGCACCGTGGCAGCCGACGCGGAAGCGCTGCCGTTCAAAGCGGCTGAGTTCGATCTGGTGACGTGTCGCATCGCACCGCATCATTTCCCGGACGTGGCCGCCTTCGTCGCTCAAGCCGAACGCGTGTTGAAGCCGGGCGGCACGTTCGCTCTGGTCGACAACGTGGCGCCGGATGCGCAGACGACGCAAGGCTTCTCTGAGGCCGAACTAAAGGCTGCCGATGCCGCCTACAACGAATTCGAAAAACGTCGCGATCCCAGCCATGGCCGCGCCTTGCCGACGGCGGAATGGAAACGGCTGGTGGAAAATGCGGGCCTGACCATTCGGCATGTCGAGCATTGCCCGAAGGCGATGGACTTCGACACCTGGTGCAAGACGATGGCGGTGGATGAGCCGACCACCGCGCACTTGGCCGCGATGCTCGATGGCGCGAGCCCCGCTCTGGCACAATTTCTGATGCCGAGCCGAGCCGACGGCAAACGCGGTTTCGTTTTGACCGAGCTGATCCTGATCGCGACCAAAACAGCTTAGCTCTGCGACCGCCAGCTTTAACTTCAGTCGCGGAACTTTGCTGGGCGCTTCTGTTTGGTTGCCGCGAACGCCTCGGTGAGGTCTTCACTCATCAGCAGTGCAGCATTCCAAATCGCCATCATGTTGAGGCTGTCGGATACGCTGTGATCGCGGGTGTATTTCAACATCTCCTTGGTGCCGCGCATCGCCAAGGGCGATTTGGCCGCCATCGATTTGGCGAGCGCGCGGACACCTTCGAGCATCTCTTCACGCGTCGGATAGCAGCGATTGACCAGCCCGATCTGCTGCGCTTCGGCGCCCTCGACCGGCCGCGCGGTATACGCCAACTCGCGCGCCATCCCGTCACCGATCACTTTCGGCAGACGCTGCAACGTGCCGACATCGGCCACCAGCCCAAGATCGATTTCTTTGACGATGAAGCGCGCATCGGCCGTGCAGTATCGCATGTCCGCTGCCGTCACGAGATCGACGCCACCGCCGACGCATGCGCCGTGGATCGCCGCCAGCACCGGCTTGCGGCAATGCTCCAAAGACGAGATGACATCCTGCAGGTCGAGGATCGACGCCCGCAGCGTTTCGCGCATCCGGCCCGGGCAACTCTCCGCCTCGCGTGCAGAAATGTTCATGAGCATTTCGAGATCGATGCCGGCGGTGAAATTGTTGCCTGCCCCCGTGAGCACGATGACGCGTGCCGCCGGCAACGCATCGAGATAGCGCATCGTTGCGCGCAGCTCGCCCCACATGGCGCGGTTCATGGCGTTCGATTTCTCGGGACGATGAAGTTCGACCTCGGCGACTCCGTCGGCAAGCGTCAGGCGCAGCGCCGTCAACCCGGGCGGCATCAGGTCGGGCGCACCGACCGTGGCGGGCGGCACCGATACGAACGCTGAATGTTGGGAATCAGCAGACATGAAAACTCCTGATGCGCGGGCGGCGACGGCTTCCCCCATCTAACCATGCGCCGCCCGCTCAAGCCAAGCGGCCACGACAAACGGCCGAGCACTGGTGCCCGGCCGTTTTCCCGTGGTGCTCGCCTTTAGCTCGAAGCCTTTACGCCATGGCCTTTTTCAGGTTCTCGTCGATCTTGTCGAGGAAGCCGCCGGTCGACAGCCACTTCTGTTCGGCCGAGACGAGGAGGGCGAGATCCTTGGTCATGAAGCCAGCTTCGACAGTGTCGATGCAGACCTTCTCGAGCGTGTTGGCGAACGCTGCCAGATCGGCATTGTTGTCGAGCTTGGCGCGATGAGCCAGGCCGCGCGTCCAGGCAAAGATCGACGCGATGGAATTGGTCGACGTTTCCTTGCCCTTCTGGTGCTCGCGGTAATGGCGCGTGACGGTGCCGTGCGCCGCCTCGGCTTCCACGGTTTGGCCGTCCGGCGTCAACAGCACAGACGTCATGAGGCCCAGCGAGCCGAAGCCCTGCGCCACCGTGTCTGACTGCACGTCGCCGTCGTAGTTCTTGCACGCCCACACATAGCCGCCCGACCACTTCATCGCGGCCGCCACCATGTCGTCGATCAAGCGGTGCTCGTAGGTGATCTTGGCGGCGTCGAACTTGGCCTTGAACTCGGCGTCGAAAATCGTCTGGAAAATTTCCATGAAGCGGCCGTCGTACTGCTTCAGGATTGTGTTCTTGGTCGACAGATAGAGCGGATAGCCGCGGTTCAGCGAGTAGTTCATCGACGCACGCGCAAAGTCGCGGATGCTGTCGTCGAGGTTATACATGGCCAGCGCGATGCCCGAAGACGGCGCTTTGAACACTTCGCGCTCGATGACTTTGCCATCGTCGCCGACGAACTTCATGGTCAGCGTGCCGGCGGTCGGGAATTTGAAGTCGGTCGCGCGATATTGGTCGCCATACGCGTGACGGCCGATGATGATCGGCTTGGTCCACCCCGGCACCAGGCGCGGCACGTTCTTGCAGATGATCGGCTCGCGGAAAATACAGCCGCCGAGGATGTTGCGGATGGTGCCATTCGGCGATTTCCACATGTCCTTAAGGCCAAATTCTTTGACGCGGCCCTCGTCCGGCGTGATGGTCGCGCACTTGACGGCAACGCCATGCTTCTTGGTGGCGTTGGCACTGTCGATGGTGACTTGATCGTTGGTGGCGTCGCGATGCTGGACGCTCAGATCGTAATACTCGAGGTTGAGGTCGAGGTAGGGGTGGATCAGCTTGTCCTTGATGAGCTGCCAGATAATGCGCGTCATCTCATCGCCGTCCATCTCGACGACGGTGCCTTTAACCTTGATCTTCTGCATGGAACCACCCTTCAGTTTCAAAAAATCGGGGACCACAGGGATCCCCGCATTTCGCGGCCCTAGGGTTCGGGCCTCGATTTAGACCCGACTGCGCGGCGGGGCAAGGGCAAGCGTCTGCAACAAAAGACTGAGCACGGATCCCGGTCGGAACCCGTGCTCAGCATCGACGCTGGGTCGACTTGACGATGATCAATAACGCTTGTGCAGGTCGTGACGAAGTTCGCGCACGTCGCGATTGAGCTCGGCCTTGTCGGCAGCCAGCTTCGCGCGGGCGGCGGCGACGTCGCGGGCTTCGTGCTGGGCGATGCGCTGATCGCGGATTGCGGCACCAATGTTGCCATGCTGCAGATCTCTGCTGACGCGAGCGCGGGCGGCGGCGGCTTCATTCTGTTCACGAGCGAGGCGGGCTTCGTCGGCGCGAATGGCGGCGCGGTCCTGCCGGATTTCGCGGATGTCTTGGCGGATTTCAGAGCGGTACGAGTCGGCCAGCGCGGGCTGCAATGAAACGACAGCAAGAACCAGACTGGTACCGACGGCAAGGGCGGATGCTTTGATGAACATGACTACTCTCCAAAGGCGCGTCGGGTGACGCGAGGGGTGGGATCTCGTCGGGTGCCTGAGTGAGCCGGCAGTCCTGTTCGATCTCGATGATTGGAGATTAGTTCCGGCCGTTTGAACGCAGAGGGAATGACCCGTTTACGCGACGTTCACCGCACGACCGAGATTTGCGCGCATCAGAATAGCGAAAGCCCCAGGCCGATGGCTCGCGCGGGGAGGTGATCGCAGACATTGGAAACCAAAAAAACGACTGACCCAGAGAAGTCGGCCGCGTTGAATAATCTGCTCAGCTAAGCGCGACGTGGTCAAGTTCGACCTAAGCCAACTTCGACCTAGCCAAGTTCACCGGCCAAGTTCAAACGGCTCAGTGCACAGGGCCCAGTTTCACAAGCCCCAGTTTCACTAGCCCCAGTTTCACTAGGCCCAGTTTCACTAGGCCCAGTTCAGTCGACCGAGCCGACCTCAGAACGGAATTTCGTCGTCGATCTGTTTGTCGAAGGGTTTTGCGCCGCCTTTTGCGCCGCCTCCGGTGCCTCCGGCACCGCCCTTGCCTCCATAACCGCTAGAACCACCGCTTGAACCGCCACGGCCCCCACTGCCACCGCCACCGCCGTAACCGCCCTCGCTGCCATAGTCGGATTGACCACTTTCGGCCATGCCGCCGGCGGCACCAGCGCGACCATCAAGCATTGTCAGCGACCCGTTGAAGCCCTGCAGCACAACCTCGGTCGAGTATTGATCCTGACCTTCCTTGTTCTGCCATTTGCGTGTCTGAAGCTGACCCTCGATGTACAGCTTGGCACCCTTCTTGACGTATTGCTCGACGACCTTGCACAAGCCCTCGTTGAACACGACGACGCGATGCCACTCGGTCTTTTCTTTCTTTTCGCCCGTGTTCTTGTCGCGCCAGGATTCGCTGGTCGCGAGCGTCAGACTGGCGATCGGCCGCCCATCTTGTGTACGGCGGATCTCGGGATCCTTGCCGACGTTGCCGATCAGAATGACCTTGTTGACCGAACCTGCCATGACGTTCTCCTAGGTGTCGTACCGCGCGATGTCGCGACCCTTGCTCTAATTGGACTGCTCCAATTTGGAGGCTCACGTGTGAGCGGCGACGGCGGCTGCCTGTTAACCCCACCCTAAACGCTTTGATCCCGCTGGAAATCAGGCCAAGTTGCTTGTCCACTCTTTTTGTTGAGCGGGCGAAGCCTTTTGTTGACCTCCGGAAGTCGGAGAACGCCCCCTTCGACCTGCTATGTTTCCATTATGTTCACGTTACGCCCACAATACTTCAAATGCAATCTATATTTGCAACCAGCCGTCAGCCTTGGATCGACCAACCGCCGTCGACTGCAATGGAGGTACCGGTCACGAAGTCGGCGGCAGGCGACGCGAGAAACACCGCGATGCCGCCGAAGTCCGCCGGACCACCCCAGCGCCCAGCCGGCGTGCGCGCCAACACGCGTTCGTGCAAACCGCCAACCTCGGCACGCGCAGCCCGTGTCAGGTTCGTGTCGATCCAACCGGGCAGAATGGCATTGACCTGGATGTTGTCCTTGGCCCAGGCAATGGCCAGCGACTTCGTCATCTGCACGATGCCGCCTTTGGAGGCCGCATAGGCGGTCGCGAACGACGAGCCGAACAGCGACATCATCGATCCCGTGTTGATGATCTTGCCTGCGCCGGCAGCCTGCATGACCGGGTAGGCGGCTTGGCTGCAAAAGAACGCGCCGTCCAGATTGATGCTGAGCACGTCGCGCCACTGCGCCGGCGTCATGGCCTCGGGCGTGCCGCGAATGTTGATGCCCGCATTGTTGCAGAGGATATCGAGGCGGCCGAAGTCGGCCATCGTCGCTGCCACCATGGCGGCGCAGGACGCCGGATCCTGCACGGCAACTTCGATCGCCGCGGTCTTGACCCCATGTCGCGCGAGTTCGGCAGCGGCAGCTTTCGATTTATCGTGGTTGCGGCCGGCTAACACGACGTGGGCGCCGGCTTTCGCCAGCCCTTCAGCCATACCGAGGCCGATTCCACCGTTGCCGCCGGTAATCAGCGCAACTTTGCCGGCGAGCGAAAACATCGACATCTACAATGACCTTTCCTCGTATTGTTTTACTAAAAACCATAGCCGCAAGCGTATGACTTGCGCCAGATCAAGGCCCCGAGGGTGCAGGCACAGCACAAAAGGCTCGGGTGCGACACTAGCGGCGCGTTCAGGGCTGGCATGCACGGTGTGAGGTCGGCTAATGTGGAACTGTGGAAGCATTCTAAACGGGTGGGGCTTCCGCTGATGCGAAGGTGGGACGATACGTGACCTACGACAAGATATTTGCCGACTCCATTGCCGCCATCAAGGCCGAAGGCCGTTATCGCGTGTTCGCTGATCTGCGCCGCCGTCGGGGTTCGTTTCCGCATGCAGACGCTTACGCCAGGGATGGTGTCAGCCGCCCGATCACGGTGTGGTGCTCCAACGATTATCTCGGCATGGGTCAGCATCCCGGCGTGATCGCCGCCATGCATACCGCACTCGACACGGTGGGCGCTGGCTCCGGCGGCACGCGCAATATCTCGGGCACGACGCATTATCACGTCGAACTCGAAGCCGAGATCGCCGATCTGCATGGCAAGCAAAGCGCACTGTTGTTCACGTCGGCGTTCGTCGCCAACGACACCACACTCGCCACGTTGCAGGCGCTGATGCCTGACGTCGTGATCTTTTCCGACGCGAAGAACCATGCGTCGATGATTGCCGGCATCCGCAACGGCGGCCGCGAAAAACGCATCTTCAAACACAACGACGTCGTCGATCTCGAGCGGCAGTTGCAGTCGGTCGATCCGGCGCGGCCCAAAATCATCGCCTTCGAGAGCGTCTACTCCATGGACGGCGCCATCGCGCCGATCGCGGCCATCGCCGATCTCGCCAAGAAATATAACGCCATCACCTATCTCGACGAAGTTCATGCGGTCGGCATGTACGGACCGCGTGGCGGTGGCGTCGCCGAGCGCGACGGCGTGATGCATCGCATCGACATCATCAACGGCACGTTGGCCAAAGGCTTCGGCGTGATGGGCGGCTACATCGCCGCCAGCAGCGACATCTGCGATGCCATTCGATCGTTCGCACCCGGTTTCATTTTCACGACGTCGGTCGCGCCCGCCATCGCCGCAGGCGCGCTGGCCAGCATCCGGCATCTGAAGACGTCGTCGGTCGAACGCGAGAAACACCAGGAGCGCGCGCGCATGCTGAAGCGCAAACTCAAGAACGCCGGGCTGCCCGTGCTCGACAACCCCAGCCACATCGTGCCGGTCATGATCTGCGATCCCGTGCACACCAAGCAGGTGTCCGACGCACTGTTCGAGCAGTTCGGCATCTACGTGCAGCCGATCAATTATCCGACCGTGCCGCGCGGGACCGAGCGCCTTCGCTTCACGCCGACGCCGCAACACAGCGACGCCGACATGGACAAGCTGGTGATGGCGCTGAATACGCTGTTCGCGGAATGCCCGATGAGCCTCTCGGCAGCGGCTGCGGCAGAGTAAGCCCAGTCTCAGGCTGCAGACCCAAAATATCCTGCAATGAACGTCTCATACACTCGGGTCAGTTGCTCCAGATCGGCAACCGGCACGCGTTCGTCGACGTGGTGGGCGAGCGCATTGGTCAGTCCGAACTCGATCACCGGGCAATGGGCCTGAATGAAGCGCGCATCCGACGTGCCACCGTTCGTCGTCAGCGCCGGAGTGCGGCCGGTGACCGTTTCAACAGCGCCCCGCATCGTGTCGACCAACGGTCCGGGCCGCGTCAGGAACACGTCGCCCGTACCTGAAAAAACGATGTCGTAACGCGCATTGAGTTCATGCGCGGCGATGCCGGCCTCGGTTCGCACCCAAGCCTCCAACCGAGGCCGCGTCCAGTGCGTGTTGTAGCGGATGTTGAACTTTGCACGCGCTTCGGCGGGGATGACGTTCGTCGCGGTGTTGCGCACGTCGATCACCGTCACCTGCAGGTTCGACGGCTGGAAATCCTGCGTACCCGCATCGAGCGTCGCCGACGCCAGCCGGTCCAGGATGCGGATCAGTTTCGGCACCGGGTTTTCGGCAAGGTCGGGATAGGCGGCGTGCCCCTGCTTGCCGTGCACGACGATTTCGGCAGATAGCGAACCACGGCGGCCGATCTTGATTTCCTGCCCGAGTTCGGTGGGGTTCGACGGTTCGCCGACGATGGCTGCATCCAGCTTTTCGCCACGCGCGGACAACCAATCCAGCACCTTCATCGTGCCGTTGATCGACGGGCCTTCCTCGTCGCCGGTGATCAGCAGCGAGATCGACCCGCCCATGCTTTTGTTTGCGAGCAGCGTCCGCCCGACGGCTGCAACGAAGCACGCGATCGCGCCCTTCATGTCGACGGCGCCACGCCCGTACAGCATCCCTCCAGCGATCACGGCAGCGAATGGCGCATGCGTCCATTTCGCAGCATCACCCGGCGGGACCACATCCGTATGCCCTGCAAAACACAGATGCGGCCCATCGTTGCCAAGTCGCGCGTACAGATTTTCGACGTCCGGCGTACCCGGCTCCGACATCGTCAACCGGTGGCAGTCAAAACCATGCGGCCGCAGCAGCGCTTCCAGCAGCGCCAAAGCGCCACCTTCCGCCGGTGTCACGCTTTCACATCGGATCAACGCCTGCGTCAGCGCAAGGGGATCGGTGATCTCAGCAAGCACCATCGGCGGCTCCGGTCGCAGCGACACCGAAGTCGCCTGATTGACGCGCGTTTGTCGCCTCGGGATGCTACATGGTCAAGGGTGGCACGGTTGGTGGCGGAGTCGACGGCGGTGACGTTGGCGTCGCCCGCCGAACTTGAGCGAGTTCCGCTTCGAGTGCTGCCACGCGGACTGTCAGCTTTTCGTTTTCTTCGCGCGCCTTGACCGCCATAGCCTTGACGGCCTCGAACTCTTCCCGCTGCACCAGATCCATCGCGCCCATGACGCGCTCACCTTGCGCGCGCATAACGCCTTCCATCTCGCGGCGGACGCCGTCGGCGGCACCTGCCGCATCGGTCATCAGCTTGGCGATGTCGTCAAAAATTCGAGAAGACGTTTGCGGCATGTGTGCAGCACTCCTGACCGGGATTTGAAGCTATATGCGACTGGTCTGGCCAGCATGCAACATCCCTGCTAGGGAACCGCCGCCGACGATTGGGGGCAGATCGTCGCGTACACACATGCGAGCGCCTCTCGCCGCGCGCCACCAAAGCCTATGCCGAACTTGCGAGGACCGGTGACATGCCGTTGCTGACGCTGCCTTTTCCAAACCTCGATCCGGTTGCGTTTTCGCTCGGGCCGGTGTCCGTCAAATGGTACGGGTTGGCCTATGCGGGCGGCCTGTTGCTCGGCTGGACATATATCAAACGCATGCTCGATCAGACGCGTCTGTGGCCGGGCCGCATCGCCCCGTTCGCCGCCGAAAAGACCGACGATCTCCTGCTCTACATGACTCTGGGCGTCGTGCTCGGGGGGCGGCTCGGCTACGTGCTGTTCTACAATCCCGCGTTTTACTTTGCACACCCCGCTGAAATCTTCAGCGTCTGGAAGGGTGGCATGTCATTCCATGGCGGGTTCATCGGCTCGGCGTTGGCCATCCTTTGGTTCTCCCGACAAAACGGCGCGGCCCTGCTCTCGGTGTTCGATGTCGTCGCGGCAGCGACTCCCATCGGCTTGTTTTTCGGGCGGCTTGCCAACTTCGCCAACGCGGAGTTGTGGGGCCGGCCATCGAGCGTCGCCTGGGCGATGGTATTTCCCGATCGGGACGCAGGGCCGTTGCCACGCCATCCCAGCCAACTTTACGAAGCCACGCTCGAAGGTGCGGTTTTGTTCGTGCTGTGCTGGTGGCTGGTGCACAAGCGTGACGCGTTCAAGAACCCGGGACTGGTGGCGGGCACGTTCACCGCCGGCTACGGCCTCGCGCGCGCCTTTTGCGAATTGTTCCGCGAACCCGACCCCGGCCATTGGGCGACCTACGGCCTCATGACCGCCGGCATCCTCTATTCCCTGCCGATGATCGCCGCAGGATTAGTCCTGGTTCACCGGGCCCGCAGCGAAAACGCACACAAGTTGGCCTAGGTTGTTGTCGCATCACCTTTCCACATCCCCGCGAAGGTCGGGACCCACGACATGGCAAAGGAGCCAGCCTGAGAACAAGCGCTCAACTCATCGCTGAGACTGACGTGCGTATGCCCCGGCCTTCGCCCCGAAGATCAGATGTTGCCTTTGTCGCCCCACCCCGCTATATGCGGCCCTATTCCACACGCGGATGTGCGCCCGGCGGATCGAAAGCCCCGTCGACCAGCGCTCCGGTGTCTTTTTGTGTTGGTGCAACCGGCTTGCCGCGCCTTCCGGCCGGCTCCCCGCAGGGGAGTCGGAAGGCGCAACTCAGAAAGACATGTCCGCGGAGGCTCAACCTGATAATCATAGGATTACCATGGCACTGCCGCAATTCTCCATGCGCCAGCTTCTCGAAGCTGGCTGCCACTTCGGTCACCAGGCGCATCGCTGGAACCCGAAAATGACGCCCTACATCTTCGGCGTCCGCAACAATATCCACATCGTCGACCTCGCGCAGACCGTCCCGTTGCTGCATCAGGCACTCGTCAAGGTGTCCGATACGGTCGCCAAGGGTGGCCGCGTGCTCTATGTCGGCACCAAGCGCACCGCTGCCGAAAATATCGCTGAAAGCGCCAAGCGCTCGGCTCAGTATTACATGAACCATCGCTGGCTGGGCGGCACGCTCACCAACTGGAAGACAATCTCGCAGTCGATCCGCCGCCTGCGCCAGCTAGACGAATTGCTGGCCGGCGAAGGCAAAGGCCGCACCAAGAAAGAGCTGCTCGAACTCACCCGCGACCGCGATACGCTGAACAAGGCGCTCGGCGGCATCAAGGAAATGGGCGGCCTGCCCGAACTGCTGTTCGTGATCGACACCAACAAAGAGCAGATCGCCATTGCCGAAGCCAAGAAGCTGGGCATCCCGATCGTCGCCATCATCGACACCAACTGCGACCCCGACGGCATCGATTTCCCGATCCCCGGCAATGACGACGCCGGCCGCGCCATCACGCTTTATTGCGACCTGATCGCGCGCGCGTGCATCGACGGCATCGAGCGTGGCCAAGCCGGTTCCGGCGTCGACGTCGGCGCGTCCGAGAACCCGGCTGCAGAATCGCTGCCCGGCAAGTTCACGGGCATCGAAGGCCCGCGCGGTGAAGCCGACGATCTCAAGCTGATCAAGACGATCAACGGCAAGCTCGAACAGCGCCTCAACGACGCCGGTGTGTTCCACTTCTGGCAGATTGCCGATCTCGACCCCGCAGGAATCGCCCTCCTCGACAAGACCCTGCGCCTGCGTGGTCAGACCGAGAAGGAAACCTGGATCGACCAAGCCAAGAAACTGGTCGCCGCCAAGGCTGTTTAAGTTCTAGCGAGTAGCGAGTAGCGAGTAGCGAATTGCGAGTAGGGGGAGCGGTACTCCCCGACTGGCCGTTCCCTGTTCGCTACTCGCAATTCGCAATTCGCTCCTGACCCTCACCGACGAGGCCGACGACATGACCGACATCACCGCATCCATGGTCAAAGAGCTGCGTGAGCGCTCCGGCGCCGGCATGATGGACTGCAAGAAAGCGCTCGGCGAAACCAAGGGCAACATCGAAGAAGCCATCGATTTCCTGCGCAAGAAGGGCATCATCAAGGCCGGCTCGAAGTCTGGCCGCGTCGCGGCTGAAGGCCTGATCGGCCTCGTTGCAGAAGGCAGAACCGGCGCAATCGTCGAAGTCAACGCCGAGACCGACTTCGTCGCCCGCAACGACAAGTTCCAGGACATGGTGCGCAAGATCGCGTCCGTCGCCCCGCAGGCGAACGGCGACGTGGCCAAGCTTGTCGCCATGAAATATCCCGGCGGCGCACTGACCATCGAAGAAACCGTCAAGGAAATGATCGCCACTATCGGCGAGAACATGAACGCACGCCGCACCGCCGTCGCGTCCGTGACGGACGGCGTCGTGTCCGACTATCTGCACAACAAGGTCGCCGACGGCCTCGGCAAGATCGGCGTGCTGGTGGCGCTCGAGAGCAAGGGCGACAAGCCCGCGCTGTTCGAACTCGGCCGGCAGATCGCGATGCACGTCGCAGCCAGCCCCACGCTGATCGCCCTCGACATTTCAGGCGTTCCCGCTGACGTGCTCGCGCGCGAAAAGGCGATCCTCGCCGAAAAGAACCAGGGCAAGAAGCCCGAAGTGCTCGAGAAGATTTTCCAATCGAGCCTCAAGAGCTTCGCCAAGGAGCATTGCCTGCTGGATCAGGTGTTCGTCATCGACCCGACCAAGTCGGTCGGCCAGGCGCTGAAGGATGCCGAAGGTAAGGTCGGCGCGCCACTCAAGATTGCCAGCTACGTGCGCTATGCACTCGGCGAAGGCATCGAGAAAGCAACCGAAGACTTCGCCGAAGAAGTCAAAAAAGCCGGCGGCGCTTGAGCTTTCGAATGTCTGCAATGACCACGGCGGCGCATCACGCGTCGCCGTTTTGCGTTTCGTGCCCCGCAACGTTGGCACGGTGGTGGTGACGTGGTTCTGGTGGCCGCCCGGAGCCAAACTCAGCGTACTTCAAATTATCCGAGTCACCGCAGGGATCGCCTAGTGTCATCCTACCCCTTGTGGGTAGGACCCAGGGTGCGGCGATCTCAGACAAATCGGCGTTCGTTGAGATCGCAGCATGTTTATCACGTTCGACGCGTGTGGAATGCTGGGTCCTACCCACGAGGGTAGGATGAAAGTGAGGGGTGGGGCGTTCGAGAGTTGAACCGGACAGCCGCGAATACAAAGCCAAGGATGACATTGAGAGAGGTAAAATCGAAAATTGAATTGCTCAGGTCATCCCCGCCTCAGCTTAACCTCGGCTTAATGTTAGTTTGCCACTGTTGCAGGGCCTATCCAAACGCGAGGCTCCATGCCGGCGGACACTGCACGCGCCCACGATACAGCCCCCGCCGGCCATGAGCCGGACAACCTCGACGGCGACTGGCCGGCCATGGGCCGCGATCTCGCGCGGTTGGTGTCGGGCTGGCTCTCCCATCTCGCCGACGAGCGCGGATTGGCTGCGGCGTCCATCGAAGCCTACGCGCGCGATCTCCGCTATTTGCTCGACTGGCTCGCCTATCGCAAAGAATGTGCGGTGAACATTTCCGATCTCGCAGCCCTCGACGCAAAGACCCTGCGCGCATTCCTCGCCAACCGACGCCGAGCAGGCCTCGAAAATCGCTCTCTGGCGCGGGCGATGTCGTCGCTGCGGATGTTCTTTCGCTGGCTCGAGGAAACCGACGCGCTGAAGAACCGGACGCTCCGTTTGGTGCAATCGCCGAAGGTGCCGCACTCCGTTCCAAAGCCGCTGACCATCGAGCGCGCACAAGCGGTGGTAACTGGCGGCATGGCGGCCGAACTCGATTGGATCGTGGCACGCGACATGGCCGTGCTCTTGCTGCTTTACGGCGCGGGTCTGCGGCTGTCGGAAGCCCTCGGATTGACGCTGCGCGCAGCACCGCTACCCGGACGCGACGTGCTGCTGATCACGGGTAAAGGCGGCAAGCAGCGCATGGTGCCGATCCTGCCGGTGACGCAAGCGGCGGTGGCGCGGTATCTCGCGCTGTGCCCATTCGCGCTCGACGACGACGAACCGATGTTTCGCGGTGCGAAAGGCGGCCCACTCAACCCGCGCCTCATTCAATTGACGATGGAGCGCCTGCGCGCCGAACTGGGCCTGCCCGACACCGCGACCCCGCACGCCCTACGCCATTCGTTCGCAACCCATCTGCTCGCCTCCGGTGCCGATCTCCGCCAGATCCAAGAACTTCTGGGCCACGCCAGTTTGTCGACCACTCAGCTTTATACCGAAGTCGATCGCGAGCGCCTGCTCAAAGCCCACGAATTATATCACCCGCGTGCCTGACCCAACTC
>JANLYD010000366.1:0-3130 GCA_031365465.1 Hyphomicrobiaceae bacterium
AGTTTGCACGCGTAAGCTGCTGAATACACTCATTTTTATCGCGTTAAGGTTAACCTCTGCGGCAGCACCAAACTCCCTCGGTGCCTCGTCATTCCGCCCCCGCCGTCGCACCGCGCGCCCATTTCAACCGGGCAAGTTCCCGGATATTTATCGCGCGAGGACGCGACAAATTCCGGGATGACGATGGACTAGAAATGATCCCAGCCGGTGCGGTCGAAATTTATTTCCGTGCCGTCGATGCGGGTGACGCGGACGCCGGAGCCATGAATGATGGTGCCGATGCGATGCATGGACGGAGGCATTGCGACGCATTTCTGTAGTGGCACAGCGGCCAAAATCTCGTAGTCGTCGCCGGCGGAGAGGATGGCCGAAAACAGCTCCGGCTGTTGTCTAATAACGATCATCATCGGCGGCGACCACTCGATCAAGCCGCTGTCGATGATCGCACCGACGCCCGACGCGTTGGCCATGCGCGCGAGATCTTTGACGACGCCATCTGATATATCCATGGCGGCGGAAGCGCGGTCGCGCACGGTTGCTATCAAGTCGATGCGCGGCTGCGGGCGTAAGTAGCGATCGATGAAGTAGGCCGTTTGATAGTCGGTCAGCCCCCAACGTTTGCGCAAATCATGTCGTCCCTCGCGGGCTTCGCGATGCAAGCGCAGGCCGATGCCGCTGTCGCCGAGCGTGCCTGAAACCCAGATCGCGTCGCCGACACGCGCGGTGCCGCGCCTCACCATGCCGCCGTGCGGCACTTCGCCGATGACGGTGATGCCGATGGAGAGCGGCCCCGGCGCGCGATCGGTGTCGCCGCCGACGAGCGTGCACCCGAATGCCGACTGTGCCGCCGCGAGGCCACGTGCGAAGTCCATCATCCACGCGCGCGACGGCGGCTCCGGAAACGAAAGCGCCATCAGATAGGCAACGGGCGTCGCGCCCTTCGCCGCCAGATCGGACACGTTGACGGCCAGCGCTTTCCACGCAATCGCCTCCGGTGGGTCATCGGGAAAAAAATGGACGCCCGCACGCACCGGATCGGTTTTGAGCACCAGATCGAAGCCGGGGCGTGGAACCATCTCAGCGCAGTCGTCGGTCAATCCAAAGGCGCCGGGCGCTCGCGCCGTCAGCGGCGCCAGCATCGCTACCAGTTCCGCTTCGGAGGCAATCGGTGTGTCGGTCATGGGGTCATTCAATTTCAAATCTCTTCTCACTCCGGCCGGACCGGTCGCACGTCGAGATTCACCATTCGGTAACCTCGAATTCAGGCAGCGGTGTGCGGGACGGTTTGCTTAAACACAGTTTAACCGGGTGCGCGCTAGATGGCCACGGCATCCCCGGACCACCCCAACGAGAGCAGGAAAATCGACATGGCCGCAGCCGACATGGCCGCCTGGCGCCGCCAGAACAGCGATCCAGTGACTGTCGAACTCGTGTTGATCGACGGCAGCCGGATGAAAGGCATCATCCTTTTGTCGCGCGATAAAACGCTGCGCGAATTTTTCAACGTGGGCACGGAAGCGTTCTTCGATTTCGATTGCAAGCGGGACGGACCGGTCGTGCTTGCCAAGGCATCGGTGCGCCAGTTGCGTCCGGAAGATGCAAAGAAGAAGGATGATCAGTTTAAAATCGACGCCCTCGCTGCACGTCACGCAGAACTTGAGAAAGCGGATCCTTATCGGTTGCTGGGGGTTGTGTCTGGCTGCGATCACGACACGCTCAGGCAGGCTTACATTGCGAAAGCGCGCGCCTATCATCCGGACCGGTTTACCGACAGCGACCTGCCGCCTGAGGTGATGCACTATCTCAACGCCATGGCACGACGGATCAATTCCGCTTACGAAGATCTGGACGAAGCCGCAAAGGCCGCGACGCCCAGTCGCTGATTATCCGCCAACCGCGCTGCAGATTTCGACCAAGACGCCGTTGCAGTCGCGCACGTACGATACCATCTGGCCCCACGGTTTTTTGACCGGGGCGAGAACTGCTTCCGCGCCGGCAGCGATCGCCGTTTCGAAAGCTGTGGTGACATCGTCGGCGACAAGGCCGACTTCGGCGCCGGCCGCCGCATCGGCCGATCTGTTCCGTCGAAATGTCACGCCGGACGACGCCACAAAATCCTCGTTCACGAATGCCAGCGTCGTGCCGCCGGTTTCCATTTCTGCATATTGGCTTTCGTGCCGGAAGCGGCAGGCGAGGCCGAACGCGCGTTCGTAAAAGGCCACGGTGGCTGGCACATCCTGCACATAGAGAATGAGATAACCGAGCTTCATCAGCGTTTACTCCGCAGCCATGACCGGTTTGATTTTCGGCACGTTGTTCTCGTTTGTCTCCTGCAGCAACCGATCATGGTCGTCATCGATCGGACGCCGCCGCCTTTGCTCGCTGATTTCTGACGCCTGCCTTGCACGCGCTGCGTCGGAGAAGCCGTCCACACGCAGGCGCCGCGCGCCCGCCATCACGATCGGTGAATCCGGTGCTTCCAGATCCAGTTCTTCGAGGTAGCGATCTCTGAGGGCAAAGAACGATTGCAGCATGGTGTCGCGCGCAAGTTTCCGCTGCGGCTCGGTCGTGTTGCCTTTACGCGGATCGAGCGACTGCATGACCCGGCGCATATCGTGCAGCGGTGCAAACGGATACAGCCCGATAAGTTCCCGCGTTTCGCCGACGTTTCGATAGACGATACGCATGTTGTCGATCGTTTCGGAAAGCTGTGTGAAGGCCGTGACGTACTCGTCGTGCGAGGGGGCGGACTTGTGCATGTAGCCGAGCAGGGCGCTTTTGGTTGCAATGATTTCTCGCCACTCGGCTTTGAGATTGGCGAGGAATTCAGCGCGTTTCTGAAACACGTTCGAGATGTAGGCGACGGCAACCTCTGCACCCGGGGCTGCGGCTTCTGTTCCGTCCCCAAAGGCAATCCCCGCAAGCAGGATTTTGGCCTGGATCCGCTGGAACCAGCCAATGTGGCCAACATGGCGGCGCAAATGAAACTGCGCTACGTGGTGATTACCAGCGTCAATCGGGATGAACTGCCTGATGGAGGTTCCCATCACTGGGCGGAAACTGTGCGTCAAGTGAAGCGCGCGCTTCCCGATGCCCGTGTTGAAGTCCTAACGCCCGATTTCAATGGCGG
>JANLYD010000393.1:0-20499 GCA_031365465.1 Hyphomicrobiaceae bacterium
CAGCGCACCTCACCAGCCCCCCCACCCAAACCCTACCCCACAGGGGGGGGGGGAATCAGAGCGAGTGCGGGGTTATCAGTGTTTGGTGGCGTTGTTGGATGGTGATAACGTGACGGATGATGCGGGTACGGGCTTCGTTCACACGGCGCCGGGGCATGGACGCGAGGATTTCGACATCTGGACGGCGTCGACGCGGTTGCTGGTGGCACGCGGCATCGATCCGGCGATCCCCTACACGGTCGATGAGAACGGTGCGTTGACCAAGGATGCGCCGGGCTTCGAGGGCGAGCGTGTGATCACCGACAAGGGTGAAAAAGGCAAAGCCAATGACGCGGTCATCAAGGCGTTGGCCGACGCGGGCATGATGGTCGCGCGCGGACGGCTGAAGCATCAGTATCCGCACTCCTGGCGGTCGAAGAAGCCGGTCATCTTCCGCAACACGCCGCAGTGGTTCATCCACATGGACAAGGCCATCCCGTATCTGGAGGAGTTGTCGCGGACGGAGCGGGACGCCAAGAAGGGCGCTGGCCACAACGCGCCACTGTCGAAGACGCTGCGGGAAACGTCGCTCAAATCCATCCGCGAGACGGAGTGGGTGCCGGCGTCCGGGCAGAACCGCATCACCGGCATGATCGAGGCCAAGCCCGATTGGGTCGTCTCGCGTCAGCGGGCATGGGGCGTGCCGATCACGGTATTCGTGCGCAAGGGCACCAGCGACATCCTGCGCGACGGCGAAGTAGATGCCCGTATCTACGCAGCCATGTTCTCCGAGGGGGCCGATGCGTGGTTTGCGGATGTGGACGGCGCGCGCTTTCTGAAAGCGCCGACCAAGCTCGCGCCAAAAGGCTACGATCCCGCCGACTACGAGAAGATCAACGACGTGCTGGACGTGTGGTTTGATTCGGGCTCGACTCACACCTACGTCATCAACGATCCGCACTTCCCGGGCCTGATGGGCTTGAAGCGCAAAGTCGATGGCGGCAAGGATACGGTGATGTATCTCGAAGGCTCCGATCAGCATCGCGGCTGGTTCCATTCGTCGTTGATCGAGAGTTCGGGCACGCGCGGACGTGCGCCGTTCGACGTGGTGCTGACGCACGGTTTCTGCCTCGACGAAAAGGGGCAGAAGATGTCCAAGTCCGTCGGTAACGTGACCGCGCCGCAGGACGTCATCAAGAATTCCGGTGCCGACATTTTGCGCCTGTGGGTGGCGTCTTCGGATTATTCCGACGATCTGCAGATCGGGCCGGGAATCCTCAAGAACTTCGCTGAGCAGTACCGCAAGATGCGCAATACGCTGCGCTGGATGCTTGGCACGCTCGGCCATTACGACGGCGTCGCAGTACCCTACGACCAGATGCCGTCGCTCGAAAAATTCATGCTGCACCGGTTGGCGGAGCTCGATGGCGAGGTCCGCAAAGCCTACGCAACGTATGACTACAAGAAGGTCATCGCCGCGCTCGCGCAGTTCATGAACACCGACCTCTCGGCGTTCTATTTCGATATCCGCAAGGACGCGCTCTATTGCGACGCGCCGTCGAGCGATAAACGGCGCGCGGCGTTGACGTGCGTGGAACACATCTTCCGAGCCGTCACCGCGTGGCTGGCGCCGATCCTCGTTTTCACGGCGGAAGAGTGTTGGCTAGCGCGCTACCCGGAGCTGGAAGGAGCGGGCGGTTCGGTGCACCTCGAACTGTTCCCGGAGATTGCGAATGCCTGGCGCAATGATGCATTGGCCGAGACGTGGGACAAGATCCGCCGCGTGCGCCGCGTCGTGACGGGCGCGCTCGAGATCGAGCGGGCGAACAAAAGGATCGGCTCGTCGCTCGAAGCCGCGCCGAATGTCTACGTGACCGATGCGGCACTTGCTGCGGCCATTAGGGATGTCGACCTCGCCGAAATCTCCATCACCAGCGCGGCGCAGTTGCAGACGGGTGCAGCGCCGGCCGATGCATTCACATCGCCGGATGTGGCTGGAGTTGCTGTCGTGTTCAAACCAGCCGTCGGAAAAAAATGTGCCCGCTCGTGGCGCATAACCACCGACGTCGGCAGCGATGCCGCATATCCCGATCTTTCAGCCCGCGACGCTGCCGCCATGCGCGAGTTGGATGGACGGGCATAGCCGTTGGTTGTCAACCGGCGTGTGGGTGAAGTCTCGCACGCGGGGACTTGTCGGCGCGCACCAAATCAGAACAGTCGCGCGCCGTTGGGGACGGGCTGGTCGGGTGCGAAGAGGACGACTTCGCCAGTGGCCGAGGGGAAGCCGAGCGTCAAGACCTCGCTCATGAATTTGCCGATCTGGCGCGGCGGGAAATTCACGACGGCTGCGACCTGACGGCCGACGAGGCTTTCCGGCGCGTAGAGTGCTGCGATCTGCGCGGAGCTGCGCTTGATTCCGATCGTGGGGCCGAAGTCGATTTTCAATTTCAGGGATGGCTTGCGCGCTTCCGGGTAAGGTTCGGCCTCGATCACCGTGCCGACGCGGATGTCTACTTTGAGAAAGTCGTCGAAGCCGATGGCCGGAGACAACGTACCGGATGTGTCGAGGTGCATGGTTGCGGTCCGGTGGTGCGCGATATGCGTGCACCCTTGAGATAATGCCTGACGGCGCGATGTGAGGCCATCGGGAATGTTGACGAGCTTGCGACGCTGTTCGACCTATGAAGTTGGGACGCCGCACCAGACCGAAGATGACACCCGCGGACGAACTAACAATCCCGTCTCAAGGCAACCCGGCCATGCCGGGATCGCGGGCGGGCGACGGTGCGGGATCGACGACGGGGTCAACGGTGGGTTCGGCGCGGGGGCGGCGCTTGAAAATTGAGCCGAGCGTTTCGGCGACGACATTGGGCAGGTCGGTGGCGATGCGGGTGACGCCGGCAACGGTGTCGTCAAAGGAGCGGATGGCGCTTTCGCTGCGGCGGAGGCGGCGATCGAGTGCAGCCATCGTGCGCGCGAGCCCGGGATCATCATCTTCGAGCCAAGTGCGGAAGACCGACGCATAGAGAGAGCCCAAGCCGCCGGTGCGCAGCAATCCCGACGGGCCATCGGCGTTGATGCCGGCGGCGGTCAGCATCCAGCGCTGCATATTGAGATAGGGCATGAGCAGCGTTGTATCTGTGGGTGCAGTTTTGGTGATCGAGCGCAACGCCGCCTTGTGAGGTTCCAGCACCTCGAGGCGGTTCATGATCACTTCGAAGAGCGCGTCGCGGCGCGCGCCGTCGACAACCTTGGTCGGCGCCCGCTTCAGAACTTCGTCGTCGACCATGCGCATGAAGCTGGCGAGAACTTGGCTCTTGGCCCCGACTGTGCGCCGCACTTCGTCGAGCGGCATCTGGGCGGCGTCGGCGATCTCGAGCAGGGAGATCTCGTTCCACGGCCGGCTGGCTGCCAAGGTAAGGGCCGCACTCACGAGTTTGCCGCGCGGCGTCGCAGTGTCGATCATGGGAACGTCTCCGATATAAGCATGAACCGGATGTACTGGTGCGATATGGGCACCGTCGGCAGTCTTGTACAGGTCCGTAGGTGTGACCGTTTTCGATAGCTATTTGACTTTCAAACACCGTCTTCCCATTTGCGGTCAATGTCCGACGTCGCCGCATGCTGCGGGGGCGAACACTTCAGGTATCGCATTCGCAGCCAAAACAGAGATGGGTTAACGACCGATGAGCGCTTCAGTTCTGAAGACAATGGCGTGCCGAATGTTGCTCGCAACATCGGCTGTAGTCGGGCTGACAGGTGTCGCTCGCGCCGACGACTTGAAGTGCGTCAGTACGACGTTCCGGTTGCTGTCGCCGAACGACAAGGTGTGCATCAGCGCGTTCGACGATCCGAAAGTGCAGGGCGTGGCGTGTCACATCAGCCAGGCGCGCACCGGCGGTTATAAGGGCATGGTCGGACTGGCGGAAGATCCGTCGCGGTTCTCGATCGCGTGCCGTCAAGTCGGGCCGATCAGTGTCGATGTCGGCACCCTGCCTGATGAAGAGCAAGTGTATTCCGAGCGGACGTCGATCTTCTTCAAGAAAACACACGTGTTTCGCGTCGTCGACAAGAAGCGGAACACGCTGGTGTATCTGGCGATCAGCGACAAGATCGTGAACGGGTCGCCGCAAAACTCGATTTCGAGCGTGCCGGTCATGCCGTGGGGAACTGCGTCGGCGGCGGCGCGCTGAGGCGTGGCCGTGTCGCCCTTACGTCTTGGGTTTGGAGGCTGGGTCTGCCTTGATCTTGGGTCCGGTCTCGACGTCGCCGCCGGCGGTTTTCCAGGCACCGAAGCCGCCGATCATGTGGGCGACGGGTTTCAGACCCATGTCTTGAGCCGTTTTCGCGGCGAGAGCTGAACGCATCCCGCCGGCGCAGAAAAACACGAACTGCTTATCTTCGCCGAAGATGGGTTTGTAATAGGGGCTGGCGGGATCGATCCAGAATTCGAGCATCCCGCGCGTGGCGTGAAATGCGCCGGGAATGCGGCCGTCGCGATCGAGTTCGCGGGGGTCGCGAATGTCGACCATGACGACATTGGGATCGTTGGCCTTGGTAAGCATGTCTGCAACCGTGAATTCGGTGATTTCCGACTTGGCCGCTTCGAGCATGCTCTTGACGGACTTGGTGATCTGCTGCGGCATGAACGGGCTCCGAAGGATGTGGATTTCAACATCATAACGCGATGACCGCGCAGCGCCACCTGCATTCGCGGTGCCGGTTCCGATCAGCCACGGCGGCGGAACGCGGTGCCGGCGATTTCCTTGATCAACTTCGAGCGCAGAGCTTGTCCGAACGTTTCGAAATTGTCGGCGGCGAGAGCAAAGCTGCCGGGGCCACCAATCACGTTGTTCTCGTAATAGGCCAGTAGTCCACCCGGCGGATGTGTGTGGGCCGGGTTGAACGGAAGCGGAACGGCTGAGAGGATCACGATCCCATTGATGACGATGCCGCGCGCAATCGCTGCGTCTCGAGCCGCGAGAATGTCGCGGCCGGAATTGTTGGTGCCATCGCCTGATATGTCGATGATGCGCCGGTCCGACTTGAACGGGCTGAGTTGGAGTTGTTCCATGCCGACGTCGATGGCGCCGGCGATCGAGGTGCGGCCGTAGAACGGTCGGGGCGCGGCAAGCACGGCATCGGAGAATGTGCGCGCCTCCGCTTCATTGCCGATGCTGGCCCAATCGACGATGATCTTGGTTTCGCCCACGCCGGCCCATTCGAGGAAAATAACGGCAATGCGGCGGTTGGGACCGGCCGATTGCATGGCGCGGACGATATTTGGATCGGAGATCGCGGCTGCATAACCGTCGCGCTGAAGTTTGAATTTAGCGTCGTCGATACTGCGGGACACGTCGGCTGCCAACACCAGCAACAGGTCGACGTCCGGCGTGTCGGCGCGCGCAGGGGGACCGATCACCAGGGTCGCCGTGGTCAGCGCCACACACACTGCGGCGCGCCAATGAGCGGCGGCCTTCTGAAACCAGTTGCGGATTGCACGCATCGGCAAACCTCCACTGCGGCCGGCTCACGAACTTTGTACGATACGTGGCGTGGCGACGGGTGAGCGTGCGATGGACGGTGCCGTCTTGGCAAGGCCGATCTGATGCAGAGCCGATCTGATGTAACCTGGGTTGCGTCAAACGCGGGCTGAAACTTGTGGCCCGCGATAGTGGCTGCAGCGACCGGCGGCGGCATCGCCGTCAGAAGCCGTAGATGGCCGCGCGTGCGGCATCCTTGGTGGCAACGAGCTTGGCGAGGTCGACGATGACTTTCGCCTGCTTCCAAGTCGCATCGTCCTGCATTTTGCCGTCGATCATCACGGCGCCCGTGCCATCGGGCATGGCGGCCAAAATGCGCTTGGCGAATGAAACTTCGGCTGGGTCGGGGCTGAAGACGTTCTTGGCGATGTCGACCTGGGTTGGATGCAGTGACCACGCGCCGACGCAACCCATCAGGAACGCGTTGCGGAACTGAGCTTCGCACGCGGCCAGATCGGAGAAGTCGCCGAAAGGTCCGTAAAACGCCTTGATACCGAAGCTCTGGCAGGCGTCGACCATCTTTGCGACGGTATAGTGCCAGAGGTCTTGTTGATAGAAGGCGCGTGCGCCGCCACCTTTGTCTGAATCCGCGAGCACGCCATAACTCGGATGACCGCCGCCGACCCGCGTGGTCTTCATGCCGCGCGAGGCCGCAAGGTCGGCCGGACCCAGGCTCATGCCATGCATGCGCGGGCTGGCGCCGGCGATCTCTGCGACGTTCTTCACGCCCTCGGCAGTTTCGAGGATGGCGTGGATCTGGATGGGTTTGGTGATCTTGTGCTTGGCTTCGAGCTGGGCGAGCAACTGATCGAGGAAGTGGATATCCCAGGCGCCTTCGACCTTCGGCAGCATGATCACGTCGAGCTTGTCGCCGGCTGCGGGCACGATTTCGAGGATGTCGTCGAGGCCCCAGGGCGAGTTCAGACAGTTGATGCGCGTCCACAGGCCGGTCTGGCCGTACTCGTTTTCACGCGCCATCTTGATGAAACCGGCGCGCGCCGCTTCTTTTTGTTCCATGGGAATTGCGTCTTCGAGATTACCCAAGACGACGTCGACCTGGGCGATCATTTCTTTGACGCGGCCGCGCAGCTTGTCGTTCTGCGGCGGCACGAAGTGGATCATGCGTTCGAGCCGAACGGGCTGCGCTCGCATCGGCTCGGGCGCACCGATAGCAAGCGGCGCGTAGAATTTTGCAGGCGTACGCGATGACGTCATGGTAGGGCTCGAGGTCCGTTAGAATGAGGGCGTTGCCCTCATGCTCCCGCCAAAGGGCTTAGCCTTTGGAAACCCGATTGGCATAAGGCGACGGCGTGGGTTGGCGGGAACGCGGAGAGAATGCGCGTCCCTCAGTAGCTCAGAACCACTTCGGTTGCCACCAGTGCAGCAGCTGCATGACTTGTGTCGGCGCGACGAGGTAGGCGATGGCGCAGATGATAACGGCCGCCACCACCAACAGCGCACTCAGTGCGTTGAGCGGAGCGTTGTAGCTGAGGCCGGTTCCGGGAATACCGACGGTGACGGTGCGCTTGCCGTTCGAGCCGACGTTGACGGTGGCACCGTGGCCGCCGAGGCTGGTCGAGACGCCGGACTTGGACACGTTCAGCCGGACGCCGGGAAGCACTGAAAAAATCTTGCGGAAGCGCAGGCCCATGAGAGGCTCCTTGGTCGCAGTCCGGCGAACCGCCGTCTGATCATCGAGAAAGTGGCCATTATTATAGGCTTTTCTCGTGTTTCTACAACTGTACTCGCTACAGTACTTCGACGGTGGTACGCCGATTCGGGGCGACTGCACTGCTGGTCCGCCAATGAAGTCAGTTTATCCGCAACATTCGAATGGGCTGCGGTCACCGATCCTTGCGGCCGATGCCGAACCAGCCGCCGGCCTTTTCTTTTGCCGTTTCGATGGAATCGCTGACTTTGCCGGATATCGAATTCAGGGCCTGAACGCGCTCGAATGCGCCGATGGTGACGACTTCGGCGCCGTATTTGGCATTGTTTGCGGTGTCGGCTGCAATCAGGACTGAGCGTTCCTCGGGCGTCAATGGTCCGACGCGCGCCATCGGCGGGCGGATCAGCGCGCGCTGCACCATCGACGGTTCGCCTTTGCTGCGCAGCGTCGACACCAGCGCCTCGCCGACGCGAAGCTGCTGGATGGCTTGTTCGGTATTGATTTCCGGGTTCTTCGCGAACGTGGTCGCGGCCGCTTTGATCGCTTTCTGCTCTTTTGGAGTGAAAGCGCGGAGTGCGTGCTGGATGCGATTGCCGAGCTGGGCCGAAATACGATCGGGGACATCGCCCGGCGATTGCGTCACGTAATAGACGCCAACGCCTTTCGAGCGGATCAGCCGAGTGACACGCTCGATCTGGTCGAGCACGGCCTTCGGCGCGTCGTTGAACAACAGATGCGCTTCATCGAACAGGAACACCAGCTTGGGTTTTTCCAGATCGCCGACCTCGGGAAGCTTGTCGAACAGTTCCGACAGCATCCACAGCAGACAGGTGGCGTACAGGCGCGGATTGTTCATCAGTTTCTCGGCGGCGAGAATGTTGATCACGCCGCGACCGTCGGGGGCGGTCTTGAGGAAGTCGTTGATGTCGAGCGCGCGCTCGCCAAAGAACTTGTCGGCGCCTTGTTCCTCCAAGACCAGCAGTCGCCGTTGCAGAACCCCGACCGTCTGCGGTGCGATATTGCCGTATTTGCCGCGAAGTTCTGCGGAGCGGCGGCCGATTTCCTCGATGACCGCGCGCAGATCCTGCAGCTTGCGGATGAGCATGTTCGGATCGCGGACGCGGCGATCTTCCGCCCAGCGAAACGCAATGTTCAGCACGCCTTCCTGCGGTTCCGACAAATCGAGCAAGCGTGACAGGAGCAGCGGTCCCATATGCTCGGCGCTGGTGCGAATGGGGTGGCCTTGTTCGCCAAAGATGTCCCAGAAGGCGACCGGGAAGGCAGCGTTGGCGTAACCAGGCAAGCCGATTTCTTCGGCGCGCTTGACGAGATGTGGTTTGGGTTCGCCGGCAGCGCCGATGCCGGACAAGTCACCTTTGATGTCGGCTGCGAACACCGGCACGCCGGCAGCCGAGAAGCCTTCGGCCATCACCTGCAGCGTCACGGTTTTGCCCGTGCCGGTAGCGCCTGTTACCAAGCCATGGCGATTGGCGAGTTTGAGGTCGATATACTCGATCCCGGCATCACTGCCGCCCAGCAGAATGTGTCCGCCCTGCGCGTAGAACTTCGGGTCTGCGAACGGCTCGGGTGACGCGGCCGGCGCGGCGTCTGGGGCAGCGGTCCCGTCGGACATGTGAGTGCTCCTGAATTCACGTGGTCGGATGAGGCTGCCGGAATTCCTGAAGTGGATTGCTTCAAGTCCGGCGTGGCACGCATCGCGCAGGCACAGCTCTGCGGTCGCGACTCGCGCCAAAATGCCATACAACTCGCTGTTTGCACACTGGCCTCGGCTTGGCAACGACATCGAACGCCAGATGTGGGTGGGCATCCGTTCGAACCGGCGTGGCCATCTGCGAGAGACACGTTTCACCGAAGGCGTTTCCACCGAAGCTCACATCGATTATGAATTCGATTGCAAAGCTGTTTTCAAGGTCGAATATGTCGGCTTCAATCAACGCTATATTATTTGCAGCGGTAAATCGCATTTCCGCCGTTTTCGGAAACTAGGTCTCGGCCTGGGGGAGGGCACAGGAGCCCTTCAATGGCACGTAATGCGACACCTCTCGACTTCGCGCAAATCGGCGAAGTCTTCAATGACGCGACTATCCGTATGTTGGGTGGGATCGACAGCGGAAACAAGTCGGCAATTCTTCAAGATCTCAAGGCAGTTCAAACCAATCTTGCGCATTTGATTGCGACGCAGCCGGATGTCTTTACGGGCGAAAGCCGCATTCACGCGCAGAATATCGTCGACCAGATCGGTCTCGAGCGCCAAGCGATCGGCACGATCGGAAAAGATCCGTACGCCGCTAAATATATCAACGACGTGCAGCGCGATCTGATCGACATCGTGCAGGGCGACGACAAACTCGTCGGACTGGCGACGACCGGCAACAGCAACGGATTTGCCGCTTTGCCAGAGCCTCTGGCGGCGCCGACACCGTTTGCAGGCAACCCGCAGCAAGTCGCCTTCATGACCAAGTTCGCCGCAGACGCTGCCTCGCTTAGTCAGCAGGCGACGGCGTTGGCCGATGCTGGGTTGACGGCGAACAGTGCGGCGGGCGCAACGCTGGCCGCCGCCGTCAAGGTGTTCGCCACGGACGCCAATCATTTCAGCGTTGCGCAAGGCGGGTTGTATTCCGCGCGTTTCAACAATGAATTTGCCACGCAAGGGGTGAATGGCACCGCGTCGCGGGCGCTCGAACATGGGCTTAAGACCGGCAACGTGGACGAGGTGAAAGCGGCGGCTGCCGTGCTCGCGGCCAACGCCAACGACGTGGCCAGCAATATGCTGGGCGCGGTTGCGACACCGGCTGATCCAGCGACGCCTCCCGTAGCTACGCCGCCGGTTGCTGCAGCCGACTTCCTCAAGCAGGTGACGGCGGATGCGAATGCGCTCGCCGACAAGGCGGTGAAATTGGTGGACAGCGGCAAGGCGGGAGACAATCCGGCAACCGCGCAGTTAACTGCAGACATCCAGAAGTTCGTGGCCAACGCCAGCGACGCAGCCAAAGCACAAGGCGGCACCTTCGCCACCGATGTGGGAAAAGAGCTGGCGGCCGACGGCGCAGTCGGCAAGGCGGTGACGTCGCTGATCGACGGCTTGAAAGCGGGCAATGACGGTGTCGTCGACAAAGCCGGCGATGCGCTGAAGGCTGCGGCGGTGACCGTGGCGCAAGTCGGGCAGAACGCGCTCGACCATCCGGCGCAAGCACCCGCCGATCCCGCGCACACAGGAACGGCACCTGCCGCCGCAGACTTCGTGAAGCACCTCACCGCCGATGCGAATGCGTTAGGAGACAAGGCCGTCAAACTCGTCGACAGCGGCAAGGCCGGCGACAATGCGGAAACCGCGAAGTTGACAGCCGAGATCCAAAAGTTCGTCGCCGATGCCGCGACGTTCGCCAAGGCGCAAGGTGGCACGTTCGCCACCGACGTGGGCAAGGAGTTGACGGCCGACGGCGCAATCGGCAAGGCAACCGGTTTCTTGATCGGTGGGTTGAAAGCTGGTGACGATGGTGTCGTCGATCACTGGGCGGACGTGTTGAAGGCCAACACTGCCGATGTCGCAAAGATCGCGCAGAACGCGCTCGATCATCCGGCGCAGACACCGGTCGATCCCGCTCCGGCGGCAACTCCGGTTGCTGCGGCCGACTTCCTCAAGCAGGTAACGGCGGATGCGAATGCGCTGGCCGACAAGGCGGTGACGCTCGTAGACAGCGGTAAGGCCGGTGACAATCCGGCGACGGCGCAGTTGACCGCCGACATCCAGAAGTTCGTGGCCAATGCCAACGACGCAGCCAAGGCACAAGGCGGCACCTTTGCCACCGATGTGGGCAAGGAACTGGCGGCCGACGGCGCAGTCGGCAAGGCAGTGACGTCGCTGATCGACGGCTTGAAAGCGGGCAATGACGGTGTCGTCGACAAGGCCGGCGATGCGCTGAAGGCTGCGGCGGTGACCGTGGCGCAAGTCGGGCAGAACGCGCTCGATCATCCGGCACAAGCTCCGGCTGATCCGGCTCCTGCCGATACACCGCCAGTCGCGGTGGGGAGCCTTGTCGACGCCGGCAAGCAGTTCAACGATGCGACCACGAAACTGGTGGGTGGCGTCTATGACGGCACGCAGAACGACGGCAATCGCGCGGCCATTTTGAATGACCTCGCGGGCGCGCAGAAGGCGGTGCTTGCGGTTGCGGAACATCCGCAGGGACTTTCGGCGGAGTCGTTGCTGCACGTCCGAATGGTGGCGGACCAGTTGACGCTGGAGATCGATGCCGTGTCCAAAGCCGGAACCGGAAAATTCGATGCAACGCACATCAACGACATCCATCGTGAGGTGATCTCGATCGTGCAGGGTGACGCTGCGTTGCAAGCGGCGTCGTCAACCCCGGATGCCGCTGGTTTCGCAGGGTTTACACATGTGACGACGGAAGCTCCGGTCTCGGTCAATGCCAAACAGGCGGCGTTCGCGAACGACTTCGTCACGTCTGCGAACAAGCTCGGGCAGTCGGCGATCGATCTGGTGAAGGCTGATCCTGGAAATGCTGCGGCGACAGCACAACTGCAACAGCAGATCCAGACGTTCGCCGAGAAGTCGAGCGCCTTCAGTCAGGCGCAAGGCGATAAGTACGCAGCTCATTTCGACAACGAGTTGAGTATCAACGGCGTCAACGGAACGGCGGCTAAAGCGTTGATCGCAGCCCTCGGCACACACGATGCCGCACAAGTCGACGCGGCGGCCAAGCTGCTGTCGCAGAACGCGGCCGATGTGAAGGCCGCGCAGGTCCAGGGCGGAAACGGTGGTGACGCCGGCGGTGGTAACGGTGGTGGAAACTCGGGCCACGGCGGTGGGCAGGCTGGCCATCATGGCAACGACCACGAAGTCGCGCACAACGTGTTCGGTGGACACCACGAGCACATGTGGGGCTGAGCCGTTTGAACAGGGAGCCAGGCAGCGCGCCTGCCTGGCTCTCATTTCGGGACACAAAATTGTTGCGTGCTCTATGCTTGGTGGTCTCGTGCATCCGCGATGAGATGCACGCGTTGCGAAAAATAGTGCGTCAGCGCCGCAGGCTGGAAAACGCCACCAACCAGTCCGATGTGACCGTCGGGACGAAGCAGATAGAACGACGGCGTATCGATGCCGGCCGCTGTCAGCGCTTTGGTATTGAGCGACGTCGCGGGAATGGCGTGAACCGCTACGATATCGGTGATTGTTTTTGGCACGTTTGTTGTCGCGACGTTGCCTCCGAACAGCAGCAGATTGAAGCGCGTATCGTCCAGTTGCTCGAACAGATCTGCACTTTCGCCCGCGTCGCCGAGTGCGAGATGCAGCCAGGGAAAACGTTCGCCGGCGCCGGGGCCGCGACCGGATGCGCCCGCAAGTGTCTGTGACAAGTCGGCGGCGGGATAGCTGACGCCGAGCTGTGAAATAGTGCGGAACGCCAGCATCCGGAGTGGCTCGATCCTCATGGCAATGGCAGCCAGCCGCGCCACGATGGTCGTGCGAAGCACGGCCGCCGGCCAGCGATCGGACACCAGCACCTGAAACGCGCGATCGGTAGTTTTGAGCAGGCGCTGCGCGACGGGCCGTCGCTCCTGTTCATAGCTATCGAGGAGAGTGGCCGCCGCGCGCTTTTTGACCACCAACGCAAGTTTCCAAGCCAGATTATAGGCGTCCTGCAAGCCCGTATTCATACCTTGCCCGCCGGCCGGACTATGGATGTGCGCGGCATCGCCCAGCACAAAACACCGGCGGTCGCGAAAGTGGTCGGCTGCGCGATGCGCGATGCGATAGGTCGAAAACCAGTGGCACGCAAGGAAGGCGAGGTCGGCGCCCGCTTCCTCCCGGATCGACGGCACCAGCGCATCGAACGTCACGTCGGCGTGGCCGCCGGTCTGGCTGTTGAAGCGCTCGGGGAGGATGCCGATGACGCGCCAGCGATTTTCGCCGCGCATCGGGAAGAACAGATGGAAGCCATTGCGCCAGAGATAAATATTCAACTCGCCCGGCCGCATCGGGCCAGTGGCTTCGGTGTCAGCCACGAAAAACGTGTGCTCGTAATTTTCACCGGGAAATTCGATGTTGCTCAGCGTGCGCACGGCGCTGTGGGACCCGTCGCAGCCGGCGACCCATGATGCTTCGATGGTGCGCCGTTCGCCGGACGCATCTTTCAGCGTCGCTGTGACGTGAGTTGCGTGCTGCTCGAGCGCGACCAATTCGGTGCGCCATTGAATGGTGACGCCCTGTTGCTGCAGCGTTGCGCCGAGAATACGCTCGTTGTCATCCTGGCCGAGCATCAGAATGAATGGAAACGCGCTCTGATCGCGGCCGATATCGTCGACGGGAATCCGCGTCCGCCAGCGGCCGTTGCTCCAAAGATTGGCGCCAGTGGCACGGACGCCAAGCGACAACGCAGTGTCGGAAACACCCATTTTTGCGTAGATTTCGAGCGTGCGAGGCTGCACGGCGATGGCGCGGCTCTGTTCGGCCGGGCCGCCGTGGCGGTCGATGATGGTCACGTTGACGCCGCAACGCGCCAGTTGGTTCGCCAGCATCAACCCCGTCGGTCCGGCGCCGACAACGAGCACCTCGGTATCGGCGCGCGCATCGCTATCCATGTCGCCTCTCCTCAAATCGCAGGCGAACCGCGACCGTTGGTGTCAGCCCAATCGTTTGACGGCGGCTTGCAACTTTTCCATGGCCTGCACCAGTTCCGCCTTACGCTCCAGCGTTTCTTCGATAGCCTCGGGTTTGGCGCGGCTCATGAAGCTGGGGTTCTGCAGTTTCGCATCCATCTTGCCGAGATCGGATACGACGCCGGCGATCTCTTTTTCCAGCCGTGTTTTTTCAACGGCCATGTCGATGACGCCGTCCAGCGGCAGGCAGGCGGTGGCTTCGCCAATGACGATCTGCGCTGAGCCCTTGGGTGCGGCAGTTGCAAAACTGATGTCATCGATGCGCGCCATGCGCTGGATGGTATCGCCGTGGTGGGCGACACGGGCGCGCGTCTCCTTGCTTGCGCCCATCAAAACCAGCGGAATTTTGGCACCGGCCGGAACGTTCATTTCCGACCGCACCGAACGCACTTCGGAAATCAACTGCACCAGCCAGCCGATCTCTGCGTCAGCGCCGGCATTCTGCAGCCCTTCGAGTTCTGGCCACGCCGACAGGCACAACAGGCGCTCGCGCTTGACGCCGACTTCGACCATGCGGCCCCACAACTCTTCAGTGATGAAGGGCATGAAGGGATGCAGCATTTTCAGGATCTGATCGAGCACCCACGCGGTCGTCGCGCGCGTTTCGGCGGTGGCCGCGTGATCGTCGCCGCCGAGGATCGGCTTGGTCAGTTCGAGATACCAGTCGCAGAACGTGCCCCAGGTGAATTCGTAGGCGGCGCTGGCGGCTTCGTTGAATTTGTAGGCGTCGATGGCTGCCGTGACGGCCGCGACGGCGCGCTCGGTTTCACCAGCGATCCAGCGATTGACGGTTTCTTCGACGCTTTTCGGATCGAAGTTTTTCTGACGCACGCACTCGTTCATTTCAGCGAAGCGGGCGGCGTTCCAGAGTTTGGTTGCGAAGTTGCGATAGCCCTCGACGCGGTTGGTCGACAGTTTCAAGTCGCGGCCCTGCGCCGCCATGGCGGCCATGGTGAAGCGCAGCGCGTCGGCGCCGTACTGGTCGATGAGCACGAGGGGATCGATGACGTTGCCGATCGACTTCGACATCTTGCGTCCCTTCTCGTCGCGCACGAGGGCATGGATATAGACGTCCTTGAATGGGGCTTCGCCGGTGAACTGCAGGCCCATCATCATCATGCGGGCGACCCAGAAAAAGATGATGTCGAAGCCTGTTACCAGTGTGCTTGTAGGGTAATAGCGCGCGAGTTCCGCCGTCTTGTCCGGCCAGCCCAACGTCGAGAACGGCCACAGCGCGGAGGAGAACCACGTATCGAGAACGTCGGGGTCGCGGGTAAGCTCGACAGGCTTCCCGCCGCTGCTCGCGCGTGCGATCTGTTCGGCGGCGGTCTGTGTTTCGGCAACGATGATTTTGCCGTCCTGGTCGTACCATGCGGGTATCTGATGGCCCCACCAGAGTTGGCGGGAGATGCACCACGGCTGGATGTTTTCGAGCCAGCGGAAATAATCGTCGGCATATTTTTCCGGCACGAAGCGCGTCTTGCCGGAGCGCACGGCATCCATGGCAGGCTTCGCCAACGTCGCGGCATCGACGTACCACTGATCCGTCAGCCACGGCTCGATGACGGCATTGCCGCGCTGCGCCCTTGGCACCGACTGCGTGTGCGGCTCGATCTTGACGACGTAACCACCGGCGACGAGATCGGCGGTGACCTTGCGGCGCGCGTCGAAACGATCGAGGCCTTGATAGGCCTTGGGCACGTTCTCGTTGAGCGAGGCCTTCGCATCGAGAATGTTGATGACGTCGAGGCCGGCGCGCTTGCCCACTTCATAATCGTTGAAGTCGTGGGCAGGCGTGATCTTGACCGCGCCGGAGCCCTTCTCGGGATCGGAGTAGGTATCGGCGACGATTTTGATCTGGCGGCCGACCAGCGGCAAATCCACGGTTTTGCCGACGAGGGCGGTGTAACGCTCGTCCTCGGGATGTACGGCGACGCCGGTGTCGCCCAGCATCGTCTCGGGCCGCGTGGTTGCGACCACGATGAAAGTCGATGCGTCCTTGGCATCGAACGTCTTGCCCGACAACGGGTAGCGCAGGTGATACATGTGCCCGCCGGGATCTTTCGCCAGCGCCTTGCCGAGTCCAGCTTCGGAAAAGGCGACGGGGTTGCCCTCCTTGTCGACCTGGCCCTCGGCCCATTTGAAGGTGCCGGTGTGTTCGACCATGTCGACTTCGAGGTCGGAGATGGCTGACTGGAATTCCGGGTCCCAGTTGACGAGGCGCTTGGCTTTGTAGATCAGCTTGGCGTTGTACAACTCGACGAACACCTTGACGACGGCGCGCATCATCTGGTCGTCGGGCGCGCCGGATTTGCCCATCGTGAAGGTGTCGCGCGACCAGTCGCAGGACGCGCCGAGGCGCTTCAACTGGTTAGTAATCGTGCCGCCGCTCTCGGCTTTCCAGCGCCAGACTTCTTCGAGAAATTTATCGCGGCCGAGATCGCGACGATGCACTTGGCGCTCGGCCAGTTGCCGCTCGACGACCATCTGCGTGGCGATGCCGGCGTGATCGGTACCGGGCTGCCAGAGCACGTCGCGGCCCTTCATGCGCTGATGACGGCAGAGGATGTCCTGCAGCGTGTTGTTGAGCGCGTGGCCCATGTGCAGTGATCCCGTGACGTTCGGCGGGGGGATCACGATGGTGTAGGGATCGCCGGTGCGATCGGTGCGGCCTGCCTTGAACGCCTGCGCGTCCTCCCAGTCTCTATGAATCCGCGCCTCGAGTTCGGCGGGCTGGTAGGTCTTTTCGAGCATGGCGCGGGGGCGCTTTCACCGGTTGCAAACGTAGGGGATCAGCGTCTACGCGCGCCACTGCGGCACGTCAATGCACGGGCAAGAGGCGGCAGAGTTCTCGTGTTGTCCCACTACCGTGGGGTTTTAGGCGGCCGCGTCGCGTGCATGCGCCGGGGAGGTGTGCGGCGCTGTCGCGTCCGCTTCGAGCTGCAGGCGAGGGTGCTCGCTGCGCAGGGCCTTGTCGATCATGCGCGGCATGTTCGCGTCGAGCCATTCGCGCAGCAGAGGGCGCAGCATACCAGCGATCGTTTCTTCGAACGACTCGACCGACGCGGCAGTCGTGATGTGTGCCTCGGCTGATGTTTCCACGACAGGTGCAGACGTCGTCTCCAAAGGCTCGATCGCGTGAGCGACAGACACGGGCGTCAGTGCGGTTCCACCCGGCGCGTCGGCACGTGCACCAGATTCGGGTGTCGCTGCGTGCAACGAGCTGGCAGCGTTGACGGCTGCGACTTCGGCGACGGCAGCGGCTGCCACTGCCACGGAGGAAACAGTGGATGCGGACAGCAACGCCGGATCGTTGTCGACGGCGGCGAGCATGACCTCCGGCGCAGCAATGGCCTCGGACGTGTCGATCGACAAGGACGTTTCCTGATGCGCGTGCTCTGCGGCCTCGGGGGGCACCGAGTCTGCGCGATCCACGACGGCAAGCCCATCGGCCAATGCCCGCCAGAGCTCTTCGGCGGTGCGCGTCTCCTCGACCGGCTGCGTGGCCGGCTCTGTTGGAGGCAGTGTCGGCACGTCTAACGCAAGTGTTGCCGGTTCGGCTTGAGGCTCGAGCTTGGTTGGTGCCTCCAGCGGCTCAATGCCTGACGTTGCGGCATCGGCTGGGGCGGGGAAAAACAAATCTTCCAGCACGTCGTCGGCGTCGGCAGCCCGTTGCCAGGTGCGGCTATGGAAACGTGAAAGCGCGTTACGGCGCGGTTCTTCTGGCTCGACAGTTTGCGGCGGTGCTGCCTGCACGGCGAACGATGCGGCACGCGCCTTTTGACTTGCTTGACTTGATTGGCTCTGTGGATCTTCCGCAATGATCAGCCGGATCGACGCCAGGATCTCGTCCATGCTGCGGTCGTCGTCGGGAGGAGGCGATTGCATATCTCTCGATGGACGTGACTGCGTAGCGATGGTCTTGTTCGAACGCATGCTCAAACACTCCGCTTCAGGTAAGCGAATTGCGCACTGGCGAGGCTGCAATTGCGTTCAAAGATCGATCTGCGACAGTAGACTACGCGTTGCGAACCGACTGCTACTTTAAATGACCTGTGTGCCGACAGACTCGCGATGTAACTCAGGTATCGGCCACGGCTCAGTTTACTTAACGGGCTTCCAACCCTTCGCATCATCTTGCGCAGGTTGTTTTTTATCGTGGACGTCGCCGAATACGTGCGTCTCGATGCGGCCATCTGCGCGTGTGATGGACACGCCGCGCCACTGCCTGCGGATTTCATGATAGTGCTGCTCGGCGTCATAGATGGTGTCCACGCCGCCCAATTCTGAAATGTTCAACCGGCCTTCGGCAGACAGTACCGAGTAGGCGGCCACCGCGATATTGTGCTTGTCGGTGACGACGGCCACTTGTGCGTTGAGGAGTACCTGCTCGGCGTTCAACACGTCCAGCAGGGTGCGCTGACCAACGCGCTCTTCTTCGCGGACACCGGTGAGGGCGGTTTGTGCGGCCGAGACCTGGGTGTTGTCGGACACCAACTGCGCGCGTGCGGCTATCAGCTGAGACCAAGCCGCGACGACGGTCTGTTTGACCTCGGTGCGGGCTTGCTCGATCTGCTGCAAGCGGCTGATGTGTGTCTGCTTGGCTTGACGAACCTGCGCATCGACGAGACCACCAGTATAGAGGGGCACGGTGAAGTTCGCAGTCAGCGTCTTGGTATCTTGAGAGGCCAAAGCCGAAGCGCCGGAGCCGACGTCGTATTGGCGATTGTACGTCGCTTGCAATTGTGCGGTCGGCAACAGCTGCCCGTAGATCTGGTCAACCTGATGGCGCGCCTGCTGTTCGGTATAAAGCGCGGCAACGACGTTTGGATTTTCGCGCGCAGAGATGGAGATCGCGTCGTTCAATGTGCGCGGCAGCAGATTGTCGACCGGACGCGGTTCGACGAGATTGGTTGGCGGATTACCGATGTTGCGCTCATACGCCGAACGGCTCGTTTGCAGATTGGAGCGCGCGAGATCGAGAGCAGACACCGCTGCCGCAAGTGTCGCCTCGGATTGGGCAACGTCCGTCCGCGTCACTTCGCCGACCGCGAAACGTTCGCGGGTCTGTTTGCGGTCCTCAGTCAAAATGCGCACGTTGTTTTCGCGCAGACGAACGATGGCCTGATCACGCACGACGTCCAAGTAGGAGGTCGACGAATCGAGCAACACCTGCTGCTCGACGGCTCGCAGCGTCTCACGCTGCGCGCGGACCTGAGCCTCGGCTGCCCGCACGGTGTTGATCACCTGTCCGCCGCGAAACAGCGGCTGCACGGCGGTCAAGCCATATCCGTGCGGGTGTGTCTCTGAGCGGCTGACGATCCCGGTCGTCGTCTCGGACGACGTGTTGATCGTGGCGGCGCTCGCGTTCGCCGACAAGGTCGGACGGTAGCCGGAGTTGGCGATCGCAACTTGCTCGTCTACGGCGCGCAGGGTTGCGCGGGCGGCGTCAAGCTTCGGATTCCAGCGATAGGCGTTGGCCAGCGCTTCCTTGATGGTTTCAGCAGATGCACCCGGAACGGCGCTGAGTGACATGCAGCATGCCAGCGCGATGACCGAGCAGGTCTGCCGCATCGTCGCGGAAATCCGACGCCCGGCCATCAGGCTCGTCTTCGAAAAGTCTTTGATCATAATCCCTGCCCCACAGCCGCGTGTGCACTCGTGTGTAAGGTCCAGCACGCGACCTACGGCATTGGGCGTATACGATTCGTTAACCCGCGCACTATGGCCGGACGGCAACAATCGAAGGCAAACCGGGCACCCCAACACAATAGCCAACGCAGGTGTCCACTGCGGACTAAAGCACGCTGGCGACGGGCTGCCATCGGCATCACGGGAAGGGCAGGTTGAATTGGCCGGCGGCGTGGCCCAAAGTCTACATGCGCGCGGCGCCTCAGTCGGCGGAGGACCGGAGCCCACGGCTGGCGATGTAGGGATCGCGGGCACCCCAGTTTTCCAGTTTGTCGAGTAACTCGATCCGCCCGTCCGGATGGGTGATGCTGACGCCGAACCATTTGCGCTCGACGTCTTCATAATGCACGGACGGATCGTATTGGCTGTCGCCGAGCTGCAGGGTGCTGCCGTCGAGGCGGCCGATGGCGCCCAGCACCGCGTACGCCGCGATCAGCATGTCGTGCCGGTCGGAAACCGCCGATACCTGCGCGTCCAACAACTCCTGCTCGGCATTGAGCACGTCCAGCAGCGTGCGCTGGCCGACGCGTTCTTCCTCGCGCACGCCTTCCAGTGCGACGCGGGCGCTGTCGACCTGAATTTTGTCCTGCGCCACTTGCGTCCGGGTCGCTTCGAGACGCGACCAGGTCGAGATGGCCGTTGCCTGTGTTTCGTTGCGAGCTTGCTCGATTTCCTGCAGGCGGCTGACGTGGGTGTGCTTGGCGGCCCGCACGCGGGCCTTGGTCTCGCCGCCTTCGTAAAGGGGCACGTTCACACGGCCGGTCACGGTCGCGGTGCCGGTTTCGTTGACCTGGCGAGCCGAGTTGAAACCTTGGGTGTAGCCCGCTTCCAATTTCATTTCCGGCAGCAATTCGCCCCAGATGCGGTCGACCTCATGGCGCGCGGCCTGCTCGCGATAAAGCGCTGCGACGACGTTTG
>JANLYD010000413.1:0-17149 GCA_031365465.1 Hyphomicrobiaceae bacterium
ACGGAGAGAGTGTCGATGCAGCGCAAGGTTTCCGTCACGCCGGGCGAACCTCCAGAAAGCCAGCCGGAACCGGGCATCTTCACCCAACCCGCTCGTCCCGTGCTGTCCAGTCAACCGTTCAAGGCGATCGGCCTGATTTGCCTGGCCGTGATCTGCTTTTCGGCCCTCGACGCGACCGGCAAATACATGATCACCGCCGGACATCTGCCCGTGTCGCAGGTGGTGTGGGTGCGCTTCGTCGGACAATTCGTCGCCATCGTCGTGGGGCTTGGTCTGGTCGCCGTGCCGTCCTTGTTGCGCGCGCGCAAGCCGGGCTGGCAGTTGCTCCGCTCGCTGCTGCTGCTCGGTTCGACCGCGTTCAATTTTCTTGCCCTGAAAACACTCCGCCTCGACCAGACCATGACCGTGCAATTCCTCACGCCGCTGACCGTCGCGCTGCTGGCCGGGCCAGTGTTGCGTGAGTGGGTGGGCTGGCGGCGCATGACCGCCATTCTGGTGGGATTTTGCGGCGTCGTGATTGCAATTCAGCCGGGCTCGTCGACGTTCGAACTGGCGTTCGTGTGGGCCGCCGGCTCGATGCTGTCGTATGCAGCCTTCACGTTGCTGACGCGGCATTTGGCAGCCCATGACGGCGTACCCGTCACACTCTTCTATTCGATGTTTGCAGGTGTGGTGTTAACGGCACCGTTCGCGATTTCCGAATGGGTGTGGCCACAGACGCCGATCATCTGGTTCGGCATCGTCTCGTGCGGAGTGTGGGCGGCCATCGGCCACGCGCTGTTCATCGCAGCCTTCCGCTATGCGCCGGCATCCAGCGTGGCGCCGTTCACCTATTTCAGTCTGGTGACGCATACGACGGCGGGCTATTTCGTGTTCGGCCAGACACCGGATGCCGTCACGCTGGCAGGCGCGTCGGTCGTCATCGCCTCCGGCCTCTATCTGCTCCATCGCGAACGCGTGCTGAAATTGCAATCGGCGGCGAAGCGTGGGGCCGGTCTCACGGCATAGGGACAGGCACCTGAACGGCGGGGCCGTGTGGTGATCGATCGCTGGCGTACGCCGCCGTTTTGGTGCCTGTCCCAACTGTTCGCAGCACACAAAAGAAAACCCGCACATTCGCTCGGAATGTGCGGGCGGGTAAATCGCTCTCGCGAAACCTTCGTTTACGCAGTCGTCGCTTTCAGCAGAAGGTCGATGACTTCCTTGCCGACGCGGCCCTCGGCCCACTTGTAGGTCGGCTGCATAGCGGTGCGCAGATCCTTGCGCTGGCCTTCGTCGAGCACGTGGAATTCGTTCTTGCCGAGCTTTTTCATTTCGGCGAGTGCGTCGATATTCTCCTGCCGCGCGATGTCGTTGGTGTAGGCGGTCGCTTCCGCCATGGCCTTGTCGAGAGGCGCTTTCAAATCCGGCGGCAAACCTGCCCAGAACTTCGCGTTGGCGATCACCGCGTATTGCAGATGCGCGTGCTGAGCGATCGTGATGTGCTTTTGCACTTCGTAGAACTTCTGCGTCAGCACGTTCGAGGGCGTGTTCTCGCCCGCGTCCACCACACCTGTCTGCATCGACTGATAGACTTCCGAGAAGGCGAGGATCTGCGGAATCGCGCCGCACAGGCGGAAATACTGATCGGCGATCTTGGAGCCGGAGATGCGCACTTTCACCCCTTGCAGATCAGTGGCGGTTTTGATCGGCTTGTTCGAGGTGATCATATGGAAGCCGTTGTCCCAAAAGCCGAGGCCCTTGATGCCTTTGCTCTCCAGCTTGCTGAACAGATACGTGCCGACATCGCCGCCGAGAACCTTGGCGTACTGCTCATCACTCGCAAACAGGAACGGCAGATCGAGCGCCTCGAATTCCTTGGCACCCAGCGGGGCGAACTTGGCCGTCGACGGCGCCAGTAATTGCACCGCGCCGAGCTGCAAGGCTTCGACTTCTTCCTTGTCCTTGTAGAGCGTCGAGTTCGGATAAAGTTCGACCTTCGCCTTGCCGTCGGTGTACTTCTCTGCGAGTTCCTTGAATCTGACCGAGCCCTTGCCCTTTGGAGTGTCGTTGGCGACGACGTGGCTGAATTTGATGATCAGTGGCGCCTGTGCCCAGCCGGGCTTGCCATAGGCGGCGGTGAGGGCAGCGGCTGAAATTGCAGTGCCGAACTGGCGGCGTGACAGTGACATGGACGTCTCCTTGAGTTCCTCGGTCGTTATCGACTTCGAGGGCCTGCTTAGCCTACTAGCGCGTGCACGACTAGAGCTTTGACCGTGGAAAAAGTTGGTGCCACGGAGGCCGCGATTGACCTCTGATTCATCGGCCTATTGTTTCGGCGCCGCAGCAGGCGACGAGCCCATTTGCGCGGCCCTCGCGCGCCAATACTCCGCCAGCGCAGGATCGGCAGCCACCCCCACCAGACCGGAGCGAACGATGACGGCGGCGTCGAACGTATCGGCCAGGGCCAGCGCCGCATCCGCGTTGCCCGAGTTCGCCGCTCGATCAAGAAGCAGGCGTGCGCCGACGATGTTGCCCTCGACCAACAGTTGCCGTCCACGTGTCAAAAGCCGCGCCGGGTCGAGCTTCTGCGCATCCGCTTTGATTGCGGCGGCGGCGGCGCGCGCGGTCTCCTCGGCCTGCTGGCGCGCTTCGGCGGCTGCTGCAGCGGCCGCTGCGGCAGCGTTCCCGGCTGCGGCAGCCGCGGCTCTCCTGGCCTCGATTTCCGCCGCCGCCCGTTGAGCTTCGGCCGCGGCCGCTGCCTGCCTGCGCGTTTCGGCGTCGGCCAGACGCTTCGCCTCGGCTTCCGCCGCGCGCTTGACCTCAAGTTCGGCTGCTGCACGCTTGGCCTCTGCGTCGGCGCGGCGAAGCTCGGCTTCGCTTGCGATGCGACGTGCCTCGGCCTCGGCCGCCAGTCGTTTCGCCTCTGCTTCGGCGGCGATGCGCTGGGTCTCCTCGTCGGCGCGGCGTTTGAGTTCGGCCTCCGCAGCTAACCGGCTCGCTTCTGCTTCCGCAGCCATGCGCTTTGCGGCTTCGCTGGCCTGCCGGCGGGCGTCTTCGTCGGAGCGGCTTTTGGCTTCTGCTTCGGCTGCCAGCCGGCGCGCTGCATCTTCGGCGCGCACTTTGTCAAGATCGAGAACCGGCGTTTTCGTTTGCTCCTGCGCGCGCCGGCGGTCGTCCTCGAGGCGGCGCCGGGCATCGGCCTCCTCGGTCAGACGACGCAGCTCAGTCTCGGCCTTCCGCTGCGCCTCGAGTTCGTCGGCGCGGCTCCGTTCGGTCTGTGGAAGTGGGCGGGCGTCGATGAAGTTCGGAATGCCCGGCACCGCCGGCGGAGACTGCGCCAGCAGCACAGCCGTTCCGCCAAGCCAAACCGCCGCGCCTGAGATCAGCGTCGCGCGGAGATCGAGCATGGTTTTGCCTCGCATGACATTACTCATTCAATCGAGCGGCGGCTTCCTTTGCGCTGCGGCATGCACCGAGGGCATCCGCAGTCAGGTAATGCTCGCGCGCGGTTTTCTTGTTCTGTGCGACGCCCAGTCCATGCTCATACAGCGCGCCCAGAAAGCAGTGCGCCACCGGATCGCCTTGAGCTGCCGCCAATTCCCAGATCGTGTGGGCTTTGAGGTAACTGTGATGTGGCGAACCCGCTGTCGCGTATATGGTGCCGAGCTGCGTCAATGCCCAGCCGACGTCCTGCCCACCCAAGCTGCTCGCCAGCGCGCGCTTCAGCCAGAATTCGGCTTCCGCTGTTTCGCCCTCGTTCCGCTGCCCACGAAGATTATGGTCCGCCAACGACAGTGCCGTTGCGACATCGACATTCACGGCCGACCTGTTGCGCGGCGACAGAGTTCCAGTCGCTCCTAAATCCTTGAAAACGTTTTTCAGGTCGAGCACGCCGATTTGTGCTTGCCCCGCACCAGCCATCGTCGCGCCGCTGATCCCAGGCGGCAACCAGGACGGTGGCGCGAGCATGAAGGCTGCCGCAATCAACACAGCCATGGTTGCCAGACCGGCCGCGAACCCACGCAGCCCCCAAGTCTGTTGACGGCTCATCGCCGGCATGAACGTCGGCAATGCCACGACGTTGCTGGCTGGCACCGCGCCGAATTTGGCGAGTTGGCCCAACGAATTCGGCATCGGCGCAAGTTTCGGTTCCGCCGCTGCCGGCGTAGGCATCGCCGGATGTGGCTCGGCCGTGCGCGCTTCGGCACGGCGCATCGGCAACAAGCGGGCGAGTTGGCTCGTCTCGGCGTTCCGCAGTGGAGTTCCACGCACCGCAGACGCCGGCGCAGCCGTCTGCGTGCGCGACAGTTGCGCCTCCTCGGCGGCGTCGCGTGCGGCCTTTGCCGCCAACTCCGCAAGTTCCTGACGCCGCGCCGCTGCCGCTTTTTCTTGGCGCTCGCGCTCGGCTTTTGCCGAAAGCAGTTGCGCCGCGCTCATGGCGACAGCGCCGGTGCGGCGCTTGGTCATCGGGGCGACAGACGGCCAGCGCGCTTCCACTTCCAGGTTGGCGGCTCCCACCTTGATCGTGATCGGCGTGCCCGGCAACAGGCGGGTGCTGTTGACGACGTCGGGTCCCAGCACCACGTCGACGCCCTCCTCGGTGACCGTCACGCGCACCGGACGAATGGCTTCCCACGGCCAGCCTTCGCTGTTCGGCGGCACCGCCTGCTCGTCGATCGGCAGAATGCGCAGCGTCGCATTCTCCGGCCATGCCTTGAGCCCGGCGATACGAACCACCGCCGTTCCCGCCGCCGGAGCGGTCTCGTCGGCAACGACGGCAACTTGATAGGCACTCATTGAAAACCCTCGAACGGACTGGCGTTTATGGCACTCAAGACTTCGCCAAGCTCGCGATTGAGATGGCCGGCGCCGCCCAGCAGGCCAGCACCGAGTATATTGGCCTCGATCAAGTCGGCGAATGTCTCCGCCCAATCGTCGGCGATCGCCGAAGGCGCGACGGCCACCGCCCGCCGTGCGCCGCCACGGCCGGGCTCTGCGCGCGAGCGGTTGACGGATGACCCCGCGCCACCGGGCGCACCGCTACCGCTACTCATTCCGGCGGTCGCGGCCGTAGCACTCATGCCGAACCGCGTATCGCGATGAACCGAACTGCGCAGCGTCCGCGCCCCCGGATCGAGGGCTTCGACATACGCGTTGATGCCTCGTTCCATCAGTGCGGCCACGCTCAACTCGAAGTCCAGCGCTCGCACCGCACTCAACTGGATGCGCCGCACCGCTTCCGACAACTTTTCCTGCAAGCCGATCCGCAGCGCACCGAGGGCGAGTTCGTCGACCATGTGCGCAACGATCGGCCCTGGCACCTGGACCGCACGCATCAGTGCTGGGGCCCGTGTGATCTGCCGCATCCCCGAAACCCACGCTTCGAGGCACGCCTCCACGATGCGGCCCGGTTCGATCGTGCGAAGATCGGGCACGACCACGCCGGTGTATCGCGGATCCTCGACCCGCAACCGCGCGAGCACCGACAGCGCTTCACTTTCCGAAAACATCAGCGCCTGTTGCAGTCGCCCGAAGTTACCGGTTTGCGCCGCACGTTGCAAACGATTGCGCGCCACATGACAGATCTGCCGCCGCCACTCGACCACGCTCGATGGATCGTTCGAGATGTGCAGCCGCAGAAAACGCGCCGACAGCGAGCGCCGCAATTCGGCAAGCCGGGCGGACAGTTGCTGCAGATGCACGGTCGACGACGTGGCCTGCGTCATCGCGTGTTGCAGGTTGGCCAGATCGTGGCTGGCCGTAAGTTCGACGACGGGTGCCACGAACGGCGCGGCGTCCGCTCCTTTGAGCCGCTCGAAGCGCAGGATTTCAGCCGAGCCGGGCTGCCCGACGATCGAGGATGGCGGCAGCGCGCTGCGTGGCGGACGCCACGTGAACACGTTGCGGAACGGACGGTTCGGTGTCCACTCCTGCGCCCAACTCGTGTTGCCGTCGAGCACGGCTTCGATGGTCGCCGCCAGCCGCGGATCGGTGCCGTCGGCGCTCGTCAGCACCGGCTCGACAGTCGTGCCGCTGCCTGCCACCTCGGCCGCCAAGATACTGAGACCGGTTCGCCGCCGTTCGCGGGCATGGGGTGTTTCGCCCTGCGTGCCCTCCACCCAATTGGCGATCTGCGTCGTCGAGCCCGCGTCGAGTTCGCCGGCGGTGGAGCGATCGATCATGTCGGCTGCAACGACCAGACTGGTCAACGTCAAACGGCGCACCGCGCGATCGACCAGATAGCTGGCTTTCTGCGCCGCGAAAATTTCCAGCGCCTCGACCGTCGACAACCGTTGCGCTGCGGGTTCGCCGGCGTTGCCGCCCCGCGTGCTCGGCCACAACATGACCGGGCGCGGTGCTGGTAACGCCAGCAGATCGGCGGTTTCCAGCAAAGGCAGCAGTGCTGGCGACACCGGCAGACAGCACTCGTCGACCAGCGCCGCCAGCACGAACCGCTGCACATCGGCCGGCCGTCCATGCCGGCTGGAAACGCGGATCGTGCGCTCCGGCTGATCGTGGCAGCTCAATATGGTGCTGGTCCCGATCAGGCTGTCACTGTGCCGGACCAGCCAGCCGGTGCTGGGGTCGCGTCCCATCAGGGCATCGATACCCATGAAGGCTTCGCCTGAAAAGCCCAACAATTCCACTGCGTCGGAAAGCTTTTCGAACAGCTCCGTCAACGCCGGATCTTCGCCCCACAACAACGCGAATGCGCGCCGCCGCAGCGCCTCGGGCAAGTGTGGGATCAAGCCGCCGAGGGTGTCCCAGTAGCCGCCGGCGTCCAAGCGCCGCAAAGCCGCATTCTCCGGCGCCAGGGCATGCAGCGTGTCGCGCAGCGTATCGACGTCGCGCCGCGAAATACCCGAAAACGCCTGCTGCATGATCTCCTGCGCCTTGATCGTCAGGCGCTGCGTAATCGTCTCCGACGACGCCATCTGCTGCCGGCGCGGTGGCACGTGCACCAGATAGGCGGCCGCGATTATTTTTACGAGATCCAGTTGCCCGAGTAGGCTCAGCCGCACCGGGAACCTATATGGCGCTTCCACCCGCTCTGCCGCCACCAGCCGCAAACTCGCCGCGGCCCCGCCATCGCTGTCACGGGGAATGAGCGCCAGCAACTGCTCTCGAGTGAGCGCCAACCGGTTGTCGTCAACGCTGGCGGGCTGGCCCGCATCCGTCATCAGCGCTCCGATCAGCTCTGCCCGCGCACTGCCCCACGCCCCCATGAGCCCTGCCGTCGGCGGTTGCTCCACCGCCTCCACCACCACCAACAGCTCGTTGGCGATGCCCTGAACTTCTATGCGCAGGGCGCGGCTTTGCGATTTCAGCATCATGCGGCTCTGGTCCAGCCATTCGAGCAAGCGCTCGGCGCGTTCGCCGGTTTGGCGGCACGACATGATGATCTTCTGCTCGGGGCGCATCGTCAGGCTCCCGTTGCAGGGTTGGCGTTGGCGCGGGCTTGTGCCACTCGCTCGACCGCCGGTGCTTCGACCGCTTCAGTGCGCGCCGAGCTTCCGATTGCCCGTTGCGCTGGCGCGTCGTCCGGCGGAGGCAGCGCCAATCGGCTGAGCGCCGCATGGCTGAACCCGCTCGCATCGAGCAACTGTCGCCGGTCCAAGGCCGAAGCGATCGACGGCAACATCGCCGACGTCACGTTAGCACCACCGACCGCTTCGTTGGCCGACCGGTTCTGATACGTATTGAGGTCGATGATGCGGCTGGCTGGCACTGGCAGCGCCGCGAGCACGGCGTCGCGGATCGTCGGCAGGCGCGTCCCATCGCCGCCCAGCAACAGCAGATCGCAACTGTTGGCGGCGACCGTCCTACACACCTGGTCGACGCAGTCCTGCATCTCGGTCCGGATGATCCGCGCGACTGCGCCCCGGTCCAGTCTGATGCTGGTGGCATCGAGTGCGAACCCTCTCGCGCCCGCTTGCAACGCCGCCAGATCGAAGATCGGGCCGGTGCCTGCCAGCCGTCCGCCGCCCAACTCGACGAGTGTCGCGAACGAAACCGCGCGGTTGCCATATCCCAGGCTGCTGGCGCCATGCTGTGTCAGCGCGAACAATCCCTGCGCCGCCGGCCACAAGACCTTTCGATTGAAGCGGCGGGTGAAGTAGGGGTCGTCGACCAGCAGGCTGGTGGACGACCGTCCGGTAATCTCGTCGAGAAACTGCCGCGCCGGATCGAGCCCGCACTGCGAAAGATGCGTTTCGATCGCCGGCAAGAGCAGCATCCAGATCAGCGATTGCGCCGCGCTGTCGGTGCCGGCCGGCACGCGCTCTTGCGTGTGCACGCTCGGTTGCCATTCGCTGGCGACGGCCGGGGTCTCGGTGCCGGCATAATCGACGATCGTCAGCGTCGTCACTCGGGCGCCGAAATCGACCGAGGCGACCCGCAGCGCTTCTGCCGCCCCGCCCTTGACGTCACCGCCGCGATAGACCCGCAGCAAGTCGCGAAAGCGTCCCTGATATTTTGCCGAAACCTCGTTGTGCAGATATGCGATTTGCGTGCCGAGATCGCCGCCGAGCGCCAGCGTCGCGGCTGGACGTCTGGGCACACCGGGCGCGAGTTGATCCCAGCCAAGTCCGCGCCAGGCGAGCGCTATTCCCTGGTCGACGCGGGACAAAAGCGCCTGCCGTTCCAGTTCGCTCAGAGCCGCCGGCGCCAGCACAACCACTTGCCGCAGTTCGCGGATGTCGTTCTCATGCGCATCGCGGCCTTCGCGCGCGGCCGAGTTGATCTGCGCCAGCGCATGCAACACCAGTTCCGTCGCAAAAAATCCGATCATCGATGCGCGCGAAAATCGCGGCCGGATGGCTGGACGTTGATCGGTGAGAGACAGCTGCGTCGGATCGGTCGGCGGGGTGCCGATCACTGTTCCGTTTTCGCCGACATGGCCGAGCACGGTTCCCGACACCATCGGACCGGGATCGCCACGGGTGTCGCCCCCGGCAGCGTTATCGTCCGTACTCTGCCGCCACAGGCCGGGGCTGGCGTGCTCGTCGAGCAGGAACGAGCGCAGATTGCTCAGTCCGGTCACGCCTTCCGTGCCGTTGGAGCGCAGCGCCAGCCGCCGGGCTTCATGCCCGATCCGCACCAGGCTCGGCCACCGGAACGCTTCCATGCGGCCGCTGTCGCGCGACAGCCGTGCGTCGCCGAACGGCGCGACGGTGAACTCGGCGGCTGTCGGAAAGGCGCTCGTATGCACGCGGCCCGGTTCCGACAAATCGCGCAAGCGCAGCGGTTCGGCATAGCCGGCGTCGGCCGACTGCGCGTCCGGCGACACGTCGACCAGTAACGCCGTCGTTTCCGCGTCACCGATATCGAGCACCAGATCGACCGCCGTCGTGCGTATCCGAAATCGCCGCTGGATGGTGTCGGTGAAGCGCGCCTCGGGCATCACGCCGGACGCTTCGAGCACGCGCAGCAGGGTCAGATATTCGGCGATGTGCCGATGCTCGACGACCGGCCCGTCGGCGGCATCGTCCTGCGCCTCTGGCGTCAGCCAGGCCTCGAGCCACGGCTCGCTCAGCAGCGGCGAGACATCCTCGACGGTGGTCGCGGAAAAGAACGTCGAGCCGAAGGCTGCGTCTTCGGTGCTGGGCGCCAGATAGGTTCCTGCATCGAGGCGGGAGTGGTCGGAGAGACTGGTATCGAAGGCAACAGCCAGTTGAATCGCATCCGAAACTCCGGCGTCCGCGTCGTGGCCGCGTCCGGCATCCATGGTGATGAAAATGCGGACCCAATTCGACGGGCCGGCGTCGAATTTCGCCCGCTGTTGCTCGTCCCTTCCAACGAACCGGAGATAAGGAATGGGTATCCACCGGTTGGCGAAACGCGCGGCTGCCGCAGCGCCGTCGACCGACAGGACCGATGCGGGTTCGATCGTCCGCCCGGTCAGCGGATGCGAAAGCCGGCTTGGTCTTAGCGGTCGTGGCCGATCGCTTGCATCGGGTAAAAGATCTGCCGCTTCTGCGGGTTGCGCCAATTCGTCGAGCGGCAACAGCACGTGTTCGACGCCACTTTCGACCTCAAAACTCTCTTCGATGAACCTGCACGTAACCGTGTCAAGCAGCGAGCGGGCGATAACGACGTCATAGACTTGCACGCCGGAATACGGAACCAGTCGCAATATTCCTGAAAATAATGACCGCGGCCCCCCTTCCGTCATCGGCTTCCACTCTTTCTACACACTCTTAAAACACGCCGACAAACCGCATACGTGCAACACGTCTGCAACCCAGGAATGGGCAGCCGATCTACATGACGGTGTGCTCGGCGCCGAGAGGCTACAAATTTCCCGCCCCGATCCAACCACAGCAGTACGCCGTGGATGTGGCACGCTTCAGCCTGATTTTTTAGCGCTGATACAGCCCGCCGTCACCCCACTCAACCCCGATCCACCCTTACCGCACTTTCGAGCCGAGCAGCAATCATCGCTCAAGTAAATGGTCAATGCTGCGGTGGCGGAGCAACAACACACCTGTTTGACCGGTTGACCTGACATCGCAACTCTTCCGGTGCCGGCCATGCGGTATCGTCACTCCCATGCAATCCGCGTCGTGTCAGCCGGTACTCGAGTGCGGAAAATCCAGGCCCAACAGCCGTGCGACATCTCCATGTCCGGCAGCCAGAACGCACGCTCCCGCAACCTGCAGGCTTGGTCCGTGGCCATCTCGAATATGGGCGCCGCCGAGGAAACCAATGACCGGCATGCCGGCCGCGACCCCGCCCTGGACCCCGGCCACGCTATCCTCGATCACCACGCAGCGCTCCGGCGCTACCCCCATCCGCGCCGCCGCGTGCAGGAAAATGTCCGGCGCCGGCTTGCCGCGACCAACCTCGGTTGCGCTGAACAGATTGGTGCCGAGCGCCGGACGGAGCTCGAATTTGTCGACGACGTGATCGAGCCAGCTGATGCTGCTCGACGACGCGACACAAAACGTGCTCGCCGGATTGGCTTCCAACAAAGCGACGATGCCCGGAACCGGCTGCACATGCTCCCGCATCCGCCCGCTACTGAAGGCGCGGTACTGATCGCGAAAATCCACCGGCATCGCCGCGCCGAAGTCGGCCGCGATGGCTGCTTCGCAGTCTTCCCAGCGACGGCCCATGTAACGTTCGATGGCGTGTTCGACGGTGGTCGGGCGTCCGCAGCTGCTGATGTAGTCCGCCAGCAGAGTGTTCGACAGCAGCTCGCTGTCGGCGACCACGCCATCGAAATCGAGGATGATCAGTTGCGGTGCCAAAAGCGATGATGATCCGGCCATACCTACGTCTCGCTCCGTGTGCGCGTCCCCGCTCTTACTCATTGACCGCCGACCTAGCCAGCGGGAGTTTCGCCGGCCGCCGGTGTTTGTGTGGCTCATTCGACACTCTGAAGGCCGTTCATCTGCCAGTCATCGGATGCACCAGGATCGTCACATTCCCGGCCAATCGAGGCCTAACTGCTTTCGTCTTATCCGACTCGAGTGACACCGGCGGTGCTTTGAGGAGACTGCCGTTGTCTTGGACGATATTCTGGGAGTGACGACATGACGACGCACAGCACGCCGGGTACGACGGCACCTCTACCGATCAAGCGCCACGTCGTCCGCGCCTTCGTCGACTTCGGCTTGGGTCTGGCCCTCTTTGCAATGGTCTTGGGCGCACTCTCCATCGGCCACGGCTCCGCGATCGCTGGCACCGAAGGCTGGATCGCCAACCTGACCGCCGATCAGGTTGCCCCGCTGAGTCGGAACGAAACGGCGGTGGCAGCCCACCGTCAAGCGCCGCTGGTCCTGCTGGCGATTTCTTTCGGCCTCATAACCGCGCTCAACATGTCGATTGCCCGCCATCTGCGCATGGTGCTGGTGCCCGTAAGACAATCCCGGGACAACGCCGGCTGACCCCTTACAATTCAGCGGCGACCGCTTATGTATGCCGGTGATCGAGCGAGTATTGGAGAGCCGAGATGTTCCCACCGACGAATCCCGACGACAGCGGACGCCCATTCGAGCGTCGCGTGAAGCGCGGCCGAGGTTTGCAACCGGCATTGCTGTGCGGGATGGTTGTTTCAGGCAGCATCGGTTTGCTGTCAATGGCCGGTGGTAAGGCAGCCGACGACGCCGTATCAGCGGCCCTGCCGGTGTTGCAGGCATCTTGGTCTCGCCCCGTTTTATCGATTTCGGCGACGCGGGAATCTGGCAGCGGGCTCGTTCGAGCCGCAACGAGGCCTGACGGCGAGTTCGGAACACTCGATTTGGCAAAATCAGAAGGGCCATCGCCGCATGCCGGCGACGAAGGCTTCTGGTTGAGTCCAGCCGCCCTCGCCGGTAATTCCGGGCAGAAGCTGTCCATGGGCGATCCGATCACGATCGGAGATCGCCATTACCTCATCACCGAACTCACACCCCTGTCGGCTGCCAACTTGAAAAACACGCCCGCCAAGCCGTCCCATGGACTGACACTTGTGGTCGCCAGCGAAGTCTCGGACGGTCACCCTACATCGCCGCCGCGGCGCCTGCGGTTCCTCGTCGACAGCTTGCCGCCCGCATTGCCGGCAGCACCGATGCCAACGCCGCAAGCGGCTCAGGGCACTCTCTGACGTCGAGCTGTCCGGCATCGACGCAGTCGAAGGTCATATCGCTTGAAGAACCCCGCCACGCTCTCTGACGTGGCGGTTTCGCATGTGACGTCTGCGGTGCACTCAGCGTTGCAGCACGTCCTTGTTGATGACGTTGCCGACGATCGGCCGCCCGTCGAACACCGACAGCACATTCTCGACCGACGCAATTGACATCCGCTCCAGCGCCTCACGCGTAACGCCTGCCATGTGCGGCGCCAGCAGCACGTTCGGCTCCTTGAACAGCGGGTGATCGGCGGGCGGCGGCTCCTGCTCCAGCACGTCCAGTCCGGCACCTGCGAGACGGCGCGATTGCAATGCCTCCAACAGCGCGGCTTCGTTGACGATCCCGCCGCGCGCCGTGTTGATCAGCAATGCCGTTGGCTTCATGAGCGCGAGCCTGCGCGCATCGATAAGACCATTCGTTTCAGGCGTTTTCGGGCAATGCAACGTCAGCACATCAGCAAGCGGCAACGCGTCGTCCAGGCGCGCGACCGGAGTGGCACCCGCAGCCTTGATGTCGGCTGGCGACACATACGGGTCGAACACGTGCACGTTCATTTCCATCGCCAGCGCCCGCCGCACCACACGCGACCCGATCCGCCCGAAGCCCACGACCACCATCGTCTTGCCGAAAATATCGCCGGGCATGTCGGCCATGCGCTGACCCCAACGGCCCTCGCGCACCAAGCGGTCGTGTTCGCGGCTCCGCTTGATCAGCGCAAACAGCAGGTGAAACGCTTCCTCCGCGACCGACGGCGAGTTCGCCGTGCCCGCCGTCATCAGCGGAATGCGCCGTGGCGCCAGGGCCGCCTGATCGATCATGTCGTAGCCGACGCCGATGCGGGCGACCACTTCCAGCCCGGGCGACACCGGCACTTCAGCCATGCCGACCCGCTGTCCGCCGAGGATCAACGCGTTGATCTGCGGGTTCTCTTTCAGATACGCCAGAAAGTGATCATGGCTGGCATGGGTCGAAAACGGCATCTGCGTCACGTCCGGCCGCGCGGCGAGCATGTCGCGCGCCGCCTGCGCGAGCGAGTCCTGATACGCGACGACCTTGCTGTTTTTTGTCATTCGTGAGTGCCCCCTGTGTCGATGTCGGAAAATCCAACCGCCAATCTGCGACGGACGCGCCCCTGAGGCAAGGCGGGTGGCGTTGGGCGGGGGGCTGCATTGCAGACACGCGCGCGTGGCGGGTGAGCCTTCGCAGCACCTGTACACTCCGTCATGGCCGCGAAGGCGGCCACCCAAGCAAGTCGGCCACTGCGCCACAAGTAACTTGGCGCTGGCCGTGATTTATCTCGTCGATTGCGGAGACGTTAGGCATGTTGGGTGGCCGCCTTCGCGCCCATGACGGAGAAGTGAAGGAATGGGAACAGTCCAGCCGTGTATGTCTTGCCGCCGTTCAGCGCGACGCGAACGGCGCCATGTACGGCCGGCCGTACGGCACGCCGCCCATCACCACGCCAGCGGGTTTGAGTTGGACTTTCCCCGGCCGCTTGTTGTTGCGCGTGTCTACGAACTCGGTCGGCCCCTCCACCAGTTCGAGGAACGAGATGTCGGCGGGCGCGCCCACCTGCAGCGTGCCGAGCTTGGGCGTGCGATTGATGATCTTGGCTGGCGTTGCGGTCGCCATCGTCACCACTTGCTCCAGCGTGAAGCCAAGATTCAAAAACTTGCTCATGACGTTGGTCAGGTAAGGCATACCCGGCGTATTGGCCGAGAACACATGCACATCGGAAGAAATCGTATCGGGACCGGAGCCTTGCTGCATGGCCATTTCCGCGACCGTATAGTCGAACGATCCGCCGCCATGACCGACGTCGAACATCACGCCGCGCTTCTTGGCCTCGATCGCCGCTGGCAGCAGTTTGCCGTCCTGGACGATGTTGGTGAACTTGCCGGCGAGGTTGGGCACACCCGAGAATGCATGGGTCAGAATATCGCCCTGCCGCAACGTATCGAGAATCTGGCTCATCAGTTCGGGTGTTTCGACGCCGCCGATGTGACACATGATGCGGCCACCCGTGCCGGCGCGCTCGCACGCCAGGATCGCACGCTTCAGTGGCTCCAATCCATGCTTCGCGATGACATTGTCGCTCATCCGCACTTTCGCGCCGATCACGAAGTCGGCGTTTTCGGCGATGGCGCGCGCGGCAGCGTTCACCTGCGCGAAATCGAGATTATAGAGTTCAGGCACCGGGAAGCCGGTCAGTCCGTGAATTGCGATGTGCACAAAGCCGAACAGGCGGGCACGCGTCGCGGGCACCACGTAACGGCGGAATGCAGCCACGTTGTTCGCGCCTGCGTCGCCTGCCGAGACCAACGTCGTGGAGGCCTGGAACGGGATCAACTCGTCGGCGGGAATACCGATGCCCGACCCATAGGGAAAAACGTGCGCGTGGAGATCGACGAGCCCCGGTGTCGCCAACTTGCCCGACGCGTCGAGCAGCTTCTCGGCTTTCTCGGCGGGGATATTTTCGGTGACCAGCTCGATGCGTCCGAAGCGGATGCCGATGTCGCGCTTGCCGCGCAAGTTCTGGCTGGGATCGACGATGTCGGCGCCTTTGACGACCAGATCGAACTTGTCCTCCGGTCCCATCGCGGCAAACACCGCAGCCGGGCTGAGACCGAACGACAACGCCGAAAGCGCAGCACCTCCACGCAACAACTGACGGCGATCGATGGGGGACGCGCTGGCGGTCATGGGCTTCGCAGTCATGGGCTAGTCCTCCGGTGGCGTCTTTTTATTGCATCGAAGGTGCAGTCGAACCGGCGGTCACGTCAAGGGACCCTCGGTCATGAGACCTGATGTCTCTCTCGGCCGGGCTGGGGAAAACACGCGCTGGCGAACTGATTTGCGAAGTGCCTTGCCAAAGCATTCGCGCGGCACTTTATATGGCGACCCCTATGTGCCGCCGATCTTCCATCATCGAGGTCCACGATGTCGAAACAGCCCCCATCACCCGGCTTTGCCACCCTCGCCATTCACGCCGGTGCTGCGCCCGATCCGACCACCGGTGCCCGCATCACGCCCATCTATCAAACCGCCGCCTACGTGTTCAACGACGTCGACCACGCCGCCTCGTTGTTCGGGCTTGAATCGTTCGGTAACATCTACACCCGTATCGGCAACCCGACGCAGGCCGTGCTCGAACAGCGCGTGGCGGCGCTGGAAGGTGGCACCGCAGCCCTCGCCGTGGCCTCCGGTCATGCCGCGCAGGTCTTGGTGTTCCACACGCTCATGGAAACCGGCGACAGCTTCGTCGCCGCCCGCCAGCTTTACGGCGGCTCGGTCAATCAGTTCAACCATGCCTTCAAAAAATTCGGCTGGAACGTCGCCTGGGCCGACGGCACCGATCCCGAAAGTTTCGAGCGCGCCATCACGCCGACCACGCGCGCCATCTATTGCGAGAGCATCGCCAATCCCGGCGGCGTCGTCATGGACCTCGACGCCATCGGCAAAATCGCCAAGAAACATGGCCTCCCCTTCATCGTCGACAACACGATGGCGTCGCCCTACCTCTGCCGCCCGAAGGATCATGGCGCCGATATCATCGTGCATTCGATGACGAAATTTCTCGGCGGCCACGGCAATTCCATCGGCGGCGTGATCGTCGATTGCGGCACGTTCGACTGGCTCAAGGCCAAGCACAAATACAAAACATTGGCCGAGCCGAACCCCTCCTACAACAACATGACGCTCGGCGAAACGTTCGGCAATTTCGCCTTCGCCATCGCCTGTCGCGTCATGGGCTTGCGCGATCTCGGCCCGGCCATCGCGCCATTCAACGCGTTTCTGATTCTGACGGGCATCGAGACGCTGCCGCTGCGCATGGAGCGGCATTGCTCGAACACATTGGCCGTCGCCCAGCATCTCGCCAAGCATCCCAAGGTCGCCTGGGTGAACTACGCCGGCCTCGCCACCGATAAAAACAACGCCATCCAGAAGCGCATTGCGCCGAAGGGTGCCGGCGCCGTCTTCACGTTCGGTTTGAAGGGCGGCTACGACGCCGGCGTGTCGCTCGTCTCCAACGTGAAGCTGTTCTCCCATCTTGCCAACATCGGCGACACCCGCTCGCTGATCATTCACCCCGCCTCGACCACGCATCGGCAGTTGTCGGACGCCCAACGGATCGCGGCCGGCGCTGGACCCGATGTCGTCAGACTGTCCGTCGGCCTCGAAGACATCGCCGACATCGTCGGCGATCTCGATCAGGCGATGGGCTGACGGTACTCTGTAGAAATTGACCGTCTTTTCCCTTCTCCCCGTTCACGGGGAGAAGGTGGGCGAAGCCCGCATGAGGGGCAGCCCCGGGTTCGGCTTTCCGTTCGCTCCCGCGAAACGAGGGCTCGCCCTCGCGCTGCCATCGGAGGGCACACCCTCCGAACCGCCCGTTTTTTGTTTTGATCGGTGAGCCAACTCCGTAATTCCGACCGCGCCTCCGCTGCGTCACGCAAACGTTTGACGCACCCCACGAATTCGCGTGCATCCCTACTTGCAACTCCCTACTCGCAACTCGCTATTCGCTTCTCCCTGCCTACTGCCTACTGCCC
>JANLYD010000451.1:0-59863 GCA_031365465.1 Hyphomicrobiaceae bacterium
GAGCGATTGCTCGACCATATTGCCAAGCATCAGGGTGTCTGGCTCACGCGCCGAATTGACATCGCGCGCCATTGGATGACGACGCATCCTGCCGTCTGAGTAACCGATCGTGGGCGAACGATGGGGTGGCGGACGTCGAGATGCGCGCCTCCCTTGCCAGCAAGTTCAAAGCGATCGCGTGACAAGGAATTCGGGGATAGTAGTTCGGATGCTTGTGCGGATCGACGCGTGAACGACTGCTTCGGCAACGTGTTCTCGACAATTTCAGCGACCATTGGTCATCAGCAGAATGCGATCGGCGAAATAAAATCGACCGATCAATTCGTCGGTGGATGCAGCACGGGCAACGCGCGCGTAAAGGTACGGACGCCGCGTTTGAAGCCGACGAGAGGTTGCGCAATCTCGGCAATTGCACTGGCGCCACTCTCAGACGCGATCACAACCAAATCGGCGGGATGCCCGACTGCAATGCCATAGTTTGCAATATTCATCAGACGCGCGGCGCTGCCGCTGACCAAATCGAGGCACGTGTCGAAATCCGACGGCCGGCCAAGTTGCGCAATGTTTGCAAACAAGTTCGCCATGCGGATCAGCGAAGCATCGCCGAACGGCGTGAATGCATTCATGACATTGTTGGTCGCGAGTGATGCCGTCACGCCGTTTTGTGCCAGCCGGTCAGCGCGTGTCACGCCGCGCGGAATATTGTGGTCGGCGTCGCGTCCCATCAAAAAGAGATCGGTCGACGGGATCACGGTAACTGCAACTCCAGCACCTGAAAGGCGACGCGCCATCGCAATCTGCTGATCCGGCGGCATCGCAGAAATTTTGGTCATGTGACCCGCAGCGACACGACCACCCCATCCGCGTTTCTCAGTTTGGCGGCACACCTCATCGATGTGGGTCCAGCCGGGGTCGAGATCGAAATCGAGATGAAAATCGACATCGAGGTCGAACCGACGCGCGAGATCGAAAATGCGCGCGATTTGAGTATTCGGGTCCGTGTCGATGTAGGGCGCACCGCCGATCGCGCCAACACCTAGCTCACAGGCTTCGATCAGCAACTCTTCGGTGCCGGGATCGTTGGTCAGTCCTTCCTGCGGGAACACGCACAGCGATAGATCGATTGCCCAGGCATAATCGCGCGCAAGTTGACTTATCGCACGGTAGCCTTTGAGACCGATACGGGGGTCGATCTCGGTGTGCGCACGCATGTACTGCGTTCCGCCGGCGATGGCCTTTTCAAGCGTCCGGCGTGCGCGTGCGTAAATATCCCGTTCTGTAAACGAAAGTTTGGCGCGAGCCGTCTCCCGGATCGCCTCTTGCACACTGCCTTCGCAGATCGGGCAACGGTCGAGAATGCATGTCTTATCGAGGTGGATGTGCGTTTCCACAAGACCAGGAATAACCAGTTGGCCGGCGGCATCATAGATGGGCCCATCGTGGTCAATGCGTGTATTCAGTGCCGCGATGCGGCCGTTGGCGATCCCGATATCCAACAGATCTGAGGTGCCATCGCCGGCCTCAGTTTTGACAATGCGCGCGTTCCTCAACACCAAATCAAACGGCACTGCGGTCTCCAGCTGAATGCAGGTTCGTCACGTCGTCCCGGCGGCCGATGTGCAGACCTATGCATGACAAAATCACCGGTGCAATCTGCGGTAACGCGAAGTCTAATGACTGGCGGGAATTGCGACTATGCGGCCAAGACATTTGGTGCGGACGGCGGGACTCGAACCCGCACGGCCTTGCGGCCTCAGGATTTTAAGTCCTGTGTGTCTACCGGTTCCACCACGTCCGCAGTTCCCGGGCAGGTCGCTTGTTGTTGCGGCGTGGCAAGATTGTCAAACAGAAAGTGCGGTGAACAGGCAGTCGCCGGCGTTGTCCCGCCAATTTGGTGACCCGGGTGGCGTGTCCTGTTCCGGCACGTGCCGGTCGACGCAGATATCTTGTAGCCAGATCTTGGCGAACGCTTCGATCTTCAGCACTTCGTCGGGTCGAAGTGCTTCTTGATGTCTGCCCAACAGTCGGCGTAGTCGTGCTGGAGACTTTTGTGCTCGGCAGCGTAGCGGGTGACGCGCTGAGGGAAGCGGGTCTCGAACATGAAGGCCATCGTGTTTTCGAGCTTGTGCGGCTGCAACTCGGTATTGCTCGCGCGTTCGAAAGCCTCGGTGTCGGGGCCGTGCGGCAGCATCGTGTTGTGCAACGACATTCCGCCGGGCACGAAGCCGTGTGGCTTGGCGTCGTAAGCGCCTTGGATCAGTCCCATGAATTCGCTCATGACGTTCATGTGGTACCACGGTGGGCGGAATGTATTTTCCGCTACCAGCCAGCGATCACAGAAAACGACGAAATCGATGTTGGCGGTGCCCGGTGTTTCCGACGGCGATGTCATCACAGTGAAGATTGAGGGATCGGCGTGGTCATACAGAATTGGACCGACGGGTGAATAATGCCTGAGATCGTATTTATAGGGCGCGTAGTTGCCATGCCATGCAACGACATCGAGCGGAGAATGATTCAACTCGGTGCGCCAAAGCGTGCCGCCCCATTTGACAGTCATCGTGCAAGGGCCGTCGCGATCTTCGTAGGCGGCGACTGGCGTCAAAAAATCTCTTTGATTGGCCATGCAATTGGCGCCGATGGGGCCACGCTCGGGTAATGTAAACGCGCCGCCGTAATTTTCGCACAAATAGCCGCGCGCCGCATTGGTGCCGGCGGCGAGCTCGACGCGGATTTTAACGCCGCGCGGAATGACGGCGATCTCGCACGGCTCGACGACAATGGTGCCGAACTCGGTGCAGATGCGGAGGTCGCCGAGCTGTGGCACGATCATCATCTCACCGTCGGCATTGTAGAAGAACTCGTCGACCATCGAACGGGTGATGAGGTAGGCGTGCGCGCTCATGCCGGCCATACTGCCGGCGTCGCCAGCCGTCGTCATGGTGCGCACACCCTGAACAAACGTGACGGCCTCCTGCGGGATGTCCAAGGGGCTCCAGCGGAGGGGCTGGATGGGCATCTCGAACGTGTTGTGCGGCGCGGTTTCCCAAAGCCCGCGCCCGATCTTTTCAAACCGGCCCCAGTGCTTGACCGTCGGCCGGATGCGATACAGCCACGAGCGTTCGTTGGCGACGCGTGGCGCCGTGAATGGCGAGCCGGAAATCTGCTCGGCGTAAAGCCCGTAGGGGCACCTCTGTGGGCTATTGCGCCCAACTGGCAGTGCGCCTGGCAGCGCCTCGCTCTCGAAGCCGTTGCCGAAACCCGACATGTAACCCGCATTGCCTTCGCCAATTGAACGGGCAGTCTCGCGAACGGGGCGGCGCATGGGAGCCGGGGATTTTGGCTGTGACATTGTTTAAGCCTCCAGGCGTGAGCGCATTAGATTAGAATACCCGAACGCAGGCGCAAGGCTTTTGCGGCGTGCGCGCCTAGGTGGCGATTGCCCAGGTCGAGACTTTCGACGGCACAATTGACACACCGGACTTGGGCGATTTGCGCACGAGAATGCTAAGCCTTGTGCCGTATCGGTTGGTTTGAGTAGGTTCGCGCTCCGCGGTCACCACGACCGCGACTGGTGCAATCGACGCCCGAGGCGTGGTCGTCTGTGCGACGAGGGGGATGCGATGAATTCTGTCCGGATTTTGGGCGTTTGCGCTGTTGCTGCAGTGACATTGGTCGTAGGCACGGCACCCCGCGCATTTGCGCAAGGTTGGTCTGGCGCAACGCCAGTATTTCAAAGCGATGTCGAGGAAAGAAATCGCCAGCAGGCGGCCGAACGAGCTGCGCGGCAGTCCTCGTCGCCGCCGAACGGCGTTTATCCGGCCTATATGAAGGGCGGCGAGACCCCCGTGATCGCGCCCGCGGTACCGCCGACTGTCTATTTGGAGCGTGACGAACCCGCCGGCACGATCATCGTCGATACGCAGGGACGCAAGCTCTATTACGTGCTGGCTGGCAAGCAAGCCTATGCCTACCCGATCTCAGTTGGCCGCGACGGCTTCACATGGAAGGGTACAGAGAAGATCAGCCGCATCGCCTCGTGGCCGAGTTGGACGCCCCCCACCGAGATGCGTCAACGGCAGAAAGGCTTGCCGGTTACGGTGACGGGTGGGTTGCTCAATCCACTCGGCGCGAAAGCGCTCTATCTCGGCAACACGATCTACCGGATTCACGGCACGAACAATGATCGGACCATCGGCCGGGCGTCATCGTCGGGCTGTTTCCGCATGATGAATGAGCACGTGACGCACTTGGCGACGTTGGCGCACGTGGGCACGACCGTTCGGGTAGTGCCCAACTACTCTGGTGTGATGGCGACCGCGCCGGTGTCCTCGCTGTTCTCAGGCTTCGGCGCATCGGACGCGCCGAGCGTGAAGCCCGTGCCAAAGAAAACCAAACAAAACTGATCGATACCGGCGTCGGTCCGCTCGTGGTTGGCAAGGCCGGGTCGCTGACGCTAGACTGGATCGTGTCGGGCGCAATGTCCGGTAGGATCCGGGGATTGATCAGGTGCTGAAAAGAATTGCGATCATCGGCGCGGGGGCGGCAGGCCTGTGCGGTGCCAAGCATATGATCGAAGCCGGCTGTGACGTGACGCTGTATGAGATCGGCAGCCACGTCGGCGGCATGTGGGTGTACGAGAACGACAATAAGCTGTCGTCGGCCTACAAAACGTTGCACATCAACACGGCGCGCGACCTGACCGCCTTCAAGGACTTTCGCTTCGACAGCAAAGTACAGCCGTTTCCGGACCACCGCGACATGGCACGCTATCTGGCGGCCTACGCTGCGATGTTCGACATCACGCGCCGGATCAAATTCAATACCCGCGTAACGGATGTGCGACCGGCGCCAAGCTATACAGCCGAACGCCCGCAGTGGGAGGTTGTAACCGAACACGGCGCGACCGACGTCTATGACAGCGTCATCGTCGCGACAGGGCATCTCAGCACGCCGGAAGAGGTTCCGTTGCTGCGAGACGGGTTCAAAGGTGAGTATCTGCACAGCCACTACTATCGCGACCCCGCCGTCTATGGCTCGAAGCGCATTTGTGTCGTCGGCGTCGGCAACAGCTCCTGCGATATCGCCAGCGACGTGTGCACCACGGCCGAGCGTACGGTTCTCGTCGCCCGTTCGACGCCGCTGATCATCCCGAAACTGATCTTTGGACGGCCATTCTGGGAAATCGTCAAGCCATTTTACAAGCCGTGGGTGCCGGCAGCGGTGCGTGTGCGTGCGGTCAAGTTCTTCACGTGGATCGTGCACGGGCGGATGGCCGATCTCGGTTTCGCGCCGTCGACTAAAAAGGTGCACGCGACGTCGAATGCAAATATCGTCAACCACATCCGCTATCAGCGCGTGACCGTAAAGCATGGGATCGAGGCGGTAGAAGGCCGCACGATCAAGTTCTCAGATGGCACCGCTGAGGAGTTCGATACGCTGATCGCGGCGACGGGGTATCTGCTCGAGTTGCCGTTCCTCAAACCGGATGTCGTCGCAGTCAAAGACAACAGCCTCGATCTCTACATGCGGATCGTGCCGCCGGATTGGCGTGGGCTCTATTTTCTGGGATTCTTCAATTCGGATTCGGCACTGAACTGGATCGTAGAAGGCCAGATTCGCTGGATTCGCGAGTTCGAAATGGGGCGTGTGAACCTGCCGCCCAAGGCTGAGATGCTGGCCGAGATTGCAGAGCGAAAAGCGTGGGTGCGGCGCACGTTCAAAGCGTCGTCCCGACACGGCATCGAAGTCGAGCATATGCCCTATTTCAAGGATCTGCGCCGCACGATGCGAGAGGCGCAAAAGCGGTCGGGCGCGCCGCTTTCCGGCGTCGGCATTGGGACGGACAAGCCCATGAGCTTCGACATGCCGACGCGCGAGGCCGCAGAATGAAGGCCATCAGGAGTTCGCGCATTGCAACACCTGCCGCACACCCTCGCCATCGGCAAGCCGGTCGAAGCCGGCGTTGAGATCGGCGAAACCGATGATTTCCGAACGCAGCTTTGCGATGGGCATCTCGCCTGCGAGCACCAGTTCGACAAGCTTCGGGATGTCTCGTGACGGCACCGCACTGCCCATGTAGCTGCCCTTGATGACGCGTTCGTCGGCGACCAGCGCCGACGACGGCATGGGGAACGTCGCGGTTGCCGATGGCAACCCGCCGCACACGGTCGTACTGCCTCGCCGGCCGATGTTGTAGGCCAGCGTCATGGCGGGAATGGAACCGGCCATTTCGAAGGCCACATCGACGCCGCCGTTCGTCACCTCGCGCACCTTGGCTGCGCACTCTGAATCGTTGCCGAGGAATACGTGCGTGGCGCCGAGTTGCGACGCGAGCGCCAATTTCTCCGGATTGAGATCGATGGCGACAATCGGGTTGGCACGTGCGTTCACGGCGGCCAGCAACGACGACAGTCCGACTCCACCAAGCCCGACGATCGCCACTGCTTTGCCCCGGACGTCGCCGGCCGTGTTGAAGACGGCGCCCGCTCCGGTAATGACGGCGCAGCCCATGATTGCCGCGTCGAGCAGCGGCAACGCCTTCGGCAACTGCATCAAGGAACGCTCGGAGACGACCGCATATTCGGCAAAGCAGGAAATCCCACTGTAGTGATGCAACGGCTTGCCGTTGAGGCTCAACCGCCGCGCGCCGCTTTGCAGGGTACCGGCCGCGCGGGCCGACCATGATGCCTGACACAGATTTGGCCGGCCCTGCCGGCACAGATCGCAATTACCGCAACTCGCGACGAACAGCATGACGACGTGGTCGCCGGTCTTGAGGTTGGTGACGCCACGGCCGACATCGGCGACGGTCCCCGCAGCTTCGTGTCCGACGACTGTCGGCACGGCGCGCGGGCGGTTACCTTCGATAGCCGACAAGTCCGAATGGCAGAGGCCAGCGCCGGCGATTTTGACGAGGACCTCGCCTTCGCCCGGGCCCTCGAGATCGACAGACAAGATGCGCAGCGGGATGGTGGTGGCATAGGGGCGCGGCAGCCCTTGCTCGAACATGACGGCGGCAGTGATTTTCATGGCGACTCCTAGGTTCAGTATCGGCCCTCGTGGCTGTGACTGCAATTGCCAAGCGCGTGGAGTGGGAAATCGTGCGTACACAATTTCTAATGTCGCTCATTATGCAAATTAAGACGGTAGCGTCGCGCCTTCTGCTGTCTTAGTCTCCGGTCACAAGGCCAAAACAAGCGGCCGGTTCAACTTCTGGGAGGAAGCAGTCGATGGCTCGAAAGACAAGGCTCGAACAGGTTTGCAAGGCGCTGTCTGTGGTTTCTTGCGTCTGGCTCATGTCTCCCTCCGGCGTGTCGGCGCAGACCGCGCCCGCTGCTGCGCCACCAGTAAAACTCGGGATCGTGACATTCTTGACGGGAGCGGCCGCCGGACCGTTCGGAATACCTGGTCGCAATGCGGCAGAGATCATGATCGAGATGATCAACGCGGGCAAAGTGCCGGCACCGTATGCGACCGCTGGTTTGGGCGGCTCGCCGATCGAGACCAAATACCTTGACGAGAACGGGTCGACCGCCAATCAGGTGACCGAGTTCCGCAATCTCGTCCAACGCGACGGGATGGAAGCAATCGTCGGCTACATCTCTTCGGGTAATTGTCTTGCGGTGGCCCCGGTTGCAGAAGAACTGAAGGCGCTCACAGTGTTCTTCGATTGCGGCACGCCGCGCATCTTCGAAGAGAAGCCGCTCAAATACGTGTTCCGCGCGACGCCGCACGCGACAATGGACAACGTGGCCGCTGCTCGTTACGTGGCCAAGAAATTTCCGGACTTGGCGACCTACTCCGGCGTCAACCAGAACTATGCCTGGGGTCAGGACAGCTGGCGCGATTTCGTTGCCGCCATGAAAGCGCTGGCACCCAAGGCAAAGGTGGACAAGGAATTGTTTCCGAAACTGTTCGCGGGTGAGTTCGGCGCGGAAATTTCGGCACTGCTGACGGCCAAGTCGCCGATCGTGCATTCGAGCTTCTGGAACGGCGACCTCGAAAGCTTCATCGTGCAGAGCGGTGCGCGCGGGTTGGCGAAGGACTCGACGATGGTCTACACGGCCGGCGAGTCGGCGATGTTCCGCATGGGCGCGAAAATGCCGGATGGATCGATCCTCGGTGGCCGTGGGCCGCATGGAGTGCTCGCGCCGGAGTCGGCGTTGAATACGTGGTTCCGTAAAGTCTACGAGGATCGCTTCGGCACACCGCCGTTGTATCCGTCGTTTCACATGGCGCAATCGATTCTGGGTTTGAAGGCAGCTTGGGACAAGGCGGCAGTGAAGTCCGGCAAGCGTCCGACCATCGACGAGGTTATCGCGGCATTCGAAAATCTCGAATTCGAGGGTCCCAGTGCGAAAATCCGCATGGCCATCGGCAACGGCCATCAAGGGATTTCCGACATCGCTTACGGCACGTTCAAATACAACAAGGCCGAAGCCAAACCCGAGATCGTCGACATCGTGCGCTTTCCGGCAGAGTGCGTGAACCCGCCCGCCAACATGACGTCGACGGCGTGGCTGGAAGCCGGTATGCCCGGCGCAAAGTGCAACTGACCAGACGCTAGCATCCAGAGTTCGCCCCCGAATTTAGTGGGCAAGCTCTGGTGCCGAACGCGCGGCACCGTCGCGTGCCGCGCGAGTGTGGCCGTTCCGTCTAGAGACTATCGAGGTTAGCACTCGTGATCACAGCCATTGCGATTTTGACCGACGGACTGGTTTATGCGGCGTGGCTGTTCGTCGTGGCGATCGGCCTGTCGTTGATATTTGGCGTAATGAAGATCCTCAATGTCGCGCACGGAGCGTTCTATGCGTTCGGCGCGTACGTCTCCGCGACCGCGATCGGGCTCTATTTCGATCGCGGCTGGCCGGCGGCGGGTGGCTATGTTGCGATCGGCGCATCGGCAATCGCCGTGGGCTTGTTCATGGGCTACGTGCTCGAGCGCGTTTTCCTGCGCCGAGTATACGGCAAGGACGAGGTCGTGGTCGTGCTGGTGACGTATGCGTTGTTCCTGATCCTGGAAGACGTGCTCATTCTGATCTGGGGTGCCGAGGGCAAGGCCGCCTATCAACCCTATAGCGAAGCCGGCAGCGTCAACATCGGCGGTTTGGCCGTATCGCTCTACGACATCGGCTTGGTAATCTTTGCGGCGTTGCTGGCCGTCGCTGCGATCTACGTCGTGAAGAAGACGACGTTCGGGCGACTGCTCACGGCTGTGATCTACGATCGTGAAACGGCCGCTGCTTTCGGCGTCGACGTGTCCCGCGTGTATACCTTGACGTTCCTTCTCGGCGCTGTGCTGGGCGCGCTGGGCGGAGCGATCACCGCGCCGAAGATTTCGGTTTCACCCGGGCTTGGCGTCGAGGTCATCGTGCTGGCCTTTGCCGTGGTGGCGATCGGCGGCATGGGCTCTATAGAAGGTGCGATGCTCGGCTCGCTGATCGTCGGCTTGTTCCGTGCGTCGGCGGTGCACCTCATGCCCAATCTCGAACTGTTTGCCATCTATGCCGTGATGGCATTGGTGCTGGTGTTCCGTCCGCACGGCTTGTTCAGCCCCGCGCTCGCGAGGAAGATCTGAGATGCCGTTCACGCACATTCTCTGGGGAGCGCTGGTGGTGGCCGCACTTGCCGCCAGCGTGCCGGTGTTGCCGCTGTGGCTGGTGTCGCTGATCACGATTGCGATGTCGAGCGGGCTGGTGGTGTCGGGCCTGATCATCCTGTGGCGCGCAGGACTGGTGCCGTTCGGACAGGCGCTGTTCTACGCGACCGGGGCTTATACGGTGGCGCTGGCTGGTTCGTGGTTCAAGATCACGGACGCGATCGTGCTTGTGATTTTGGCTGTCGTCGCCGCAGCGGTGGTCGCGGCGTTTGCGGGGCTGTTGCTGGCGCGGTATCGCGAGATTTTTTTCGCGATGCTGAGTTTGGCGCTGTCGATGATCCTCTACGGTTTGCTGGTCAAGTCGCAGGCATTGGGATCGACGGATGGCATCAACGTGGCGCAGGCAACCTTCTTCGGCATGAAGCCACGCGGCGCCGCCTACACGATCGCGGTGTTCTGGCTGTCGCTGGCGCTGGTGTTTTTGGCATGGTTGTCGGTGTCGGCATATCTGAGTTCGGTTGCGGGGCAGATGGCCGGCGCTATTCGCGATAACGAAATCCGCGTGGAATATCTCGGCATCTCCGTGACGCGGATGATCCATCTGAAGCTGACGATCGCGGCGGCGCTGGCGGGTGCGGGTGGAGCGCTGGCGGCGCTTTCGATCAGTCACGTAGATCCGCAGATGGCGTATTGGACCACGTCGGGCGGGTTTGTGTTCGTGACAATTCTGGCGGGTGCAGTATCGGTGCCGGCAGCATTCATCGGCGCGTTGATCTTCGAGATCATCCGAAGCGCGGCTGTGGCGGTGCTGCCGGGTGGATGGCAGATGATTTTGGGCACGGTGCTTTTGTTGACGATATTGTTCGTGCCGGATGGCCTGGGATCATTGATCATGCGCAAGCGGATTGCTGGCCAAGGCGGACGCACATGAGCGCGCTGCTGTCGGTAAAGGACCTGCAAAAGACGTTCGGTCAGGTGGTCGCCGCACGCGACATCAATGTGGACGTGCCTGTTGGACAGACCATCGGGATCATCGGTGCCAACGGCGCGGGCAAGACCACGTTCGTCAATATGATCACAGGGCATTTGCGACCCTCCGGCGGTACGATCACCTTCGAAGGCGGCGACATCACGGGCTTGCCGTCGCGCAAGATCATGCGGCTGGGTGTGGCGCGGTCTTTCCAAGTGGCGCAACTATTTCCGACCTACACGGTGTTTGAAAACCTCTGCGCGGCGATCGCCATCGCACGCTCGGGATCGTCGGTGTTTTCGGCCGCAGTGTCGCCGTTCATTTCCGCGGCGACGAGAGCAGAAGCAGAAACCGCACTCGTCCACTTCCAGATCGGCGATTATCGCGACGCGCTGGCATCGACCTTGCCGCAGGGGATGCGCAAGCTGCTCGACATCGCGATGGCGACGGCGGGCAATCCGCGCTTGCTGCTGCTCGACGAACCGACGAGCGGCATCAGTCTCGAAGAGAAATTCGGGCTGATGGAAGTGATCATGGCGGCGCTGAAGGCGCGCGGGACGACGGTGCTGTTCGTGGAGCACGACATGGATATCGTCCGCCGCTTTGCCGACCGCGTGCTGGCCTTCTACGACGGCACGGTGATTGCGGATGGGCCACCGGCGATCGCGCTTGACGATCCCCGAGTTGCGGAATTCATCACGGGCACACTGATCCGCGCCAAGGACGGCAGCCTCAAATCACATACGGTGTCGCATGCTTGAGATCTCCGGGCTCAATGTGTCGATCGGCCCGGTCGGCATCATTCGTGATGCGACGCTGTCGCTGGGAGAAGGGCAATACTCCGGGCTTATCGGTCGCAATGGCGCGGGCAAAACCACGTTACTACGCGCGCTGATGGGGGCACTGCCGGCGCAAGGTTCGATGCGGCTGGATGGTCGCGATCTGCTGGCGGAACCCGCGCATAGGCGTGCGTTCCTGGGCCTTGGCTATATGCCTGAAGACCGGCGGCTGGTGCCGGAGTTTTCGGTCGAAGAAAATGTGCTGCTGCCTGCGAGGGCGACGCACGCCACCGACAGCAAGGCCCGGCTAGAGCAGATCTACAGCTGGATGCCGGAAGTCGCGAATTTCCGGCGACGGCGAGCGTTGGAGCTATCCGGCGGACAGCAGAAACTCGTGGCGTTGGCGCGGGCGCTGATGGCGGGCCGGCGGTTGCTGGTACTCGACGAACCGTTTGAAGGTCTGGCACCGGCTTTGGCGCGGCGGCTCGGCGAGGTGCTGTCGAACCTGAAGGCCGAGAAGATTTCGGTGCTGATGTCTGAATCCAACGAAAGCCACGTGATCGACCTGCTCGACCGGACCTTCCGCATCGAACGCGGCGCGGTGACAACGGGGTGAAGGTGTCACCGCAGTGGCGGTGTTATTCGGCTGCCGCTTGCAAAGGGGTATCGAGTAGGCCGGCCGTTACGAGTGCTGCGCGGATGCGAGCGAGTTCAGCCGCTTGGATTTTTACGAGTGGCGGGCGCACGGCCGCACACTTCAGTTTTCCCAGCAACACCAGCGCTTCCTTCATCCGGTTGTGCATGTCGACGGCGGGACCGGCATAAAAGACGTCGGCCAAGGGATAGATGCGCTCGTTGAGGCGACGAGCTTCTGCGAGATCGTTTCGCTGCACGGCTGCAAATAATTGGGCCTGCAACGGAGCGATGACGCTGCCGGAGCCCGACAGCAGTCCGCCGCATCCCAACACGAGTGAACTGAACAGCCATGCCGAGTGCGTAGACAGAACGGTGATCGGCTTTGGCAATCCCTGCAACACGCGGATATTGCGTTCGTGCTGCACCGGATTGTTGCACCAGTCTTTGATGGCCCGCACGGTCGGCACCGCCTCGCCCAACTGCACGATCATGTCGGTCGTGTAGCCTTGATTGATGGCGAGCGGATAATTGAAGGCGATGATCGGCACGTCGCCGGCAGCGTCCGCGATGCGCTTGAAATGCTCTATGACCATTTCGGGCCGGTGGCCCATGGTGAAAGGTCCGGGTGGAAAAACCAGCAGTGCCGATGCGCCGCCGTCGGCTGCTTGACGGGCGATGCGCGCGCCTTCGAGGCTGCCCTCAGCGTAGACGCCATGCACGATCGGCAGTGCCGAGCCAATTTCGTCTTGCGTGATGTCCATGACGCGCTTCTGTTCGTCGAGCGTACACGACGCGGCTTCCGTGGAGTGCGCGTTGATGGTCACGGCAGAAAGTCCAGCGGTCGAGGCGACGTCGCGCAAATGGCTGCGGAACGCTGCCTCGTCGATGGCGAGGTCGGACGTGAAGGGAAGCAGGACTGCGGGGATGACCCCTGCAGGACGATAGTTTGCATGACGCGCCACAGGTCGCTCCTCGTGCGTTGCTTTTTGCAGATAGTTTGTGCCGGACTTCGCAAATTCGCAACCACGTGCGCAGGTGGCTGCCTTGCCGCAGCGCGTCTCGACCACGCGGTAAAGGTGTGCAAGCCTTCTGCGCCACGTCAGGAAAAGGGCAATTCATGACAGACAGTCCGCAAATGCAGATCCCCGGCGTCTACCATCGCCGCATCGGCGATATGCATGTCGTGGCGCTGAGCGACGGGCTGCTGTTTCGTGACCATCAGATGATGATCGGGGTACCGGCGGACGAGGCAGAAGCGTTGCTGGCGAAAGCGTTTCGCACGTCTTTCGTGCTCTCGGTCAATGCGTTTGTGATTTACAACAAGGGCCGCGTCGCGTTGGTGGAAACTGGCTCGGGGAACTATCTCGGTCCGGCCGCGGGGCATTTGCTGACCAGTCTGGCGGCGGCCGGGATCGTGCCGTCGGCTATCGACACGATTTTGCTGACGCACATGCATCCCGATCATTCAGCGGGTTTGACCGACATGGCGAGCGGCAAAGCGATCTACGCCAATGCCGAACTCGTCGTGCACGAGAACGAGCCGAGGCCTTGGTTCGACGACGCCGCGATGGCACGCGGCACTGACCGCGAAAAGAAGTTGATGTTCCAGCAGGCGCGCGACCAGTCCGCGCCCTACCGGCAACGCATGCGCACGTTCGTGCAGGGCGATGTCTGGCCGGGGGTGACGGCAATTCCGAGTTACGGTCACACGCCGGGGCATAGCTCGTTTTTGTTGGAGTCGAATGGTGAGCGGCTCTTGATCTGGGGAGACACCGTGCACATGCCGGAGGTGCAGGTGCCGCGCCCGGAGGTGTCGATGGTTGTCGATGTGGATCCGGCGGCAGCCACTGCATCCCGGCGCCGCTTGCTCGACATGGCGGCGAGCGAGAAGATGCTCGTGTGCGGCATGCACATGCATTTTCCGGGGTTCGGTCATATCGCCTGTGATGACGGTCGATTCCGTTTCGTGCCCGAGGCGTGGCGGCAAGTTCTGTGAGTGCAAGTGTGATCTGGCAGAAAGCGTTTGAGCGATGAGCAGAGTAGCTCTTGTAGCTGGTGCAACCGGGGCTGCGGCCAAGCGCTTGGTCGAGGAACTCACGGCGGACCAGTGGCGCGTTGTCGGTGTCAGTCGCAATCCGCCGCCGAGTGTCGGCCGCGTGACATACGTCGCGGCTGACTTGGCCGACGCAGAAGGGCTCATGCGCGCGCTGGCGGCGCATCGGGACATCAGCCACGTGTTCTACACCGCGCGTGCGCCGCATGGAGAAAGTGGCGTTGAAGATGTCGGTGCGAATCTCGCGTTCTTGCGCCACACGATCGACGCCGTCGAGCGCGTCGCCTCCGATCTCTCGCATATTCATCTTGTCGAGGGTACGAAGTGGTACGGCATGCACCTGGGTGCGTTTCAGACTCCGGCGCGCGAGGATCAACCCCGCCACGCGCCGCCCAATTTTTATTACGATCAACAGGACTTGCTTGCTACGCGGCAACTTGGACAGCGCTGGACGTGGTCGGCGTCACGGCCGAATTTTCTGTGCGACTTTGCGCCGGAGCGCTCGCGCAACGCGCCGGTGTTGATCGGTGCCTATGCCGCTCTCTGCCGTGAGTTGGGTGTGCCGCTGCATTTTCCGGGAACGGGCGCGTGTTACAACGCCCTGCTTGATGTGACCGATGCGCGCCAGCTCGCGCGGGCGATGATGTTCCTGGCGACGGCGGATGGGGCTCGTAACGAAGCGTTCAACGTGACCAACGGGGATGCGTATCGCTGGTGCAACTTGTGGCCAAAGCTGGCCGACGCGTTTGGCATTCCCTGCGGTTACGTGCAGACCCTGAAGCTTGCAGATTGGGTGGCCGACAAGGAGCCGGTCTGGCAGCGCATTGTCACGCGCTATAAACTGCAACCACTGCCGCTGGCCGAAGTGGCGCTGTGGCCGTTCGGAGATTTCCTGCTGCGGCAGGGGTACGACAACATTTCCAGCACGACCAAAATTCGCGCGATCGGCTTTCACGAGGTGATCGACACCGAAGCGATGTTTCTATCGCAGATCGCGCGGTATCGGGAGGCGCGCATCCTGCCCTGATGCATTGGTTTCATCGACCTTTCTGGCCGAGATAGGCGTGCTCCAGCGCCTGAGCCAAGTCCGGCACACCAGTCGGCGACTGATGCACGATACGCCCCTGCGAAAGTGCGTAGACGCGATCTGAGGCGGCCAGAGCCTTTTCGATCAGTTGCTCGACCAGCAGCACGGCGGTGCCTGAATTTCGGAGGCGTTTGACAACATCGAGAACGCGGTCGACCAGCACTGGCGACAGTCCCGCCGAGGGCTCATCGAGCATCAACAACTTGGGACGGCTGACGAGGCCTTGCGCAACTGCGAGCATCTGTTGTTGGCCGCCGCTCAGCGACGAGCCGAGGTCGTGTCGCTTTGCGGCAATCTCTGGAAACAGCGACAGCGCTTCGTCGATGCGCGCCGAGCGCTCGCCGCGCGCAACGTCGTAAGCGGCGAGAAGAAGGTTGTCGGCAACTGTCTGCTGGGTGAAGACACGATGACCTTCGATAACGTGCGCAAGCCCCGCTCGCGCGGTTTCACGCGGGCCGAAGCCGGCGAGATCTTTGCCGTCGAAACGCACCTCCCCCGACATCCACGCGATGAGCCCGGAAATGGTGCGCAGCAATGTCGATTTACCCGCGCCGTTCGGACCGAGAAGCGCAACAACCTCGCCGCCTCGGATGTACATGTCGACGCCGTGCAGCACGCCGATTTTGCCGTAACCGGAATGGAGCCCTTTGACGTCCAATAATGCTTCAGCCGCCGAGATAGGCACTGACGACCTCCTTGTCGACCCGGATTTCGGCGGGTGTGCCGTGTGCGAGGACACGGCCAAGATTGAGCACGGTGACCTCATCGCAGATGTCGAAGATGAGATCGGCATGGTGTTCGACCAACAGAACGCCGGTTCCGTTGTGGGCGATGGCCTTGATCAGACGGCCCAGCCGTTCGATCTCCTGCATCGACAGTCCTGCCGCTGGTTCGTCCAGCAACAGGAAGGCGGGCCGCAACATGAGTGCGCGCGCAATTTCGATGAAGCGGAGTTCGCTATGCTGAAGGCGATCGGCACGGACATCGGCGAGTGACTCGAGGCCGATCACCTGCAGGGCGGCCATTGCAGAGGCGCGCAACTTGGCCTCATCGGCGTGGGCTGCCGGCAGCCCGAGCAAGAGGCTGACGAATCCTGCGGTGCCATTTGTGGTGCCGCCGATCATCACGTTGTCCAAGACGCTCGCCTCACCCACGATGCGCGGTGTTTGAAACGTTCGCGCGATGCCGTGCCCGGCACGCGTCTCGGGCTGACCTTGCTCCAGTGGCTTGCCGCCCAAAACGATAGTGCCGGCGCTGGGTGCGTAATAGCCGGAGATGACGTTGAGCATGGTCGTCTTGCCGCTGCCGTTGGGACCGATCAGGCCGTGCACCTGCCCCGGTCTGACACTTAGGCCGGCACCATCGATTGCCCGCACCGCGCCAAAGGTCAGCACGACGTCGCGGAGTGTCAGGTGTTGGGTGTTCCCGCGAGTCGAGGTGAACGTTGTGACCAGCTCCGTATCGGGCAAAATGGCGCGGTCCTTCTCGAGCGGCGTGCGGCTCTTGAAGTCGAGTAGAGCGGCGATTCCGCCAGGCACGAGCAGCACCACCATCAACAGCAATGCAGCGTAAAGAAAGGTCGACCAGGCCGCGAGTGGCGCGGCGATCTCGGGCAGTAACGTCAGAATGATCGTACCGATCAGCGGCCCCAAAATCGATCCGCGTCCGCCGATCAGGATCGATATGAAGAACAGCAGCGACAAATCGAACGTGAACGCGTCCGGCGTAATGTAGGTTTGCAGCGTCGCGAACAGTCCGCCGGCGATGGCTGCCAGCGCGCCGCTGAAGACGAAGATTTTGGCCAGCAGGCCGGGCTTGTAAATGCCGACGGCCTCTGCGGCGACATCGGCGTCGCGGATGGCGATGAGGGCGCGGCCGTAGCGGCTATGGGCGAGATTGGAGGCGAGCCACGTGCACAGCGCCGCTATCGCCAAACACAAATAGAAGAGACCGCGGGTCGAGTTGAAAGGTGCCGCCAATTCAGGTCCGGTCAGCCCGATGCCGCCACCGGTCACGCTTTGCCACGCCAACGCGACCTGGGTGACGATGGTCGCAAAACCCAACGTCGTCATCGCGAAATAGAAGGTACGCAAGCGCAGTGCCGGCAAACCAACGATGACGCCGAACACGGCGCCGACAACACCTGCAATGGCCAGCGCTGCAAACGGTGGCAGAGCCGGAAAAACGTTGCCCGCAGCAAGCACGCTTGTGACGTAAGCGCCGACCGCAAGCAACGATACATAACCGATGGCGAGTTGGCCGGCATACCCCACGACGAGCGTCAAACCGCTGACTAACACCCAATAGATTGCAGCGCGAGTAGCGATCAGAACCCAATAGTCGTTGCTGACGAAGGGCATCAACGCCGCGACGAGCAGAATGCCGAGCAACGGCCACAACGCGCGCGATGACCCTGATCGTAAAGGGGTTGTGGCCGGCGGCGTGAACAAATGCAGGCTTGGCTGCGCGCTCATCACACTCTCCGCGCAGTGGACGAGCCGAACAGGCCTTGCGGCACGATCAACAGAATGACGATGAACAGCGCGAAAACCGCGACAGACGCGAAGATGCCGCCGACCAGGAAGTTGGCTGCTTGCTGGAACAAGCCCAACCCAAAACCGCCGACGATCGAACCGCGATTGTTACCGAGGCCGCCGAGTGCCACGGGGACGAAACCGTAAAAATTCAAGAGTGCTCCGTTGGCGACGAAGGCGAGCAGAAGGGTGCCGCCGGAAAAACCAGCGAGGCCGCCGATCATGCCTGCAAGCGCATAGCTGGCGATGCGCAGGTTGCGCTCAGGTAGACCCAACGCCTGGGCTGCGAAATTGTCTTCGGAAATCGCCTTGAAGGCACGACCGACGAGGGTGTGCTTGTAGAGCAACTCAAGCCCGATCACGGTGACGGCGCAGGCAACAACCGGAAACCAGAATTTTTCGTCGAGCAGACTGTTCAATGAACCAAAGATGCGCGGGAACGCCTGTGGCTCGGTGCTCCATTCGATGGCCGTGACTTGCTGGATCATCAATGCGAGCGCCAGCGTGGACAGCACATAAAGATGCTGCTCGATGCTCTTGAGGACAGGACGCACCGCAATGATCTCGGTCACGACGCCGATCAGCGCGCACGCAAGCATCGTCAAAACGAAGCCGACAACAGTCGGCATACCGAGCCTGAGCATGAAAAGCGAGCCGAAGACGCCCCCGAGCATGCCCAATTGGCCTGACGTGAAGCTCATGACACGCGACGTCGAATACATCGTATTATAGGCGATGCCGATGAGTGCGTAGATTGCACCCATCGCGAGCCCGGTCGAAAGGATCGAAAAAAGCATGAAACGCCAGCTCGTTTGGCTAAAACTGATTGAGCTCGTGTGGTCTCCAACAGCGCCGCAGTACTGAAAGCGGTCACGCCCGAAGCGCCGTTGAAACCATAGCGACCGAGGGGAGATCAGGCGTAGCCGGGTGCCAGTTTGAAGGCGCCGTTCTTGGCCGAGTTGGCAGCCGACATCACGACGTCGCCGAGCGGATAGCCATTGTGCTCCGTGGGGGTGAACGTGTAGTCGCCGAAGTAGCCGGGATACTTCGATTGCGTGTTCCAGAACTTGACGATGTCCTCGTTCGAGGTGGCACCGGAATCGACGGCCTTGGCAACGAGATTGATTACATCGACGCTACAGGCAACCCACCAGAGAAGGGTATCGCCGAGTTCGACTTTACCTTTGAGTTTGTCAACGAGTTCCTGAGTGCGAGCCGGCAATTTGCCGGCGTCGTCATAGCTGCAGCTGCGATAGCCGATCGCGTAAACCTTTTCCCAATTCGCAGGCTTTTCGATCAAGGTGGCGATTTCGCCTGAGGCCAGCGACGGGTGGCCGACAAAGGCCACGTCCCAGTTCATGGCGGCACGGGTGTTGAAGAGACGCGCGCACATCCCGGTCGACACGCTCCAGACGGCAATGGCTTCGGCGCCGGCTGTTTTTGCGCGCAGCATATCCGGCGTCATATCCGGCAACGTGGCGTCGATGTTGGCGGAGTAGACGACCTCGGCGCCGTCTTTGGCAAAGGCTGCCACGGATGCCTTCACGGCGGAAACGCCATAGCCTGTGGTGTCACCGAGCACGGCGACCTTTTTGGCCTTCAGAACCTTGGTGCAATAGCCACGCACGGCATCGTCCCACTGACTATTGGAGGGTGCAATACGAAACGCGTTGGGAAACTTCTGTGGATCGATCAGCGTGTCGACGACGCAAGGGTGGATGTTCGGCATCTTGGCGCGGGCCATCAGCGGCGTCACGGCCAGGGACTCGCCGGAATTGGTGGGACCCCAGATGGCGTGCACTTTAAGTTGGCTGATCATTTCCTGCGTGGCGTTGACGGCTTTGGTTGGATCGCCCTGCGTATCGCGGGTCAAGATCTCGATTTTACGCCCCTTGATGCCGCCAGCCGCGTTGATCGCGTCGGTCGCGAATTTGACGCCGCGGTCGAACCCGATGGCGGGCGCCGAACTTGGCCCAGTCAAGGCTGCGAGCCAGCCAATGCGGATCGGTTCCGATTGTGCGAGGGCGGGCATCGGTAACCCGACCGCCGATGCGCTGACTGTGGTAGCGGCTCCGAGCGTGAACGTCCGGCGTGTAAGGTGCATGATTGGTCCCTGTGTGTTTCCCGGTGGAGTGGCTCGTGGTCGAGTATCGCGGCGCGAACGCCGGTCTCAACCTTCGAGATGCGTGATGTAGGCTTGGTTGAAGGTGAAGCCCCAGCCCGGACGTTCCGGCACCAGTGCCGATCCGCCCTCGAAAACCAGCGCTTCGTTATACAGTTTAGAGAACCACGGCATGTATTCAAGATAAGTCGCGTTCGACAGTGCGCCGAGCAGTTGGATGCTGGCTTCGGGAAACAGATGGCTCGACACAGGCAGATCATACGCGCGGGCCATGTGGCCCACACACATGAACTCGCTGACGCCGCCGACCCGCTGCAGATCTGGCATCAAGACATCCGCCGAGCCCAGCTCTATCATGCGGCGAAAACCGTAGCGGGTATATTCGGTCTCACCGCTGGCGATCGGTGTGTCGAGGGCTTTGGCCACGTCAGCGCTGCCCTGCAGATCCCAAGCTGGCAGCGGTTCCTCAAACCACGCCAGATTGAACTCTTCGAGCCGGCGGCCGAGCCGAATGGCGCTGGATACCGTCATGCCTTGGTTGGCGTCCGCCATCAGGGCAATGGAGGGGCCTATGGCCTTGCGAACCGCCGCAACGCGTGCGGTATCGACCGCTGGATCGGCAGAGCCGAGCCGCATTTTTATGGCGGTGAAGCCAGCGGCTGCAAAGGCTTCGGCCTCGGCGATAAGTTCGGCGGTACTATAGGACAGCCAGAGCCCGCCACTATGATAGGCCGGAACGCGATCGCGTGCCCCGCCCAATAGGCGATACAGTGGCATGTTGACTGATTTGCCGAGTGCATCCCAAAGCGCTCCATCGATCGCAGAGATCGCCACGACAGGCAGCCCAGTGTGGCCGATGAAATTGATGTCTTTCCATGCGCGCGCCCAGAAGTCGGCGATGTGGCCGGCGTCGCGGCCGATGATCAGTTCGGAAAGTTCGTCGATCAACGCGCGCATGACCTTGGTACGTCGATCGTTCAGGGTAAAGACGAGGTTCTCACCGACGGTGCCGTCGCTGCGGCGAACGGATATCAGTATGCAGCCGAACGAGCGGATCTGGCCGAGTGCGCTGCCGATCGGTGTGTCGAGCGTGACGGTGACGGGGCGTGTGGCGACACTGACAATTTTGCTCATGCGTGCCCCTACTTCGTGATCCGGCATTTCGTGCCGACGCGATATCGCTCGATGACGGCCGGATCGGGAACGCAGCCAAGACCTGGCCCCGGCGGAAGCTGCACATGCCCGTCGGCGATCCGCACCCACGGATCGAACGGGTTCGCTTCCATATCAAGCCAGAGAATTTCGACGAGCGGATCGGCAATCAGCGCAGCGCAGATATGCATGGTCGCGATCAAGCCGGGGCCGAAGTAAGGGCTGTGCGGCGCAACTTTGACGCCGTGGCGCTTGCAGGTGTCGATCACACGCAGCATCTCGCCGATCCCGCCGATCTTGGTGACGCTCGGCTGTGCATAGTCGAGTGCTTTGGCCGCAATCAGCGCTTCAAAGCCAAAATTACCGGCAACGTTTTCGCCGGCGGATATCGGAATGCCACGCGCCCGCACTCGCGCGAGGCCCGCGCAATCTTCGGGTGGCCAGACCGGTTCTTCAAGCCACATCATGTGCCGGTCAAGGAGACGGTCCGCCATCTCGCACGACCGGTCCACCGACCACGCACAATTGACGTCGAGCATGATTGCACCGCCATTTGCTGCGGTGATCGCGGCATCGACGGTGTCGGTTGTGGTTTCGTGCAGTTTGAAATGGCGATATCCAAGGGCCGCTGCGGCAGCAGTATTCTTGGCCACGAGTTCAGGTGTTCCGTAGTTGAGTAAGCTGGCATAGGCAGGCAGACGCGTGCGTGTTCCATCGCCACCGAGGTACCGATGCAGCGGCACGCTGGCGCGCTGTGCTGCGATATCCCACAACGCGATCTCGATGCCGGAGTAGGCGTAGACGTAAGCGCCGTTGCGTCCGAGGAGGTGCACGGCGTGCAGGATGGACGCAGACAATGAGGCGATGTCGCCGGACGATCGTCCGATCACCAATGGCGCCACGACGCCCTCGAGCGCCGCTTTCGTAACGGGTATGGCGACATGGCCGAACGCTTCGCCCCAACCGACATAGCCGTCGGCAGTCTCGACGCGGACCAGCAGGATCTGCATGTGCGTCCATGGAACGCCGGCAAACGCCGTGTAAGGGCCGCCCATGTCGAAGGGGAGGGATACGACGCTGGTTTCGACGGCAACGATCTGCATGTCACGCCTCGCAAAGTTGCGTCACCGTAACCGGGCAGTGGAATTAGTCGAGAGGCATCGCGCAGCCCGGTCAGCGTAATGAACACGTCGGCGCGTTACATCACACCGAACGTCGCGAAGGCTTCGACGGTGGACATACCCGCACGGATGGCATCGGCGACGCGGTTCTCGGTGGCGGCTTTTTCGAGCGCGCGGCGAATGGCTTCATCTTCGGCTGCGCGCGGAATGATCAGCACGCCTTCGCGATCGCCATAAACCAGATCACCGGTTTCGATCCGCACACCGCCAATTTCGATCGCGCAACGGTAATCGACGACCTTACCGCGCGGGCCCTGGTCCTGCGCGTACAGTCCGCGACAGAACACGGGAAAGGCGAGGGCCTCGATCTCGACGGCGTCGCGGGCGAAGCCGTCGATGACGGCGCCGGCGGCCTTGAGGTGACGGGCGCGGGTGGACATCAGGCCGCCCCACAGAGCGTAGCGAGGGATGGGCGTGTGGGCGATGTAGACCTCGCCGGGACACAACTGGTCGAGGGCCTCGAACAGCAGGCCGAACTGCTTTTGTGCGAGCGGTCCGGCACCCGGGCCGACGTCGTCGAACACGTCCGCTTCGAGTACGGGCATGGCGCGGCCGGCGATCTTCATGGACGGCGTTAGCGGCGCGAGCCCGGGCGGCAGGAACTGACGCCGAAGGCCCATCTGGTCCAGCACGTCGCCGACGGCGGCGGTGAACAGCTTCGTCATGAGGACTTCAAACAACGCGGGATCGTCGGAGTGGTCCGATGTCGGGCTAGTGGGCATGGCAGGATGGTGCTCCCGTACCGAAGGGTTGAAATCGCGAGGTGCCGGGGAGAATGCTAAATCGGGAAGCCTCCAATCACGAGAAGTTTCGCATGACGTTGCACGAAGTGTTTAATGTTTGTAGGACATGTCGCCGTGCGAACGCGACGAGACGTTTGCTGACGGATTTCGGTATCGCTGAACATTAAGCGGGTCTCATGATCATCGCCATCGATGGCCCGGCGGCGTCGGGTAAGGGGACGTTGGCCCGGCGCATTGCTGCGCATTACGGGCTGGCCTATCTCGATACTGGGTCGCTCTACCGGGCCGTGGCGCGTGACATCAGGCATTCCGGCGCGTCGTTGGAAGACGCTGCGGCGGCGGCTCGGATGGCGCGGTCCCTTGACCCGGAGACATTGGCCGACGCGGGGTTGCGCGATCCCGGGGTGGGAGACGCGGCGTCGATCGTGGCGAAATTTCCAGAAGTGCGTCAGGCCCTGCTGGAGTTCCAGCGTGCGTTTGCCCGGCAGGTGCCGGGCGCGGTGCTGGATGGGCGCGATATCGGCACCGTGGTTTTGCCGGACGCACACGTCAAAATTTTCGTGGTGGCCGACACGGACGTGCGCGCACGGCGACGCTACGACGAGATGATCGCGCGCGGCGAACCGGTCACGTACGAAGGCGTGCTCGGGGTGATCAAGGGTCGCGACGACCGCGACACGAACCGTGCGACGGCACCCTTGAAGGCTGCAGACGATGCGCAGGTTCTGGATACGACCCGGTTGGACGTCGAAGCAGCGTTTGCAGCAGCGCTGGCGCTGATCGAGGGACGCCGCCGCCACGTAAAATAGTTCGACATCGTGCCACCGATCTTGGGCGCTCAGGGGACGGATCGTTGTGCCGGGTGTTGGACTGCACTTGTTGGCGATGGTCAGGTGACCTACGATCGCAAGCAAAAATGCGGAGAACCAGATGACTGTTACGCGCCGCCGAATGATCACGTGCAGTCTTGCAGCGTTCGCTGCCGTTGCGGGAGGGCGCGTGGCGCAGGCTCAAAACGGGCCACACCCCATCGTCTTCGTGCATGGCAACGGCGACACGGCAGGCCTCTGGCTGACCACGCTCTGGCGCTTCGAGAGCAATGGCTACCGGCGTGATCTGATGCATGCGGTGGATTTGAAAAATCCTACTGCGCAGACGGTCGATGGCACTGCGATGCCCGGGCGATCTTCGAGTGCGGACGTCATGGCGCAACTGGCAACTGAGGTCGCCGCAGTGAAGGCGCGAACGGGCGCGGCCAAAGTGATACTCGTGGCGCAATCGCGCGGCGGCAACACTGTCCGCAACTACCTCAAGAACGGTGGCGGTGCCCAGCACACGGCACTGGCAATCCTGTGTGGCGCGGTCAATCACGGCGTCGTGGTGTCCGACACGTTCCTGGTCGGCAGTGAATTCAATGGCAACTCGGCGTTTATGCGTGACTTGAACAGCACGCGTGGCGAGATCGTGGACGGCGTGCGGTTCGTGACGATCCGCAGTGCGGAGAATGACAAATTCGCGCAGCCGGACGGCAAATATTTGGGGCAGCCGGGAACGCCCACCGGTGTCGGCTTTGCGGGGCCAGAACTGGCGGGCGCAGAAAACATCGTCATCGCCAAACTCGATCACCGTGAGACCGGGTATGCGCCCGCAGCGTTCGATGCCATCTACAAAGCCATCACCGGCTTAGCACCCACCACACAGGACATCGTTGCCGAGGCTAAACCCGTTCTCGACGGTAAGGTGTCAGGCTTCGAGGCCGGCGCGCCGACCAACGTTGGCATTGCCGGCGCTAAGGTCAGCGTGTTTGCGACCGCTGCCGATGGGACACGGCAAGGTGATGCCGTTCACACGAAAACGACAGGCGCGGACGGACAATGGGGACCGTTCACGGCCAGTGCAGATGCGCGCTATGAGTTCGTCGTTGAGGCGCCGGGGCTGCCTGTAACGCACATCTATCGTTCGCCGTTTCCGCGAACGTCGAGCATTCTGCATTTAAGGCCGCAGGTGTTGGCAAAAGGCGACGCGGAGGCTGCAAGTGTCGTTTATCTGCAGCGACCGAGAGGCTATTTCGGCGCGGGGCGCGATACCGTTGAACTCGGTGGCAAACCCGCCCCCGGAATCCCGGAAGGCGTGCCGACCGTATCAACGAGTAAACTGATTTTGCAGACTGCGGAGCAGCAGACAATCGTAGGCCGCTTCAATGATGAGGCAATTTCTGCGCGAAATTGGCCCATGAAAGACAATCACGTCACGGTGATCGAGTTGACCTACTGAGCCATTTGCCCCGGCCTAGCGTCCGATTCCATCCTTCCATGGATCTATGCTGTCCGGTTCGGGCTCGGTTTTTGCCTTGCGCGCTGTCGGCGTCGCGCTGCTTTGCTTCAGGCCCAACCGCGACGGTCCCGTCGCTTTCGACGTGACCGGGATTTCAACTGCGGGATTTGTAAGGGCGTCCGGACGCTTTGGCACCGCTGCCGATTTGGGGTCGGATGCACTGTCGGTACTGCGTTTCAAAAATCCGGCGACGGCCGGCGCCGACGCCGATGTGGCGACCGTCGTACGTGTCGGTTGTGGGTCCGGTACGGCGAAACTTCCGTCGACGGGATTGGCCAGCGTCAACTCTTCGAGGTGTTCGGCGATCTGCCATTCATTGCCGTTGTGTTCGTAAACGATGCGGTAGCGACCTGGAACTTTTTGAATTTCCGCCTGATCTACCGGTTTCAAAGACCAAATGTGATTGCCCGTATCAACCAGGTAATTGCACCCGTGTTCGACCGTGCGATCAACCACCGTCAGCTGCGGCTCGAACTGCAAGAAATACAGGTAATACTCTCGGATACTGGCGTAGTCAGCGCGAGCGACAGGCGATGCGAAGCCCTGCAGGGCGCCCTCGCTGGCGTATAGCCGTGTCGTACGATCGGGATGCCGGGTTTGGAGAGCTGCGCTGAAGCGCTCGGCCAATGTCGTGGCGGTTTCATCGGTGACCGCGACACACGAGAGTTCGACCGTCACCGCGCTCGCAGCGATCGGAAAGAGATTTGTCAGCAGTGCCGATGCCAGACAGAGGTGTATCTGAAAATGCCACGCGCGGGCCGGCCGTGAGTTCCACACCAACGCATGCTTGGCAATGACCTGCATCGATCCGTTTCCCGTAGTATGTCTGGTGAAACGCGAACGAAGGCCGAGTGACGAGCCGCATGCCGAACTAGCACGATTCGAGTGCGCCTTTCAGCGCCGATATTGCAAGAACGGCGATTTCGTCGCGACCTGATCGTAGAGTCCGCGCGCCCGGTAATTGAATTCCTGCGTCGTCCAATACGTGCGGGACGCGCCGCGCGCATCGGCTTCGCGATAAACGGCATCGATGAGATGGCGGCCGACGCCGCGTGCGCGAATGTCAGGCTTCACGAACAGATCTTCGAGGTAGCAGTACCAAGTCTTCGACCATGTGGAACGATGGAACAGCACGTGCGCCAAGCCGATCGGAGTGTCGTGTTCGTCGACCGCGACAAGCCCGATATGGAAGCCTTCGTCACCTGATAGCAAACGGGCGAACGTTTCATCGATGACGTCGTCTGCGACGGAGGCCTTGTAAAACGCGATATAGCCTTTGAACAATGGCAGCCACGCTGCCTTGTCGCGCGCCTCGAGACGCCGCACGGTCACCAAAGGGGCGTCGGTCATGGTTGCTATCCCTGTCATCGAACGGAAGAAGTTGTCAGGTGACGTGTACCGGGATCGTCGGCTGCTGCGCAAGCATCTCAGCCGCTTTGACGGCGTCAATGCCGAGCGCCGTGAGTTCATCCACCAGCTGCCGCCGCGCGCGCATTTCGTAGTCGTGTCCCGACTTCCACGGCACCAGGGAGATCTCGAGTTTGCAGTCGGCAACGGAACCGGAGCCAAAGCTCATGCGGATTTCGCCGCAGAATTCGCCGTCCCACATCCACCGCGTCAGTTGCAGCCGTGACGGGGCTGCGTCGATGCGGTCACGCCTCTGGGCGATGAACGCAATCGGATCGGCGTCGAGCACGCGCAACGTTTCGAGAAGGCTGCCGTTGATGCCCGCAGGCTGCCAACGCCCGGTGACGAGTGCGGCGCGATAGCTCTCGAGCATGGCCGTTTGCGGTTCGGCGATGCCGAAAAACCAGAGCCCGCCTGCACAGCGATCACACATCGCCGCGCACTTGGCTGTCGAATTGAACCGCACCACCGGAGCGGACGCAGATGACGACGAGCGTCGTGTTGTCTTGATGCGGTTCGCGTGCAGCTTCGACGCCGCGCAGCAACTGAGCTGCAATGGCTGCAGCGCCAGCGTCGGCCCGCGTTCCGACCGTGTGAGCTATCGTCTGACTATCGAGGGTATTCAAGCCGTCGCTTGCCAGAACGACGATGTCGCCGGGAAGCAAAGGCGCTGCCTGTTCTGCAAGGTCGATCATTTCGATTTCGTCGCCGGTCAGAGCGGATCGCAGATAATGGCGGCGCGGATCGGCTTGCGCTGCAGCCCAGGTGATTTTGCCGGTAGCGGCCAGTTTATCGATCTCGGGCGCAAGTGAATGATCAGCGTTGAGGCTGACGATCTCGCCGCGACGCCAGAGATAGAGCAAGCTGTCGCCGACGCTCACCCACCAGAGACCATCAGCATCGACCTCGATGCCGACCAGAGTCGAGCCCATGCCGTTGACGGTCGGATCGCGATTGATCTGGTCGGTAATGGCGATGTTGGCCTGCTCCAGCGCGTGCATCAAACGGTCGCCGGAGGCACCTTGATGTTGCAGTAATGCAGGCAGGAACGCTTCACTCGCCGTGCGGCTGGCGAGGGCGCCACCGATGTGGCCGCCCATGCCGTCGCAAAGAACTGCTGCCATACGTGCCGTGTCGACGCCCGGAAGCCCGAGTCGATCTGCGCTGCCATCGCTCAACGGCCACGCAAGGGCCGAATCTTCCTGTGCGCGGCGGGCACCCTGGCTGGCCCGGATTGCGATGTCGAACAGCACTGTCGTAACTACCTTTTTGCGTGCTTTCGTACGGCGTCGGCAGCCCTAAGGCTCGATTCAGTTCTTCCCGTCGGCGAGTTCGGACCAGTCGAAATCGGCACCGCAGAATGGCACGAAAGCAAGTTGCGTGCGACCCATCGTGATCACATCCATGGCCTGCAAGGGCACAGCCGTGGTCGGTTTTCGGTTGTTGATCGAGACCACGTTGGTCTTCGACAGATTGGGCACGAACAGGAAGCTGCGGTCAGCCGAGTCGTAGCGAATGTAGGCTTGCTCTTCGCTTGATATGGTTTCGTCGCCGAAATCGATGGCGATGCGTTGATTACGTCCGCGGCCGATGGTGTTGTTGCCTTCGAAGATCGGTCGGAACGCGCCCAGACCGCTGCCCCCGACGACGACGAGCCAGCCAACAACCGGGTCTTGGTGGAATTCGCCGCGGGCGACTTCGACGCGACCGCGCACGAGCTGCGTCCGGGGCGGACCGGCAGATGATTTGCGCGGATCGCTGCCGCGAATGGCGCGCGTCATCGCGTCTGCGAAATCGGAAGGCTTGTTCGGCGGCGGCGCGGGTTTTGGCGATACCGCGATGGTTTCCGCATCAACGGCGGTCGCCTTGTTCACGACAGGCATGACGGGGACCTCGACGCGCGCGACAGCGGGCGGTGGGGGCACGACGCGATTGCCTTCGAGCGCGGGCGAAACGGCACCGGCGTCGGCCGCTGGGGCGTCGCTGCGGCCAGCCGCCATCAGCGCATCCTTCAACGATCCGAGGAAGCGATGCTGTTTCCCGCCTTGCTCAGCCCCATCACCACCGTCTTGCTTGCTCATGTCGTGATACCCTTCCCGGCCGTTGATCCGCCCATCCACTCGCAATACGTTGTACGCCATAACACGGCAACACCGTGGCCGCGGTGCATCTGAGCAGGGACGAAGTGATCGGAGAAGGGAACTCCTGACGCGAAAGATGCGCGCGGCGAGGCCACGCGCATCCAAGTTGAAAGTCAGCTTATGTTACTTAGGCTGTCCCGTGCTGCTGCTTGTGCTGGACGATGGCGAATCGGACGGCAGCGGGTTGGATGCACCCGATCCCACAGTACCGGTGTTGCGCGCGCCGGGACGTTCGCCACCGCCAGCACCATCGCCGCCACCAGCGCCTGCGCCGGCACCCGCGCCACCACCGGCACCGCCGCCCGCACCGCCACCACCTGCGCCACCACCGCCACCGGCTCCTTGCGCGAATGCGCTACCGACCGAGAGCACCAAAACGGCTACCGCTACGCGTGTTGCAGACCACATACGAACTCTCCATGGATTGAGCCGCTGGAACAAATAAGATATTGGTTTGGCTGATCTATCGTGCGCGGCTTGGTCAACGATCGGCGGTATAACCAGCGTCTCGGGCCGCAGTTCCATCGCACGCAAAGATTGCCGTGCAGCCGATTAATCTCATCTGTGAACGCTCGATCATCAGGAGGCGCTTCTTTTTACAGAATTCGCGTAAGAAGGGGTGTTTACACACATTCCCAAGTCCACCGCACTGTTCCGCCATATTGTTGCACGGCCGTTCGACGTATGTGGAAGGGACGCCGCGCGCGACCGGTGCGCAGAGACAGGGGGCGGCTGAGGCATGAACAATCTCGTCGCGCTGCCGAGCGGCACGGAGTTGGCTGGCGATTTTCGCATCAAGCGCGTTCTCGGCGCCGGCGGTTTCGGCATTACTTATCTGGCGGACGAACTCGCGCTGGCACGTCAGGTTACGATCAAAGAATATTTTCCTTCGGACTACGCCGCGCGTAAGGACGAACTCGCCGCATATCCCCGGTCTCGCGAAAGTGCCGAAGACTATAAATGGGGACTCGATCGCTTCATCGACGAAGCCAAGATTTTGGCGCGCTTCGATCATCCGAATATCGTGCGGGTGTTTCGCTATTTCCGCGCCAACAATACCGGCTACATGGTACTTCAATTCGAAGAAGGCGGTAGCTTCAAGAATTGGTTGCGCGGACTTGGACGAGCTCCACGCCAGACCGAACTCGATCAGTTGCTCGGGCCGCTGCTCGATGCACTCGACGTCATCCACAAAGGCGATTTTCTGCATCGCGATATCGCGCCCGACAACATCATCGTGCGCCGCGACAAAACACCCGTGTTGATCGACTTCGGATCCGCGCGTGGGGAAATCGCGTCGCCTTCGCGCACAGTGAGCGCATTGGTCAAGCCGGGCTACAGCCCTTATGAACAGTATGCGTCGACGACACGGCAGCAGGGACCGTGGACCGACATCTACGCGCTGGCTGCCACATTTTATCAAGCGATCTGCGGCAAACGGCCACCGGATGCGCCGTCACGGATGCTGTCTGACGACTACGTGTCTGCAAAGGATGCCGCGATCGGCAGTTATCGCGCGGGCTTTCTTGCAGCCATCGACAAGGCGTTGCGGTTGGAGGTGGGGGAGCGTCCCCAATCCATCGGCGAATGGCGGGGGCAGTTGCTTGCGCCCGATCCAAAACCTGCTGTCAAAGCTTCCCGCGCCCGTATCGGCGAGGTCTTGGGAATCAAGCGCCCGACGGAAAAGGCCGAGGCGTTGGCGTTGGCCGATGGCACCGGCGCTCTCCAGCCTCTGCCCCCCGATGCGCCACAACCGGCGGGCCAGCTGCTCGACTTCGTCGACGGTTTGCGAAAACCGAAACCAAGCGTGACGCGCAAACGCGGCGCCACCGATGTGCTGGCGCCGGAGCCGTCGCCGGTCGATGCCGCGCCCGCCGCAAAATTAAGTGACGCGCTGGCAGCGGTCGAAGAGGCGCCGCGGTTCGGCCTCGGGTACGGACGTGCACCGACAATGGCGCTGCCGCGACAGGTGGCGGTCGAGGCCCCGAAGATCGCTGTACTTGCGGCGCCGTCAGTGGCGCTCGTCAAATCGCCGTCTGCAATGCCGCAAGCAATCCCGGCGCAGGGTGGGCTGCTGCAGCCGGTGGAACGGCGCCGTCCATTGCGGCAAAGGCGCAGATGGTTCTTTCTGCGCGCACCGTGGCGCGGCCTGATCTTCAAGTTTGCCATTGGCATAGCGGTTGCCAGTTTGTTTACGATCTACCAAGAACAGTGGCGCTCGCCGGGGCGAGTTACGCCGGGAACTCAGTCGTTGGCATCCGCTCCGCTGAGTGCGCAAGCGGCCGGGGCACCGTCTGAGACGCCGGCGATCGTCGATGCCTCGGCGCAACTGCTGCCGTCGAGCCAGCAACTGATCGGGCCCACAGGGGCGGTCAAGGCGGTGCACTTTATTGGCGAAAGCCGGCGCGTGGTGACGATCGGTAGCGATGGGACATTGCGGCTGTGGGATGCGGCAACCGGCGTTGCAGTGCGCAAGATCGTGCTGCCAGAAGGCCCCGCAACCGCGCTCGCCGCACAGGACAATCAGGCGCTGACCGGTCACTCCGACGGCACGATGGTGCTGTGGGATCTCGAGAAGGGCGAGCGCATCGCCACGCTGCGTCGCAACGCGGAGCCGTTGACGGCGGTGGCCTTTGCGCCTGAGGCCGATCATGTGATCGCCGCCAGCCGCGACGGCAGCATCGTAGTGTGGAACCGAAAGTCACCGGCAGCGCCCCTGCAGGTCGCCGATAGCAACGGCGGCGCGGTGTCGTCGCTTGTTCGCGTGACGGCGCGGGATGCGGTGGCATACGCCATGGCCGACAAGTCTATCCGCCTGAAAAGTTCTGAGGGGTTGTCGCAGATCAGAAGTTATCGTGGGCACTCGGCTAGTATCACGGCCCTCGACAGCCCGCAGGATGGACGCGCTTTGGCGTCAGCCGGTTCGGACGGTCAAATACGCGTCTGGTCGACAGCCTCGAGCCGTCTCATCAAAAGTTTTCAAGCCCATGCCGGCGCGGTGACGGCGCTCAGCTATGCCTTGTCGGGAGATGCGCTGGCGTCGATCGGCTCCGACGGTATACTCAAAATCTGGGACGCCAAGCGTGGGCGGCTGATTGCTGCCGCACCGCAACGGACACCTGGGGTGCACGCCATCGCATTTGCGGCAGATGGGCGGCGCATTGCCACCGCCGAAAACAACGGCACCGTACGATTGTGGGAAAAGACACCCGCTAAATCGTCACGCGAGTAGTCTGATGCCAGAATCTAGTGTCTGGCGCGTAACAGTTGGCGGGCTCGCGGCATTGCGCTGACCGTGGTTGCTAGACACTGTGCACATCGATAACCCGATCCGAGGTGGCGATGGATTCCAAACCAGCTTCAAGCGTGCGGTCGGCGGCAGCCCGCAGAAAAGTCGGCAAGCAAGCCATTGAGCGGTCGCCGCTTCAGCCAGCGGCAAACACGCGATCGGTTGAGAAAAAGCTCGGCGACTTGCGGCAACGGTTGGGCGAAATCGCCGATCTCAATGCGGCATCGGCGGTGCTCGGGTGGGATCAGTCGACGTACATGCCGAAAGGCGGGGCTGCGTCGCGCGGACGGCAGACAGCGACCTTGATGCGGATCGCCCACGACAAGTCGGTCGATCCGGCTCTCGGGCGTTTGCTGGATCAACTCGCGGCGGCGTTGCAGGGCAAGGATGCCGATCACGACGACGTGGCACTTGTGCGGGTGGCGCGCCGCGATTTCGAGCGCGCCGTCAAAGTGCCTTCGGAACTGGTCGAACGGATGAGCGTGCAGGCCAACGCCGCCTATGCGGCTTGGACGGAGGCGCGGCCTGCCAACGATTTCGAACGCATGGTGCCGCACTTGGCGACGGGCGTCGAACTCGCGCGCGAACTCTCCGGCAAATTGGGCGGCGGGGGCCATGTCATGGATCCTCTGGTGGATGCAGCGGAGCCGGGTATGACGGTGGCCGGCGTGCGCGCCCTGTTCGATACCTTGAGGCCGCCGTTGATCGGGTTGTTGGAGACGGCAACAGCGCTGAAAACATGCGACGATGCCTGCCTTTTGCAACATTTTCCGGAAGCCAAGCAGTTGGCCTTCGGGCTGAAAATGGCAGAGCTTTTCGGCTTCGACTTGACGCGCGGGCGGCTCGATCAAAGTCCTCACCCGTTTTGCACGTCGTTTAGCACCGGCGACGTGCGCATCACCACCCGCGTGAAGCCGAACGATCTCAGCGAGGCACTTTATTCAACCTTGCACGAAGCCGGACACGCCATCTACGAGCAGGGTATATCGGCGGCACTCGACCGCACGCCACTGGCGCACGGTGCGTCTGCAGGCGTGCATGAAAGTCAGTCGAGACTATGGGAAAACATCGTCGGCCGTGGCGAAAAATTCTTGCATCACGCCTACCCGCTTTTGCAACGGCAATTTCCCGAGCAGTTGCGCCGCATACCGCTGAAATCGTTTTATCGTGCGATCAATCGCGTGGTGCCATCGCTGATCCGCACCGATGCCGACGAGTTGACTTACAACCTGCACATCATGATCCGCTTCGACCTCGAATGCGCACTGTTGGAGGGGACCTTGGCGGCCAACGATCTCGCGGACGCCTGGGCCGCTCGCTACGCTGCAGATCTCGGCGTCGTCCCCACATCGCACGGCGACGGCTGTCTGCAGGATGTCCATTGGTTCGGCGGGACGATCGGCGGCGCGTTCCAGAGCTACACCATCGGGAATATTCTGGCGGCTCAATTTTATGCGGCGGCGGTCGAGAAGCATCCCGCTATTCCCGATGAAATCGGGGACGGCAAGTTTTCGACGTTACACATGTGGCTGCACGACAACGTCTATCGGCATGGCCGCAAATTCGACCCGCTCGATCTGGTCAAACGCGCAACGGGGCAAGCGATGTCGATCGAGCCCTATCTGGCGTATCTGGACGCGAAGTATGCGGTGCCGCACAATCGTGTGCCGGGACCCGGGTGAGTTGGCGGAGTGCGACGATGCTGTCACTGAATGCGATCGATCAGCGATTCCTACGGCTGGCCTATGATGAAGCTCTGGCCGGCTACAAAGAGGGCGGCTGCCCCATCGGCAGCGTGTTGGCGGAAGGCGACCGGCTCATATCCCAAGGGCGAAATCAACGCGTGCAGCAGGGCGATCCGATCGCACATGGTGAAATGGATTGTCTACGCAAGGCCGGGCGGCAGCGCTCATATCGGAAGATGACGCTCTATACGTCGCTGTCGCCATGTATGATGTGTACCGGAACGATAATACAATTCGGCATTCCGCGCGTGGTCGTCGGGGAAGCAGCGAATTTTGCAGGAAATCCGGATATTCTGCGTTCGCGTGGCGTCGAGGTGATCGTGGTCGACGACGCAGCGTGTATCGATTTGATGGCGCGGTTCATTCGCGAACAACCCGCGCTCTGGAACGAAGATATCGCCGAAGACTGAATATGCCTGCTCAATCCAAGACGTCTGGAGTCTCAGATGCGTCCGGGGCCTCGGACTTATAGAGCGACTGGACAGCCGGTGCCTTTGATGGTTCGGGTGCCGGATCAGGCGCCGGTTCGTAAGCGAAACTTTTCAACTTCACAAATCCGTCGCTAGATGACGCACGGCCGAAGTAGGCTTCCACATTGGGAAGATTGAAGTCGGCCTTGATGACTGCTTTTGCTTTTTCCAATGGCGTCGCGGGAAAACCACCGTACGCGCCCTCATGGATGATGAGGGTGACGGGCTCACCAGCGGCGGCTAGCGATTTGGCGTCGCTCCGGTAGCCGGGATTGGGATCGTTGAGCGAGGCGGTCACGTCCTCGAACACGATATGCGGCACAAAATCGGCGCCCATGGTTTTGCGAAGCGCCTTCACATGTGCAAACGTCGGGCTCTTCGCAACGTAACGGAACCCTGCGGATTTTGCCGATCGCGCATCGTTGATCCAATCGGTCCGGCCATTGCCACGCCCGCGCAGAGAGCCTTCGTATTTGTCGCGCGCACCGTCGAGCTCGATGAAATTGGCAAAGCGCTCCGGGCCGAACTCTTTGCGCAAAACTGCTTGTTTTTCCTTTGCCGCCGCTATTCGACGCAAAACTGGCATCCCAATAGGCGCGGGATCGTTGCGTTCACGGATATTTGCCTCGATGTACCAGGACACCTTGTGTTTGCCTGGCGCATTCAGGATTCGCTTGATGTCGGCGACGTCCCACGCGTGATGCACGGCGATCGTCGTGCCGGGCGCGAGACGTCGCAGGACAGAGTTGGTGACATTGCCATCGCGGGATACCCAATGAGGGTAGTACGAACTTGCCGCAGGCCGTCGCGGAGCGGCGTCGGCGCTTTGCAATCCCGACGCGCACGCCAGCATGATAGATGCGGTGATCACCGAAGTGACGACATGAGAACATAGCCGCATGAAACATTTCCTTGTGCAGACAAGGTTCAGAACGTCGACTGTTTCCCTTGGTTCCCAGAGTGCCCCTGGTTCCGAGCGTACGATGCGTAACTGTGGAGCGGGCTATGACGAACGCTGACACCGGACCATCGAAGGATGCGGCGACAGCGTCGGTGGACGCGCTGGCCGAGGTCGCACGGGGATATGAACCTGAGCGCTATCTGGCGGCGACACTGGCGCCGTTGCAAAAGCGGCCAGCGTTGCTCGCGATCGCAGCGTATGCGGCGGATCTGAGGCGGATTGCGGCAACGGCGTCGCAGCCGATGCTGGGCGAAATAAGACTGCAGTGGTGGCGCGACGCGCTCGATACGATCGCCAAAGGTAATCGTATCGGCAGCCCGTTGGCTGATGCCTTAGGTGAGGCGATCAGAACGTTCGCTCTCCCGGTGCCGATGCTGGTGGCGATGAGTGAGGCGCGTGCGTGGGACCTGTATGACGATCCGATGCCGGATGCAGCAGCGTTGGCTGGTTATCTCGCGAAAACCGAGGCGCTGCCGTTCGAACTGGCGTTGCGGTTGCTCGACGTTCCCGCTGGGGATGCGGGTGCGCTCGCCATGACTGCCGGCCGTGCATACGGTTTGACACGTCTCGCTGCGACGTTGTCGGAAAAGCTTGCGGCGGGCGGCTCGCCGCTGCCGGTCACGGTGCTGGCCAAGTTCGATCTGACGCCTGAAACATCGATGGGTGCGGTCAACGCCAGTGCCCGCGTGGCTCTGCAGGCGCACCTATGCAGTGAGATCGAACGCGATCTGCAAGCGTTGCGGCCACAGTTCACGGCTTTGACACGGCGGCAACGAACGGCCCTGCTGCCGCTTGCTGCCGTGCCGCCATATTTGCGTGGCATCGCGCGGCAGCGTGGCGAGCGGTTGCGCGACAACGTAGAACTTGCACCCTTCACGCGGGTATGGCGCATAGCGCTGGCGCATGTGACGGGGCGCATCTAGGAAGCACTCTAGGGGGCTCATGATGCCTATTGCACGACGAGCGGGTCGCTCATCCATACCGATTGCGCTGTTTTGGGCGGTGATGGCCGTGGGTCTTGCCGTCGGCGTGGGCACGGCTCCCGCATCGGCGGAGCCGACCGTCAAATGGCGCGTGACCAATCCGTTCCGGCTGTTCACCGATCCGTCGATGTCGGACGTGCACCGAGCGACTTACGAGTCGTTGAGCGAAGAAGAGCGTCGCGCACCTATTCTGAGCGCCGAGCGCGCTTTGGCCGAGCGGCATCCCGACGGCTGGGCCGCGACGATGTGGCAGGATGCCTGCTGGGATGTGAACAAAAACCGCTACACGTGCCCGGCGCTGACCGACTATGCCAATCCGAAAAGCCATAAAATCCGCGCGTCCATCAGCGACGTGCCCGACAGCGGCACCGTCGATTGCACGTGGCTGACGGCGCCAAAAGGCGGACGCAAGCGCGGCGCGGCCATTACAGTGCCCTGCGACACGCCGGTCGAATTGGAGATCCCTTATCCGGCGGGCGCGACGATCGTCGTCGAGGTCGGCAGGCAACAGATCGCCAAGACCGAGGCGGTCGTCGAAGACCTGTTCATCGTCGGCATGGGCGACAGTTTCGGCTCTGGTGAAGGCAATCCTGATGTGCCGGTTCGCCTTTCGGCCGATCGCAAGGCGGATTACGGTTTGCGCGCCAAGGAACAGCCGCCGTTGACGGGGTATCCGGCTCGGGCCGGCGACTGGCAGAAAATCGGCGACCGCGCCTTCATTCAGGAAAACCCACGCTGGTTGGATCAGGCTTGCCACCGGTCGCTGTACTCGCATCAACTGCGGGCGGCGCTGCAACTCGGTGTGGAAGATCCGCACCGGGCGGTGACATTCGTCGGCTTCGCGTGTTCAGGCGGGGAGACGATCTTCGGCGCATTCTTGCGCTACAAAGGGCACGAGTGGGTGCCCAATCCGCCGGAACTGTCGCAGATCTCGGCAGCGGCGGTCGCGCAGTGCGGCACGACCGATGCGCCGGGCGTCGACCTGCCGGAAGCCTATCACATGAACGGGCGCCTGCAGGAGCTGCAGGGTGGGTTGGTGCTGCGCAAGTGCAACGCGGACAAGGCCCGCAAGATCGATTTATTGTTCCTCTCGCTAGGCGGGAACGACATCGGCTTTTCGCGGCTGGTGGCCAATGCCGTGCTGACCGACAAATCGTCGCTGCGCAGTCTGGGCGGCTGGTTCGGACAGGTGCAGGGGCTGTCTGAGGCGCAGGCGGGGCTGGATCTGCTGACGGATCGCTACAAGGCGCTCAATCGGGCCTTTCACTCGCTCATCCATATTCCGTGGGGGGAGGCGGACCGCGTGATCCTCACCGCTTATCCGCCTTTGGTGCTGCTCGAGGATGGCCGCTCGCTGTGTCCGGACGGCACGTCGGGGATGACGGTGCTGTCGGATTTCTATCTCAGCCAAGAGAAGTCCGCCGAAGCCTCGGTTGCCGCGGAGCGGTTGCAGGGTATCATGCGCGATAGCGCCAAGCTTTATGGCTGGACGTTCGCTGATTCACACCGCGAAGAGTTTCGTGGCCGTGGGCTGTGTGCGGGATGGTCGCGCGACGCGCTGACTACGGCCGACGACCTGCGTATGCCGCGCTTCGTGAATGGCCGGTGGGATCCCTACAATCCGACCGAATGGCGCGCGTATGCCACGCGCCAGCGCTGGTTCCGCACTCCCAACGACGCGTTCCTGACCGGACACTTCCACGTGCCGCAGTCGATGATGCAGAGCGTGCTCAAGCAGCAAGGGCTGGAGTGGGTTCAGTTGTTGCTGGCGAGCACGTACTCAGGCGCGTTCCACCCGACGGCCGAAGGGCAGGCAGCTATCGCCGATGGCGTTGCGGCGAAAGCGCGGGTAGTGATCGAGAAATACGAGCGGCGGAGTGCACCGATCGTGTCGAAAGCCGAGCGCGGCGAATAGATTTTTCGACGTCGCCTTATCCGCCGACTTTAGCTGATTTGCCCCGCCACGTGGGTTCGAGATCGCTCGGCTGCGACGCGCCAGCGGCACTCGCGCGTCGCGCGGGCTGAACGGCAGATGCGGCATGTGTTACGGCCGGCAGTGGCCCGGACGCGACCTTCACGGCGTCGACTTTTGCCGGCTCGACCTTGGCTTTGTTGTGGTCGGCGATCAGATCGACGGCCATTTTGACGCCGAACTCGGCCTTCTGCACGAACACGCCCCAGGCTTGCCGGCCTTGCACGCACGTCGCCGGATTGCGGTCGCAGAAGGTGGCCGTCCAAACCAACGCCGACTTCGCATTGCCATAGACGTGGGCCTGACTTTCCCGGTCCGTCGGAAGGATCAGTACGCCGAGGCCGAGCAGAAGGGTGGTGCGAATGAAAAACATCATCAGGTCCCAGAATGCGAGCCTGATATTTACCAGTTATCCATTGCTTCCGTGTCAAACAACGCTCTGCAATTTGAAACGCATTCGATGCAATTTGTACGTTTGTCCGGGTACACAGAGGGCACCGCGCCGCCGCGCGGAGTGCGAAAGCGCGCCGCGTTAACGTCTCGTTTACGTTACCCGCCAATACTGCGGCTGAAGTTGCCGGGGCCTGCTTGCCGGTAACGGGAGTTAAGGCCCATGTCGCCAGTGCACCTCCGTTACATCTTCGCCGGCTTCATGCTGCTGATCGCGGGCGTGACCGCCAACATCATGATTTTCCAGCCGGCGCGGCCGTCCAGTGACGTCGCGCGCGCAAGCGTCGAGACCAAAGCTGAACGTGAGCGCCGTCAGCGTCTGGCGCTCGACCGGCCACCAACTGCCGGCATGCCTGCATCCGCGTCCGCAGCCGTGAAAACGCCGATTGGCGAGGCGCCCGAGACAGCCAGAGTTGCGCCGCCTCGGATCGAGGCATCAAAATCGGTTGGCGTCACTACGGCGGCATCGATCCCGATGGAGCAGGGACCACGCCGGTTCGCGCGCCTGCGTCCCGATGCAGCCCATACCAGCGCAGGCGACAAGCTACCCGACGCGCCCGACGCAGAGGGCGATCCGGACACCATCAAAGCAGTGCAGCGCGAATTGACCCTGCACGGCTATGGGCAACTTGCGCCCGATGGAGTGCCGGGACTGGTGACGCGCGCGGCGATCATGGCATTCGAACACGATCATCGCATGGCATTGACCGGTGAGGCGACGGAGCGAGTGTTGTCGCGGTTGCTACTTGGGCCTGTCGGTTCGGCCAACATGGCCCCTGATCCTGCCGCTGGGCGTGTTCGGTCGTCACAGGCCGAACTGGTGATGCGGACGGTGCAGCAATCGCTCGCAGCCCTCGGCTATCAGGTTGGCCGCATCGACGGCAAGCCGGGCGACGATATCGCACGCGCGATCCGTGAGTTCGAACTGGACGAGGGCTTGAAGCCGACCGGCCGTGTGTCAGCCGAAGTGTTCAGCCGCTTGGGCCGGGTGGTCGCCTCGGTGAAGCCGAAACCAATCCAGTAAACAGTGGCTCTCGGCCGTGTACTGAGCTATCCGTGTGGGACGGCTACGCCGGGTGATCTCCGGAAGTAATACCGTGAGCACGTGCAAACTGCGATGGACAAATAAGCGCCACACGACCACGGCACCAAGCGTGGCCGGGCAAAAACGTGAGCAATGTTCGCCCTGGGATTGTTCGAATGAGACACCGATGTTGCGACTGACTGCTACAACGCTATGTGCACTGGCGATTTTGGCGTCGAGCTTGGAGGTGGCGCAGGCGCAGCAGCCCGACCCCAAGTCTTGCTCCGAAGTGCACGCCTATTGCATGCAACTCTGCGGCAACGGCACGCCGCCGCCGCCACCCACTTGGACGTGCGAGGCCAATCGGTGCGTGGGGTTGGCTGAGTGCGTGTCGACTGGATTTTACAAGATGGGCACGCAGTTCGGTCATCGCCCGCCCAGTCGTACGAGCTGGGGGCCATTCGAGAAGAAGTGATGCCCAGTGCCCAGCGGGGCAAGCCCGGTGGCGGCGACGTATCATGCCCATAATATGCCTGTTGCACTTCACTGGCGTGCACCCTATAAGCCGGGCTTCACGAGCCGCCTGGCAGGGCATGCCATGGCGGTTCTGAATGCTTGAATCCCATCATACGGGCTGAAGCACCCTCCGAACCTTGATCCCTTGGGAGCCGAGGTCGGCGATGCCTGCACCATTTGGGCCGCCAAGGCCCATGTTCGCGACTGCGGACACGGCGCAAGCGCCGCCTCTGCGGAGGGCCAGTCGATTGCGTTTGCGATCGGCGGACAGGCCCGTGAGCACACATACGGAGAGCAAAATGCCCAAGTTGAAGACCAAGAGCGGTGCTAAAAAGCGCTTCAAGATGACGGGTACGGGCAAGGTACGAGCTGCAGCCCAAGGCAAGCGTCATGGCATGATCAAGCGCACGACCAAGTTCATTCGCACAGCGCGCGGCACGATGGTGCTGAACGAGTCGGATGCGCGGATCGTCAAGAAGTACATGCCCTACGCGCGGTAAATGGTGAGGGGGATTGGCGAATAGCGAGTTGCGAATTGGGCGAGATAATTGCCTTCATTTCCAACCTGTTCGTTGCTCCCTATTCGCTACTCGCAATTCGCTATTCGCTTCCCTAATTATCTCGGAGTTTCCCCATGGCACGCGTCAAACGCGGCGTCACCGCCCACGCCAAGCACAAGAAAGTTCTCAAGCTCGCGAAAGGCTATTACGGCCGTCGCAAAAATACGATCCGCGTCGCCAAGCAGGCCGTCGAAAAGGCCATGCAGTACGCCTACCGCGACCGCAAGGTGAAGAAGCGTAACTTCCGCGCCCTCTGGATCCAGCGCATCAACGCTGCGGTCCGCGAGCACGGACTGACCTACGCGCGCTTTATCGACGGCTGCACCAAAGGCGGCATCGAAATCGACCGCAAGGTCCTCGCCGACCTCGCGGTCAAGGATGCGGCCGGTTTCAAGGCCATCGTCGAGAAAGCAGCCGCCCACGCCAGCAAGCCGGCAGTGACCAAGGCTGCTTGAGTAGTTGCTCGCATCGACGCAGCACCTCCCGCCACTGTCATCCTAGGCCTTGTGCCTAGGACCACTGAACCTGCTATCGTCATGGCCGCGCAGGCGGCCATCCACGACCACGGGCTGCGCTACCGCCAGCAAAGGGTCGCGTGCGATGGGTTATTGGCAACCCAAAGAACCTTGCGTTTATCTGCTCGCGAGCAAGCGTGACGGTATTTTATACACGGGCGTCACTAGCGCAATTTATGATCGTATGATGCGGCATCGCTCGGGTGCTGACGCTGGCTTCACTAAGCGCTACAAAGTGCACTTGCTCGTCTATTGCGAGTTCCATGCGACGATGGACTTAGCGATACAACGTGAAACCCGCATCAAAAAGTGGGAGCGCGCCTGGAAAGTGCGTTTGATCCACCAAGGGAATCCGGAATGGCTCGATCTGTTTGATTCGGAAGGCGGCATCAGTTTAGCTCCTGGTGATGCCGAACGTCTGGATCGGAGCTAACGCTCCTAGGAATTATCGTCAGGGCCGCGCTGGCGGCCATCCGCGCCATGTATAGGAGGTTGCTGGTCGTAGTCGCAGTGGGTAGGGAAATGGTTTTGTTTTAAGCTGCTTTTGTTTGTCGTGGATGGCCGCCTGCGCGGCCATGACGGAGGCTGGGAAGTAGATTTGCGAGGACGCTGTGACAGAATCTGAATCAGGACAACTTCAAGATGAGATTTTGAAGAAGATTGATCAAGCCTCAGATCTTATGACCCTTGAGCAGTTGCGGATCGAGACGATCGGTAAAAAAGGGATTATTACGCTCCGCACATCGCAAGTCGGCAGCATTCCGATCGATCAGCGTAAAGCCTACGGGCAGGCGAATAATGATCTGAAATCAATCGTTACAAAGTCGTTTGAAAACCGGACTGTAATTCTGGAAACCGCAGCGCTGTCGGCCAAACTGGCGACCGAGCGCGCGGACGTCACGTTGCCGGTGCGGCTGGGCTCGATGGCGGACGGTCGCATTCACCCGGTCAGCCAGGTGTTCGACGAGATCGCCGAAATTTTCGCCGACATGGGATTCCGCATCGCAGAAGGTCCGGACATCGAGAGCGACGACCTCAACTTCACCAAGCTCAACATCCCGCCGGAGCATCCTGCGCGGCAGATGCACGACACGTTCTATCTCAAGACGCCGAACACCGCGCACGGCACCAACGCGTCGCCGTTTGTGTTGCGCACGCACACGTCGCCCGTGCAGATCCGCACCATGATGAGCCAGAAGCCGCCGATCCGCATCATTGCGCCGGGTCGCGTCTACCGCATGGATTCAGACGCGACCCACACGCCGATGTTCCATCAGATCGAAGGCCTCGTCATCGACGAGAGCACGCACTTCGGTCACATGAAGTGGTGCCTGGAAGAGTTCTGCAAAGCCTTCTTCGAGGTCGATCAGGTCAAGATGCGCTTCCGCGCGTCGCACTTCCCGTTCACCGAGCCGTCGGCCGAAGTGGATGTTGGCGCTGAAGCCATCGGGAAGCCCGGCGAGTGGCTGGAGATTCTCGGCTGCGGCATGGTGCATCCGAAGGTGATCGCCAATTGCGGCCTCGATCCGGAGAAATATCAGGGCTGGGCGTTCGGCATGGGTCTCGACCGCATCACGATGCTCAAATACGGCATTCCCGATCTGCGCGACATGTTCTCGGCCGACCTCCGTTGGCTCCGCCACTACGGCTTCAGCGCCTTCGACGTGCCGACGCTGGCCGGTGGGCTGAGCGGATGAGGTGGGCGTTGTAGGTGGTGTGAAGCTTTCGATGCAGAGCATCGCTAGCGATGAGGCGCGCCCCGACGTGGCACGTTCGGAGTTCGCCGGTGTTTGTCGCGCGAGAGCTTGACCCGATCCACACCCAAATGCCCCGCTCCTTCCGTCGTCATGGCCGCTCACGCAGCCACCCAAGCAAGTCTCATTGGCCATGACGGGGGTGGGTGTAAACCCGCGGCAAGGTTCCAACGGCGTGTTCGTGGCCGGCATTCACGCCAACAGCGCTTGCACCTCGTCCAAGGGCGCTGTGGCGTCTGAGAGCAGCAGGCTCGCGATGCGCCGCTCGTCGGCGCCGGCGGTGACGGCGAACGGATCATTGCCGCCGAGGCGGTGATCGAGCACCAGGCGCGCGAGCAACAGCCGACGCGCATCGCCTCGGCGGGCGTGAACTTGCTGCCCCTCCCAAGCCAACAACACCGCTGACGACACGTGATAGAGCGCGCTGGTGGCGCGGCGCGCGTCTCCCTCGTTATCGGCATTGCCGGCGACGGTGCGCGCCATCGCGATCGCGCGCTCGACTGTGTCGGTGAGGCGTTTGCGGAAGCCTGCGGGCGCAGCAGTCGTCTCCGCGATTCGGGCTTTGAGATCGGCGAGCAACGCGCCTTCCGCACTATGTCGGCCGATGGCGCGGCGCAAAGCGTCGATAGCGACGATGTTACCGGTGCCTTCCCAGATCGACCCGAGATGGGCATCGCGCAGGAGGCGCGCACAGGCGAATTCTTCGACATAACCGACGCCGCCACGCATTTCCAAAGCATCGCCGCAGACCTTGCGGGCGTCACGCGTGGCGCGGAACTTCAACACCGGCGTCAAGATGCGCAGCAATGCGGCCGCTTCCTGGCTGCCGTCCCGTTCGGCGCGGTCGAGGGCGAACGCGGTGGCAAAACACATCGACAGGGCTTGCTCGACGGGCAGCATGATCTTGAGCAGTTGCCGGCGCGCGAGAGGCAGGTCGATCACGCGAGAGCCGAAGGCGGTGCGGCCACGCGCGACCGTCAGTGCGTCGTGCAGCGCACGGCGCATCAGGGCCGTCGATTTGACGCCATTGGACAGCCTCGACCAATTCACCATCTCGGCCATTTGCAAAAAGCCTCGATCGAGCTTGCCGACCGGATACGCCAACGCCCCCTCGAACTTGATTTCGCCCGACGCCATCGAGCGCGTGCCGAGCTTTTCTTTCAATCGCACGATGCGATAATCGTTCTGCCGGCCGTCATCGAGAGTGCGTGGCATCAGAAACAATCCGACCCCGCGCGTGCCGCCCACCGTGTCGCCGCTCGCGCCTTCGGGCCGCGCAAGCAGCATTGCCACGGGCGCGTCGGCGTTCGAGCAGAACCACTTCTCGCCGTAGAGCCGCCACTGGCCATCGACCTGGCGCGCGACCGTGGTGAGCGACCCGACATCGGAGCCGCCCTCCTTCTCTGTCATGAACTGCGCGCCTTGCGTCAGCTTGGTCATGTCGGTCTGCGTGAGGCCGTCGAGATACTTGGCTTTCAGCGCGTCGTCGCCGTAGCGCGACAGCAACATGGCCGCGCCGTCGGTCACGTTGATGGGGCAGCCCAGGCCGAACTCGGCCTGGTTGAACAGATACGTGAAGGCGTGTTTGGCGGTGGCGGGATAGGTGCCTTCGACGCCGAGGATGCCTGCGCGATGCGACATGGCGTGAATGCCGAATTCGCCGAACGCCACGTTTTCCAGCGTGCGATAGGCGGGGTGGTATTCGATGCGCTGCTCGTCGCGGCCGAAGCGATCGCGATGATGCAGAACCGGCGTGTGCTTGTCGGCGAGGCGCGCGCACTCGTCGAGTTTGCCGCCTGCGAGCGCGCCCAGCCGCTCGAGATGCGGGGCGATGTGCCGCCACATCGCCGGCTCGAGATAGACCTGCAACACGTCCGACAACGACGCGTCGGCGGTGAAGAAGTTAGAGCCGGTGGTGTCGGGCGCGATGGTGGTTTGCCCTGGCGCAGCAGATGCCAGGGCGATGTTGGACTGAGCAGACATGACAACAGAACTCCGGCAACGTTGGTGGAGTGATTGATCGGGCGGGGCCACCTGTCAATCTCCGGAGGGTCGGTCGCGCCCGCAGACGTGAAGGGCCGTGAGTTGCGATCAGCGCCCGAATGGGCAATGGATGCGGTTCCGATTTGGCGACAACTGCAAGGATATGCCGGACATGAGCGATGCACCTAAAGGCGATGCAACCGAATACTCGCCGCCGAAAATCTGGGAATGGAAGAAGGAAAATGGCGGCCGGTTCGCCTCGATCAATCGGCCGATCGCTGGCTCGACGCATGACAAGGAGCTGCCGGTCGGCAAGCATCCGATGCAGGTCTATTCGCTGGCGACGCCCAATGGAGTGAAGGTGACTGTGATGCTCGAGGAATTGCTGGCGCTGGGGCACAAGGGTGCCGAATACGACGCGTGGCTGATCCGCATCAACGAAGGCAATCAGTTCGGCAGCGGGTTCGTGGCGGCAAATCCGAATTCGAAAATTCCGGCATTGATGGATCACAGTGGGCCCAAGCCCCGGCGGGTTTTTGAATCGGGCGCGATCCTCCTCTATCTCGCCGAAAAGTTCGGCGCGTTCCTGCCGGCCGACCCGGACGCCCGCACCGAGACGCTCAACTGGCTGTTCTGGCAGATGGGCAGCGCGCCCTATCTCGGCGGCGGCTTCGGGCATTTTTATGCCTATGCGCCGACCAAGATCGAGTATGCGATCGACCGCTTCGCCATGGAAACCAAGCGGCAGTTGGATGTGCTGGAGCGGCATCTGTCAGGCAACGCCTACATGGCCGGCAAAGACTACACGATCGCCGATATCGCGATCTGGCCGTGGTATGGCGCGCTGGCGAAGGGCCTGCTCTATGGCTCGGCGGAGTTCCTGCAGGTGGCCGATTACAAACACGTCAACCGCTGGGCAGACGAAATCGGCGCGCGGCCTGCCGTCAAGCGCGGCCGCATGGTCAATCGCGTAATGGGCGATCCTGCAAGCCAACTGCACGAGCGCCACGACGCCGCCGATTTCGATACTAAGACGCAAGACAAAGTCGGCGGGTAACCGATTTGCAGGATTGCCTTCTCCCTTTGGGGAGAAGGATGGCTGAAGGCCGGATGAGGGGGTGTTTTCGCAGTCAACCCACGCTCAGGTCCAGCAGGATCTGTTTGAGGGCGGGCTCTGACACCAAGTCGGCGGCGGCAGCTTGGTCGAACCAGCGGCGTTCGCGTTGTTCGTGTTCAGGCCAGCGGTCGGCTTGCTCGGTGACTTCGAGCAGGTAGACGAACACCTCCAGCGGAGTGACCTTGTTTTTGCGCTGCTTGGCGTAGGTGAACGAGCCCACGGCTTTGCGCCCGATGCGTCCATGGACGCCGGCTTCCTCCCACGCCTCGCCGGCAGCGGCGTCGGGGTCTTTGATCTTGCGCCAGGGCCAACCCTTGGGGATGACCCACCGGCGCGTTTCACGTGAGGTCACAAGCAAGACTTCGAGGGCACCGGAGGTCCCGCGCCTGATGGGTATCGCCGCTACTTGATAGGCTTTGGCCATATTCGCCTTCAACGCGCGGGTGCGAAGCCGGAGCGCTCCCGATGCAGTTACTTTCCTGCGGCGGCCGCAGCTTTGCCCACTTCCAGTGTCCGCCAATAGCGTCGGGACGGCGTGGTGTGCAACCCTTGCTTGAAATTAACGCGTCTTCTGAACAGTTACCGGGGCGCGGGCGAGTGATCCGGGGCGGGTAGTGGCGCGAAAGCGTCAATCAAGGATGGTTTCAGGTGCGCGGACCAAGTCTCGTGCGAGCGTGTTGGTTGCCTGGTGCTTCACGGTCGCCTATTGAGGCCTTTTGGCTCAAGCTCCCGATGCATCGGTGGCGACGCAAACAAAGCTTTGGATCCGACTTTGGAAAGTACGTCGCAGAACCCGCACACGACAGCCGACGCGGCAGCGCCTCGGACGTTGGCGCTCGGGCGTGCAGTCGGCGGGCGCTTGTCGGTCGTCGTGCCCGTGTTCAACGAGGCGCGCGGGCTCGATGCGCTGGTGGCAAAATTGATACCGGTGCTCGACGCTTGCGGCATGGACTGGGACGTCACGTTCGTCGACGACGGTTCGAACGATACCTCGCGCGAGGTTCTGCGCCGCCTTTTTACGGGCGACAGTCGTCTGAAATCGGTGTTTCTCAGCCGCAACTTCGGCAAGGAAGTCGCGGTCGCGGCCGGGCTGTCGTACGCGTCGGGCGATGCGACGGTAATCATGGATGCCGATCTGCAGCACCCGCCGGAAATAATCCCGGTGTTCATCGAAAAGTGGCGCTGTGGCTACGACATCGTTTACGGCCAGCGCGACGATCGCAAGTCGGACAGTCCGTTTCGCCGTTTGTTCAGCCGCGGGTTCTACAAAACGTTCGAGAGCATGAGCGGCACCACGTTGCCCGACGGCGCCGGCGACTTCCGCTTGCTCGATCGCAAGGCCGTTGCGGCCATGAACAGTTTCAGTGAGCGTGCGCGCTTCAACAAAGGACTGTACGCCTGGATCGGCTTTGCCACCATCGGCGTCGATTATCACGTGCCACCCCGGTTCGATGGCGGCGGATCTCGTTGGCGGCCGCGTCAGCTGTTCCACTTTGCCCTCGACGGCATCGTGTCGTTTTCGACGGTGCCGTTGCGGGTGTGGTCGTATCTGGGTCTGCTGGTATCGATGGCCGCGTTCGGATACTTGATCGTATTCCTGATACGGACGCTGATTTTCGGCAACGACGTGCCGGGTTTCCCGAGCCTGATGGTCTCGGTGATGTTCTTTGGCGGCATTCAGCTCATCTCGTTGGGCGTCATCGGCGAATATCTCGGCCGCATCTACGAAGAGGCCAAGGGACGTCCTCTGTTCATCGTTGCCGACGAAATCGGCATCGTCGAGCGACCCCTGCGCTCAACCGCGAGCAAGCTGTGACGCTGCCCATTCTGACGGCTGACGATTATGCGATGACGGACGGGGTGTCGCGCTCCATCGAGGCGCTCGCGCACGCGCGGCGGCTATCGGCCACGAGCGTGATGACGACGATGCCGGAATGGCCCATCGCTGCTGCGCGGTTGCGCATGTTTCGTGATCGTATTGCGATCGGCGTGCATCTCAATCTGACCTTGGGCGCACCGGCGGGCGCGATGCCACGATTGGCGCCGCTGGGCATGTTGCCGTCGCTGCAGGGACTGATGCGAGCGTCGCTGCTGGCGCACCTGTCGCCGGACGAAGTGCGTGGCGAGATCGCTCGGCAGTTCGATGCCTTCGAGACGCACCTCGGTTGCCCACCCGATCACGTCGACGGCCATCAGCACGTCCAGGTGTTGCCCACCGTCCGCAAGGCGTTGCTGGCGGAAATTGCCACGCGCTATGCGTCGCGCCCGCCATTGCTGCGCGATCCCTCGGACGGCGCAGGACAACTGTTGTCGCGCGGGTTGGCTGGCGTAAAGGCGCTCACGGTCAAAGCACTGAGCAGCGGTTTTGGCCGCGCGGCCGGCGCGCGCGGGATCGTCACCAACAAACGTTTCGCGGGATATTCGGCATTCGACACGACGGCGTCGTATCAGGCTGAAATCAACGCCGAACTCGACCGTAGCCCCGCAGCGGGCGCAGGGTTTTCGATCGTGATGTGCCACCCCGGTTACGCGGATGCGGCGCTGGCGGCACTGGACCCGGTGGTCGAACGGCGGCAACAGGAACACGACGGCTTGATGCAACTGGGTGCGCTTCCCGACCGTATCTGGCATGCGGACCGCGCGATCGACGGCGCGCCGATCGACTGGGCGACAGTTGGACGCCACGCATGAGCGAACCATCCGCACCGAATGGCCAGGGCGCGCGCGGGTTGAAGCACGGCCTGGGATTTCTCGGGTCCGGCATCTTCGCATTCCTGGTCGATGCGGGCGTGCTCAAGCTGCTCACGTCGCTGGCGGGACTGGGTGCACTTCCCGCGCGACTGGTCAGCATCTCGATTGCCATCGTCGCTGGATGGTTGGCCCACCGGCGGTTCACGTTTGCCGTGACAGCGCCTCCGAGTGTCAACGAGTTCGTGAAGTATGTCGGCGTCGCGTGGTCGGCTGCAGCGGTGAATTATGCGATATTCGCGACGGTATTGTTCGTGCGCCCGCTCACCGACAACATGGTCGCGATCTTCATCTCTGGCATCGGCGCCATGGGCGTAAGTTACGTCGGGATGCGTTTCGGCGCCTTCAGGCAGCGTTGACGTCTACCGCATCAGCGTTGGCGGCGACCGCGCAAAGCCGCTTCGAGCCGTTCGATGGAATCCCATCGCAACAGTTCGTGCTCGGCGTGAGTAAAGCCGGTCAGGCTGGCGATATGTTCGCGCACGCGCTGCAGCATGGTCGGCTGGCGTTCTTCCGGAACGCCGCAAACGGCATCGATTGGAACATTCAAGCGGCGTGCTCCAGGAGCTGCGCGCAAGCGTGGCATCAAAACGCGACGCAACCGCTGCGCGGCAACTTTACCTGCGGGGTCGGTATGCTCTTCCAGAGCCAGCAGATAGGGCTCCCACAGCCTTTGGCGTGCGAGCGTGCGGTCGGCGGGTGCAGGCGTCAGGCGATCAGCCTGAAAAGCTTCGATGGGCGCGTGTGACATCCAATCGTAGGCCCGGCGCCACAGCTCGGTCGGCACGCGCTTATTCTTGTGGCCGCGAAGCTGAATGATTGCGGGCATCGCCGGGTCCGTTTCGTGCAGCCCGATTTCGATGCAGGCAATCATGCGGCCGCCGCGCGAGATGCTGGCGACCGAGGAAACACCGTTGGCTAAGCGCGGCGCGAACTGCTCCAGGCAGTTGTCGAGTTCGGCTGCGGCGGCAATGAAATCTTCGGCGCGGCGCAACGTTACGAAATCATACAAGCCGATCTGCGCATCGGGTATCCAGGGCTGCAGCGCACCCGTGCCGAGCCATTCGACCAAGGCGATGCGCTTGAGCCAGACGTTGAATTCCTCAGCCATCGCGCTGATCGACATGCGCGGATCGAAACCGCCCCGCATCAGCGCATGACCATGCGTGCCTGGATTTAACGAATACCAATACCAGGCAGCCGCCAAACCCGCACGGTTCGGCGGGACCGACGCCGACATCGTGCTCCAGGCGCGCGCGGTCCACAGCGCGAGATCCCGGCCTCCAACGAGATACGCGTCGGAGATGCCGGTCAACCAGGCGGCGGCGCGGCGGCGGTCGGTCGGCACGAACGAGCCCAATCGCAATCCAAAGTCGGCGTCCATGGGAAGCTGGGCGAAAAGTTCGCTGTAGGCGGCCGAGGGCAGCCGGCGCAGCCAGAGCGGCAGTTGGAGTGCGTCGCCGATCTGACGCAGGCTCACCCCTTGCAGCGTCAATGCGATCGCGCGTTCGCGGGGGCCGCCGTCGTTGTAGTTGGTGGCCAGTGCGAACAGCAGCCCAGGAAAGCTGTCGGCCAAATCCTCGAGAGCGGGCGTGGATGCCGTGAATGCGGCGATCCGTGGTCGGATAGTCGATTGGTATTCCGCAATACGCCGCTCGCGGCGAACGGCGCGATCTTCAAGATTATCAGTTGCGCCGACGCCGGACAAATAGCCGGCCGCAGCGCGCTCACTTGTTGCCATATGAACACCTCGCCAAGATCGAGCTGTTATCGATTGCGCGGCCACGCACTCTGGAAGAACTTTGAATGTAATGGCGCTTCGTGGCAAATCGCGGGCGCAGCGATGCTGACGGACGAATGGCGCGCAAATGGGCGGCGCTGCGTTCAGCGGAGCGTGACGCGCTCGACGCCGTCAACCAACGGCCGCGATCCCGGCTGGCGCTTCCAGTCGTCGTCGTTGCGCATTTCGCCGGTCGAGCGGAGCCTTCGGAGTGCTGCAAGATCGACTGTGGCGGTGACCCAACGCGGAACGCCCACCTCGCCTTCAGACACGATGCCGGTGTCTGAGATGCTGCGGTCAGCGGGGACGAATATGCCGGCGGCACCACTGTTGGCATCCACCGCTGGCGACCATGGTGCCAACCCGATCGTAGGCGACTGTACGGTAACACACCCATTTTCCAGTGCCCGAGCGAGTGCGGCCGTCCGGACGCGATGATATCCGGACAGAAACTCCGTGCACGATGGAATCAGGATGATCTCGGCCCCCGCCTCACGCAACGCGCGGCAGATCAGCGGGAATTCGCTGTCGTAGCAAATAGCGATTCCGATCGTGCCCAATACCGTATCGAACACGCGCAGCGGACCGCCAGCAGAAATCCCCCAATCGTTCTCGAACGGAGTCATGAGAAGTTTGTCTTGCCAGCCGATAACGCTGCAGGGCGCAAACAGTTTCGCCCTGTTGACGGTGCGGCCGTCGGGCAAAATACAGGGTCCGCTCGCAGCCAGAATATGCACGTCGTAGCGGCGGGCGAGAGCGACGTGAGTGGCTTCCATGGCCGCCGTGGCAACCGAAGCCGCCTGCAGGGAGGCGGCAAGGTCGCCAGCCGCACTGGCATCGGCGCCGGCGAATTCCATTGCACCGTATTCGGGAAAAACGAGCAACCGGGCACCGTCGCTGGCCGCGCTGGCGACCCACGTCTCGAGCTTGGCGCGGTAGGCGTCGAGGGTATCGAAGCGGTCGAGCGGATATTGCGCCGCGGCGATGCGCAGCAGCTCCGGCGCGTGCAGCATCGGTACGGACGTCGACGTGGTCAAAGTGCGCGCATCCAGAATTGCATGGGTTTGGCCGTTTCGGTCAACTCGCCGACGTCGGGCCACGCAAAATGTGCGATCAGGCCGTCGATCTTGGCGTAGCCGCGCTTGGTCCAGAAGGCGTCGAGGGGAACCGCATTGGGTGGGCGATCGGGATGGTTGTCGGGGCGCACGACACTGCAGAACGTGGCGTGGGTGTAGCTGCCCAGACTACGGGCGTGCGCCTCGCGCTCGTCGAAGAAGCGATGACCGATGCCGTTGCCTCGGAAGCGCGGGTTGAGGACGGATTCGCCGAAATAATAAATGCGGCCGATATCGAGGCCGGCGGCCCTGAAGGGCTCTCCGAATTCGCTCTGATGATGCGTGAGCGGCGCGCCGGTGCTGACGCCGACGATGTCGTCGCCATTGCGCGCGACCACGATGACGGCACCTTGCGCGGCCGCGAAGGAACGCAGGTAGGTTTCCTCGTAGCTCAGGGTCCCGTTGTAGAGATAGGGCCAATCAAGAAACTCGGAGATCCGCAGCCGCGCCAACGCTGGAAGTGCGGCCGGCATTTCGTCCCCGGTCAGTCGTTCGATGTGAATAGTCATAAGCCGGTCCCTGTTTGCACGAGACCGCTATAGCGTGAGATCGGCCGGCGATCCAGACGGGGTCGACCACGCCCTTTTGCCACCGCCCGCCGAGCCGTTATAGTGATGAGGGACGCAACCGCGACAGGTCCATACGGGGAGGCTTTGTGCTCGATCTCAAACCGCTGCCATTCGAGCTTGATCCGGTGGAGGTGTCGCCAGTCGACGTCATCCGGGATCTCCAGTTGCACCGCTTGAAGTGGTCGCTGCGGCACGCCTACGAAAATGTGCCGCATTATCGCCGCACGTTCGATGCGGCCGGGGTCAAGCCGGCGGACCTGCAATCGCTTGCCGATCTCGCAAAATTTCCGTTCACGGCCAAAGCCGACCTGCGGGACAATTACCCGTTCGGTCTGTGTGCGGTCCCGCGTGATCGGTTGGCGCGGGTACACGCCTCGTCTGGCACAACGGGCAAGCCGACGGTCGTGACCTACACCGCCGGTGATCTCGAGAATTGGGCCAATCTGATCGGCCGCTCCCTGCGCGCTGCCGGTGCCCGCCGTGGCATGATGCTGCACAATGCCTATGGCTATGGATTGTTCACCGGCGGCCTGGGCCTGCACGGCGGCGCCGAGCGGTTCGGCATGACGGTGGTGCCGGTGTCCGGTGGGATGACCGAGCGGCAAGTGCAACTCATCAACGACTTCAAACCGGACGTGATCACGGTGACGCCGTCATATTGCCTGTCGATCCTCGACGAATTCAAACGGCAGGGACTGGACCCGCGCAAGACATCGCTGAAGGTGGGGATCTTCGGTGCGGAGCCCTGGACGAACGGCATGCGCCAGGAGATCGAGGCGGCGTTCGACATGCACGCGGTCGACATCTACGGCCTGAGCGAGGTAATGGGTCCGGGCGTCGCCTGCGAGTGCGTCGAGACGAAAGACGGGCTGCACGTATGGGAGGATCACTTCTATCCCGAGATCATCGATCCGGTGACGGGGGCGGTGTTGCCCGACGGCGAGAAGGGCGAGTTGGTGTTCACGTCGTTGACCCGAGAGGCGATGCCGGTCATTCGCTACCGGACGCGCGATCTCACGCGGTTACTGGCGGGCACCGCACGCACGTTGCGACGGATGGAGAAGATAACCGGCCGTTCCGACGACATGATGATCGTGCGCGGCGTCAACGTGTTCCCGACGCAGATCGAGGAGTTGTTGCTCGGCGTGCCGGGGTTGAGCGGGCACTATCAGGTGGTGCTGACGCGAGAGAACCGGCTCGACGAGATGGAGGTGCTGGTTGAAGCGTCGCCGGATGCGGCTACGGCCGATGCGCGATCGGCGGCGGGCACGCGGCTGGCCCATCGCATCAAGGACGCGATCGGCGCCAGCGCCAAGGTCAGCGTCTTGGAGCCCGGGGGCGTCGAACGCAGCCAGGGCAAGGCGCGCCGCGTCGTCGACAAGCGCGCGAAGGAGTAGGGCTGTTGGCTGTCGCCTCACCAGACCTCATCACGGCGGCATTCGAAGCGGCCTACAATGCACGCAACAAGGCGGCGTTGATGGACCTTTACGCCGAGGACGCCGTGCACACATTCGACGGACGCGCCGTGTCGAACGGCATCCATGCGATCAGCGCGGCCTTCGATCGCGGCTTTGCGGGATCGGTGAAGCTGCAGGGACAGACGCTGACGTGTCTCGTCGCCGGGGACACGGCGTTGCTGCGCGTTCGGTGGCAGGGGCGAAATTCCGATGGCTCGGCCGGCGCTGCCAATATCTCCTGTGAAGTGCTGCGCCGGGGCACGGATGGCCTGTGGCGCTACTGTCTCGACGACGCGACCGGCGGGAGCCGCGCGGCAGGTGGATGACGCCACCAAATCCTCGGGCGCGGTATTTCAAGTGCGCGGCAGCACGTCGGCAGTGCTGTTCGGACTGCTGCGGCGCGAATTGCGGCTGGCGGCGCGGGACGGCGCGGCGCTCGGCACGGCATTGGGGTTTGATCTGATCGTCGTCAGTCTGTTGCCACTCGGGCTTGGGCCGGATGTCGTGCTGCTGGCGCGCATTGCGCCGGGAGCGTTGTGGGTCGCGCTGCTGCTGTCGGCCCTGCTGTCTGTCACGCGGATGTTCGAAGCTGATCATCAGGACGGGTCGCTGGCGGTCTTGCGCGCGGCGGCGGTGCCGTTGGAGTTGATCGTGGCGGTCAAGATCTGTGCCCATTGGCTGAGCGCGGCAGTGCCGCTGGTGGTTGCGGCACCTCTGTTGGGCGTGCTGCTCAATGTGGACGCGGCTGCCTACGTGCCGCTGGTCGGTGCGATGCTTTTGGGATCGCCGGCGATCAGCGCGATTGGTGCGATAGGGGCAGCGCTGACGCTGGCTGCACGCAAGGGCGGGCTGCTGATTGCACTGCTCGTTCTGCCGCTGTACGTGCCGACACTGGTGTTCGGCGTGGCCGTGGTCGATGCAGCGCAGCTTGCGCCGGACGGGGCGGGTGCGCCGCTTCTCATCCTGGCGGCAATCTCGATCGCGAGCGCCGTACTTGCGCCGATTGCCGCCTCCGCCGCTTTGCGGGTGCAACGCACGGCGTGAGTTCTACTCGCGATCTTCGATGGCGAGGTCACCGCCCTGCCAGTATTCGAAGGCTGCGAGCGCCACCACTGCGGCTCCAAGACCCCAGTGCCAGAACCGCAACTGGGTATTTGCCGCGTAAGCAAATACGAACGGGGACGCGATCAACCAGAGGCCGCAGACGAGTTCGCCCAGTTCCTCGCCACGCCTGGTGCGGATGAATTCGAATTGCGCCAGCAAGAACAGGATCACGCCGACAATGGCTGCATTGGTATAAACGCGGCCGGGCAGAAATTCTTCGCGGAACCAAGGGCTCAGGCCGACTGCAACGGCAAGGCCGAGCCCCAGATAATCTTCCCAGGTCCGGTGGGTGCGGAGTTTCGGTGACGTTGGCACGGGATCATCCTCGCGAAGTGGCTCCGGACAACGAAACTGAGGACGCATAAGTTGCGGCTTGGCTAAAACGAGGCACGCCGCGCAAGCGTTGCCGCGCGGCGTTCATTCAAACCGAGGTCTCAAACCCCATGTAAGGTTCAGTCCTTTTCGCGGATCATGCGGTCGACGCTGAATGGACCGGCACCGGCAGCGGACAGGTACAGGAACACGAAGCAGTAGAGGACGGCCAATTCGCCACCGTTGAGGATGGGGAAGAAATTCCGGCCGGCGTGCGCCAAAAAGTACGCCACGGCCGTCATGCCGGAGGCGATGAATGCGGCAGGACGCGTGAACAGGCCGATGACCAGCAGGATTCCGGCGACAAGTTCGATCACGCCGGCAGCGCCACTCGTCGACTGGATGATCGCGTTGTTCTGTGGACCAATGGGAAAATTGAGCAATTTCGTGGTGCCGTGCTGAAGCAGCAACAGGCCGGACATGACGCGCAAAAGACTGAGCAAGGCTGGCGCGAGTGGCTTCAACAAGTCCATCAAAAGCAGTCTCCGATAGGATCCGAACGTCGGTCCTATGGAGAACACTCAACGTGCCAGTTCTTTCAGTCCTCGCTTGATCAACTTTCCGACATCGGCGGCGTCGCCGAGTTCCTGCATGGCAACCGCCACCGCTTGGCTGGCCTGCATCGGTTGATAGCCGAGGTTGGTCAGCGCCGAGATGGCTTCGGCAGGCGCATTGCCGATGAGCGAACGGGTATCGGGTTTGCCGCCCGCAGTCGCCGGAACGTTCAAGCCCGCCACCGACAACCCCGGCGCTTTGTCCTTCAGCTCCATGACGATGCGCTGGGCGAGTTTCTTGCCGACACCCATCGTCTCCTCGACCGCCTGCCACTGGCCGAGGGCGATCGCGTTGGCGAGGTCTTGCGGCGACAACGTGCCGAGCACGGCCAATGCCACCTTCGCGCCGACGCCTTGGATAGTCTGCAAGGTGCGAAACCACGTCCGCTCGACTTCGCTGGTGAAGCCATACAACTTGATCGCGTCCTCACGCACGTGCGTGTCGATGGTGAGCGAGGCGTCGTCGCCGGCTTTCAGGTTGCGCAGCGTGCGCGACGATGCCAGCACCTCATAACCGACGCCCATGACGTCCAAAATCAGATGGCTTTCGCCCACAGCGTCGACCTTGCCGCGCAGTTTGCCGATCATGGGTGCACTCGTTGGCCGGAGACGTCGTTGCGGGCATCCGCCAGCGCGATGCGCTTCGCGAGCGCGAGGGCCTGCGGGCTCGACCGGTGATTGGCGTGACAAATGGCGATGGCGAGCGCGTCGGCTTCATCCGCACTGTCGAACTTCGCCTTGGGCAGCAGCATCTGCACCATCATCTGGATTTGCTTCTTGTCGGCATGGCCGGCGCCGACGACCGTCTTCTTGATCAGGTTGGGCGTGTATTCGGCCACTTTAATAAATGTCATAGCAGGCGCCAGCATGGCGATGCCGCGGGCTTGGCCGAGCTTGAGCGTCGCTTTGGCGTTCTCGTTGACGAAGGTTTCTTCGACGGCGGCTTCTTGAGGGGTGTGCTCAGCGAGTACGGCCATCAATCCACGATAGAGATCGGAAAGCCGCAGGGCGAGCGGATCGGTCGCGGTGGATTGCACCATGCCGCTGGCGACGTAGGTTAAGCGCACGCCGTCCGATGCGATCACCCCCCACCCAGTGCGGCGCAAGCCGGGATCGATGCCGATGATGCGTATCGCCGTGGTTTTCATACCGCGCTGGTTAGCACGAGTCGCGGTGAGTGCGTGTTGATGCGCCGCCACGCCGATCAGATTGGCTGCTGATCGCAGCTGCGCCGGAAGTCTGCTGAGGAGCCAAGAGCAGGCGTCTGGGAAGGCGGGTAGCGTCTGTTCCGCATGACACGTCGGCGGAGCGACGCGTCACTACACGTGGATGCGCTTATCGCAACGCAGCCTTGATCTATACGGCCGTCGCCGCGCGTCTTAAAACCATTTCGAGCTATCTCGCGACCACCCACCGTTGTCATCCCAGGGCTTGTCCCTGGGACCCAGCTCGCCGCTCCCTCAAGCCAAACATACTAGGCGCCTTCGGTCAGACTTGGATATAAATCCTGCCAATGCGGATTGTCGCGCTCGATCAAGTTCGCCTTCCAGTCTCGCCGGCAGCGCTTCAGCGATCTCTCGCGTTGGATCGCCACATTGATATCGCTATAATGCTCGAACCAAACGAGCAGGGCGACGCCGTAGCGCTTAGTGAACGTCCCGCCTTCGCCGTCGCGATGCTCCTGAATGCGGCGGCGTAAATTATTGGTCACGCCAATGTAGAGAGTGCCCTGCGGTTGGCTTGCCACAATGTACACAAAGTAATTGTGATCCCGCTGTATCGTCGTGCTCCAATGCGAGGCCGGAGTGTGCGGCACGCTGGGTCCCAGGGACGAGCCCTGGGATGACAGCCTGGGATGACAACGGGGGCAAGATAAAAAACTTGTCCGCAACGGGTTAAAAGCAGAAGTCGAGACATCGCCGTTATCGCAGTTGCCGTGCTGCACGCCCTACGGCCGTTGCCAACACGTTGGTCCGCTACTCGCGTTCGCGATCGAGGGGATCGGTGCGCTGAGCGGCGAGTGTTTCGTCGCCGTCTTCGTCGGCGTCCTGTTGGCCGCCGGGGATGGCGTAGCGACCGCCGAGCCAGCGGATCAAATCGACGTCGGCACAGCGGACCGAACAAAACGGCCGCGCGGCAGCGTCAGCGACCGCGCCGCAGACGGGGCATTTCGCGCCGGTCGCGACTTTCGGCAGGGAATCGGGTTGTGATTGTCCCATGGCGATCTCGGAAGCAATGAGCTGTCGGTTTGATACGCGCTGTGAAAAGAACCGATACTTATCCGGGAGAGTGCGTCGTCGAGGTCGCGGGGCGTGTTCATCCCAACCAACACCACGCCGAAACCATCATGCCGGTTCCGTTTCGCCCGCCTTCAGCCAGTTGAAATGAATGGGAAAGCCTTCGCCCACCAGCATCGCGACGATCTCGGCGAGCGGCAGGCCGACGACGTTGGTATAGGAGCCGTCGATACGCTGCACGAATGCTCCGGCCAGACCTTGAATGGCATAGCCGCCAGCTTTGTCACGCCACTCGCGTGAGCCGATATAGGCCTCGATCTCGGCGCGCGACAGGCGCTTGAAGCGCACGCGCGTGTCGACGATCTTGATGCGGACGCGGTCGTCGGGGGTGATGAGGCACACGCCGGTCAGCACGCGATGAGCGCGGCCGGACAGCAGTTCGAGGCACGCGACGGCTTCCTCGACGAAGCGCGGTTTCATCAGGATGCGACGGCCGACGGCAACGATCGTATCGGCAGCGATGAGATAGGAATCGGCGAACTCGCGATCGTTGGCGATCTGGTCGCGTGCCTCTTCGGCTTTGGCGCGCGCGAGACGGGTGACAAGAGAACGCGGCATCTCGCCTTTACCCGGCGTCTCGTCGATGGAGGACGGGCGTAGCGCGTCAGGTTCGATACCAACCTGCGCGAGCAGCGTCACTCGGCGCGGCGATGCGCTGGCCAGCACCAATTTCGGGCGCGGCTTGGCGCCTGCAAGCGGGCGCGAACGAGCCATTTCACGGCGCAAAGTCTCGCGCCGGGGGCTGTCGATCCTACTTAAAGCGGTAAGTAATGCGGCCTTTGGTGAGGTCATAAGGAGTCATCTCGACCAGAACTTTGTCGCCAGCAAGAACACGGATTCGGTTCTTGCGCATCTTGCCCGCCGTGTGCGCGATGATTTCGTGGCCGTTCTCTAGTTTGACCCGGAACGTCGCGTTGGGCAGCAGTTCGGAAACAAAGCCTGGAAATTCAAGTAGTTCTTCTTTCGCCATTCGGATCCCAGCAGTGCTTTCTCGCAGAGTTGTCGTGATTCAGATCTAGTGGTCTTGGGTTCAGGTCGTTGTCTTGGTGTGGTCATGGGTGCGCGCGCGCTGGCCGTGCCGGCCCCGCTCGCAGATTGCGGCGACCTTGCACAGGAAACGCGTCGGCACGCAAGGGCGAAAGGGAAGCAGGTACGCCCTATGCACTGTCTCTCGAGCCAGTGTCCTGATCGCTACTCTGCGGTCTGTAGGCGATGTGCGCGCGCATAATGCAGAAGTGCATCGTCTGCGCAGGCTTCGATGGGCGTGAAGTCCTGGTGGGCGATCCACTCCGCGCGTGTGGGTTTGCGAATGTGGTTGGAAACCGCGTTGAGCGTGAGGTAGACGATTTTGCGGCTGTAAGGGGTGATGTTGCCGGATGAGCCGTGCACCAGATTGCCGTGGAACATGAGTACGCCACCGGGTTTGCCGACAGGCACCGCGATCCCGCCTTCGGCGCACAGCTTTTCGACCGTGGAATTGTCGAGCGTCCACAGGGGATAGCTGGTGGTGCCGAGGTCGTGGCCGGCCGGCAAGTTGCCATGATGCTGGCTCTTGGGGATCAGCATCAGAGGACCGTTGTAGGTGAACACCTCGTCGAGGAACACGGCGATGTTCATGGCGCGCGGCTCGGGCATGCCGTCGTCACGCAGCCAGGTGCCGTAGTCCTGATGCCACTGCCAGACATCGCCGTCGAACTTGGCTTTCGCGTTGATCTTGTACTGATGCATGTAGAGCTTTTCGCCGAACAGTTGCTCGACCGGCTCGATCAGGCGCGGGTGCTTGCCGAG
>JANLYD010000462.1:0-11845 GCA_031365465.1 Hyphomicrobiaceae bacterium
CACGCAGGGCCGCAAGAGCAACGGCTGGCTGTCGCTGCTCACCTACGTCCTGCCGTTTCTCATCTTCATCGGGTTCTGGATCTTCCTCATGAACCAGGTGCAGGGCGGCGGCAAGGGCGGCATGTTTTCGATGGGTAAATCGAAAGCGCGCCTGCTCGATGAAAAGTCGAACCTGGTCACCTTCGCCGATGTCGCCGGTTGCGACGAAGCCAAGGTCGATCTGCAGGAAATCGTCGAGTTCCTGCGAGATCCCGGCAAATTTCAGCGGCTCGGTGGCCGTATTCCGCGCGGCGCATTGCTCGTTGGCCCGCCGGGCACGGGTAAGACGCTCATCGCCCGCGCGGTTGCCGGCGAGGCCAACGTGCCGTTCTTCACCATTTCCGGTTCGGACTTCGTCGAAATGTTCGTCGGCGTCGGCGCTAGCCGCGTCCGGGACATGTTCGAGCAGGCCAAGAAGAATGCGCCGTGCATTATTTTCATTGACGAAATCGACGCCGTCGGCCGCCACCGCGGCGCCGGCCTCGGGGGTGGCAATGACGAACGCGAGCAAACGCTCAACCAGTTACTCGTAGAAATGGACGGGTTCGAGGCCAACGAAGGTGTCATCATCATCGCCGCTACCAACCGGCCGGACGTGCTCGATCCCGCGTTGCTGCGTCCAGGTCGCTTCGATCGCCAGATCACCGTCCCCAATCCGGATGTCGGCGGGCGCGAGAAGATCCTCAAGGTGCATATGCGCAAGGTGCCGCTCGCACCCGACGTCGACGCGCGCGTGCTCGCTCGCGGCACACCGGGATTTTCCGGTGCCGACCTCGCCAACCTCGTCAACGAAGCGGCGCTGTTGGCCGCGCGGCGATCCAAACGGCTGGTCACGCACCAGGAGTTTGAAGACAGCAAAGACAAGGTCATGATGGGCGCCGAACGCCGCTCGATGGCCATGACCGAGGAAGAGAAGCTGGCAACCGCCTACCACGAAGCAGGCCATGCCCTCATCAACGTGCTGATGACGCAGAATGACCCGTTGCACAAGGTGACGATCATTCCGCGTGGCCGCGCGCTTGGTGTGACGATGAGCCTACCTGAACGCGACAAGCTCAGCTATTCGAAGAACTGGGCCGAAGCACGCATCGCGATGACGTTCGGTGGCCGGGTGGCGGAGCAGCTGATTTACGGCGAAGACCATCTCAACACTGGCGCTTCCAACGACATCATGCAGGCGACCAACCTGGCACGCAGCATGGTCACCGAATGGGGCATGAGCGAAGTGCTCGGCCCGCTTCGCTACAACGAGAACCAGCAGGAAGTCTTCCTCGGGCACTCCGTGTCGCAACGGCAGATGATGAGCGAAGAAACCGCGAAAACGATCGACGCCGAGGTTCGCCGCATCGTCACCGACGGCTACAACAAAGCGCGCGAACTGATCTATCCCAACCGCGACAAGCTCGAAGCCATTACGCAGGCGCTGATGGAGTTCGAAACACTCAGCGGCGAAGAAACCATGACTGTGATGAATGGCGGTAAGATCATTCGCAAGTCTGACGACGAGGATCGCGGTCCAGCAGGACCTGCCGTGCCGGCCACTGGCAAGCCACGCCCGCGCGAAGAACCGGATCTCGGTGGTCTCACACCGCAACCGCAGGTTTGACGGCAGCGCGGAACTTTGAAACACAACGGCGCTCGGCAACGGGCGCCGTTTTACTGTGAAAGTTGAGTTCGTATTAACCCCGCCGCCCTGACATTTGCCAACAACAAGAGACGCAGGCTGACATGGCAGGCCGGGAAGCGGGCGGCGACAAAGACGGTGACGTAAGAGGCAGAATGGCGATCACCAAACGCCGAATTGCTGGCATCGACATCGGCGGAACGTTCACCGATTTATTGCTGTGTGAAACGGATGGCTTTGGCGTGCGCTTTCTCGCAGCCAAGGTGCCGACTACGACGAACAATCAATCGGCCGGTGTACTCGCAGCGCTTGCCGATGTCGGCGTGAGCGCGGGCGACATCGACCTCATCATCCACGGCACGACGGCGACGACGAACGCAGTGCTCGAACGGAAGATCGCCCGCGTCGGACTGATCACCACAGCTGGCTTTCGCGACACTCTTGAACTCGGCCGCCGCACGCGGCCGCGCGCCTACGGCATGACCGGCGTTTTCGAACCGCTCATCACACGAGTGGACCGCCGCGAGGTTCTCGAGCGCATGTCCGCTGAGGGCCAAGTGCTCACGCCGTTGGATGAAGCGGCCGTTGCTGACGCAGCACGCCAACTCGCGGCGGCTGGCTGCGAAAGCCTTGTGATCCACTTTCTGCATTCCTACGCGAACAACACGCACGAACGCCGCGCAGCCGAGATCGTGCGTAACCTTTGGCCGAACTCTTACGTGACGTGCGGCTCGGCCCTCCTATCCGAATTCCGCGAGTACGAGCGGGGCACGACCGCCAGCGTGAACGCGGCGGTACAGCCCATTCTCGATCGCTACCTGTCGAGTTTGATGGCGGAATTGACGAACCTGGGTTACCGCCGCGACCTGCTGATTATGAACGGCAACGGCGGTACGGTCGCGGCAGCCAATGTCATCCCCGACGCCGCCAAGACCGTGATGTCCGGACCGGCATCGGGCGTCATGGCTGCAGCAGCGACCCTGCGGGCCGCAGGGCTCGCCAACGCGATCACCTACGACATGGGCGGCACATCGACCGATGTCGCGCTGATCCACGGCGGCATCCCGGAGGTATCGGCCGAATTGACCATCGACTACGGACTACCCATTCACGTGCCCATGGTCGACGTGCGCACCGTCGGCGCCGGCGGCGGCTCGATCGCATCTCTGAACGCCGCGGGCATGCTGACGGTAGGCCCCGAGAGTGCTGGCGCCAACCCAGGCCCCATCTGCTTCGGACGCGGCGGCACACGCCCGACGATCACAGACGCCAATCTCGTCCTTGGCCGGCTGTCGGCCGACAAGCTGACCGCAGTCGCCACCCGCGTCTCGCTCGAAGCTGTGCGCGTGGCCATCGAGCGTGACATCGCAGCCCCACTCGGGATTGGCGTCGAAGCAGCAGCAGCGGCCATCATCACTCTCGGAAATACGCTGATGGCCGGCGCAATCCGCTCGGTGTCCTTGAGCCGTGGTCACGATCCCCGCGACTTCGCGTTGTTCGCATTCGGCGGCGCGGGCCCCCTGCATGCAGCGGCACTGGCGCGCGAACTTGGGGTGGCTGAAGTCATCGTCCCAGCGCGGCCGGGTCTGACCAATGCCTTGGGTTGCCTGGTGGCGGACCTCAGGCAGGACTACGTGCAGACCATCAATGCGCCGTTGGAGACACTGACAGCGCAGCGACTGAACGCTGTTTTGAGCGCGCATGCAGCCGAAGGGCGGGCCGCCAATGCTGGCCACGCCGAAACGATCGCGACGGACGTGAGCCATGCCGCCGAGATGCAGTTTCGTGGCCAGACCCATCTGGTCCGCGTGGCGCTGCCCAGCGCTGCGGTCAATCCGGTTGAGTTGCAACAGCTGTTCGAAGCCGCCTATTTCGCCCGGTTCGGGATTGCGATGCCCGAGATCAAGGCGCAGCTGGTCAATCTGACAACGTCGGTGGTCGGCCGACGCCCTCCGGTCGATCTCTCTTATCTTCTCCCAGTGGACGCCCGATGCAGCAGTATGGCGGAGGCACAAACAGGCGTCCGCCCTCTATTTGTCGGCACAAGCTGGCACCCGGCCGCCATTTTCAGCCGCGAGAAGTTGCCGCTCGGCGCCCGCATTCGCGGCCCAGCAATCATCGAACAGTTCGATGCGACGACGGTCGTAGAGCCCGATATGACAGCCGAGGTGGATGCCCAAGGTAATCTGCGCATCCACTCTTAGCGGGCCGGAGAAAGCGGTCGGCTCACCCAGTCGTGACTGGCATTTGAAACCGGATGAGCGGATAGTGTTCGTAAATCGGCATACACTTAATCAGTTATCGGAATGACGTTATGTCTACCAATTCGCGCGAGCAGCCGCGAGGCACAAGGTGCCAGTCTTATCTGGCGACCCTCGCCCTGGCGCTGAGCGTCGGGTGTCCGTCCGCAATGGCGGCCGAGGGCAAGCAGGGCCAGATCCGCACCGTCATTGAACTTTTCACGAGCCAGGGCTGTTCGTCGTGCCCGCCAGCTGATGCGCTTTTGAAAACGTACACCGACAAAGATGGGGTGCTGGCGTTGTCGTTCAACGTCGACATTTGGGACAGCCTCGGTTGGAAAGACACGCTGGCGACGCCGCAGTTCACTCAGCGACAACGCGCTTACGCACAGACTCGCGGTGACGGCCAAGTTTATACGCCCCAAACCATCGTCAACGGCATGACGCACGCGGTCGGCAGCGACCGCGCCGCCATCGACGGCGAAATCAAGACCACCGGCTCGCAAGCGAAAGACATGCGTGTCGCATTGGCAGTTGCACCTGAGGGCGACGGCGTGGTGATCGAGGCCCCGGCATGGACGGCAGCACGATCCGCGCCAGTGACCGCAACACTGTGGCTGGTGAAGTTCACGCCGCGCATCGAGGTGGCGGTCAAACGCGGCGAGAACAGCGGTCGCAGCATCAGCTATCACAACGTGGTGCGAGAGCTGGTCTCAGTCGGCAGTTGGCGCGGCGAGACTGCTTCTGTGAAACTCACTCGCACAAAGCTTGAAGGGTGCACGCCCGGGACATGCGCAGTTTTGCTCCAACAAGGCGGCACGGGCAGCGTTTTGGGGGCCGCGTGGGTGCCTCCGTTAAGTGGCACCTGAGCGACGTTGCCGACCCAAAATGGCTTTTCATCGTCCGCGACCTTTGACGAGGGCGCACGGTATCGTTCAATTCGATTCCCCAGATTCGGTATCGACGAACGAAAGCCAAAAGGTATCCCTATGCGGACGATATTAAAGCTGGCGGGCGTGATGATAGTCGTCGCCTCGTCACCAACCGTCACTCTAGCCGCAGATGCGACCGGCATTTGGACACGGCCGGTATCTGGGGCAAAGATTGCGTTTTATGACTGCGGCACGAAGCTATGCGGCAAAATCGTCGGCCAAAAGGATCCCGCGAGACGCTACTCTGTCGGCAGAATCATCGTCACCGGCGCCGTCAGAGAAAGCCAGAATACGTGGCAGGGTGATCTGTTCAATCCAGAAGATGGCCAGACTTATTCGGGTTTTCTGACGTTACGCTCCCCGAACGCTCTGAATTTGAAAGGTTGCGTGTTGGGTGGGCTGATCTGCAAAGACGAGACGCTTACGCGGTGACGCCGCGTAACAGTTCGAAACCATGGGGTGCGCCACGGCTACTTCGCGACCCGCAACAGGATTGCCCCTGCCGTGGTGATGACGGTCGACACCATCTTGGTTAGATCCAACCGCTCCTTCATCACGACGACGCCGATCAGCAGCGCGACAACGATACTGGTTTCCCGCAACGCAGCAACCAAGGCGATCGGCGCACGCGTAAACGCCCATACGGCGATCGCATAGGCGACGAAAGATGCGGTGCCGCCGACCAGCAGGGTCATGCGCGCCTCCGGCCACACCCGCGGCAGCACGCCCGGTCTGATGACCGATATAATCACCGCGAAACTCAGGGCATTCAAGATCGATTCCCAAGCATAAAAACCCACCGGCGATCCCGCGACGCGCGCACCGAGGCCGTCGCACAAGGTGTAACCGGCGATGAACCCGCTGGTGGTCAGCGCGAGTTGAGCAGCCTTCGGATTACGCAAGCCATCGTGACCGCGCACCACCAAAAGGCTCATGATGCCAGAGCCGATCAGCACGACCGCCGTCAATTGCACCAAGGTCAGATGTTCGCCTAGCACCAGAACAGACACGGCCGTCACGACCATTGGCGCAGTACCACGCGCGATCGGGTAGACCTGGCTGAGATCACCCGCCCGGTACGACCACAGCAGAAACAGTTGATAGCCTTGGTGCAGGGCAACGCTGACGAGCATATACGGAATGCTGGCCATTTCAGGCGCGGGCACGAACGGGATGAGGCACATTGCAAGCGGCGCATGTCCGAGCACCACCGCAGTCATGCTGAGATATTTGTCTGACGCGGTTTTGACGACAGCGTTCCAGGACGCGTGCAGCACCGCCGCAAGGATCACCGCAGAAAATACGACCGCATCCATCAAGCCCCCAATCGCTGCAGTTTTCTCCCCAGCGGCCTATTTGACAAAATCTGTACGCAAATCAACCGATGGATTACGGTCGAAAAAGTTGAATGGCCGGAGTTTGAACCCATGCCACACTGTCGGCATGACCGGTATATCCTCGGATCTGGTCAAGTGTTGCATGCCGAAGTTGACCCAGGCGACAAGATCCTGATTGCGCACCGATCGCTTCTGCCTCGTCCATAGGGGCAGTCCCTGGATCGACTTCGACGCGAAAACGTAAGTGCCGGCCGCGAACTGCTCACCGCGCGCGTAAGGCGTCACCCACAGGTCACTTTCCAGAAACGCTGCACGCTTGCTCGGCCAGTCGGCGGGATCCAGAAAAGCACTGCCATGGTTACCATGCACGATTTCGTAGCCGACGGCATTGCCGACTGCGTTGGTTCGAGCTTCGTTGATCACCCGCACCTTAGTCACGTCGGCGCTCTCATGACGGTGAGACCGAGCAGCGGGCCGCAGCATACCTTCCTTGACAACGATTTCCGGAAGAACCCGGTAGATTGACCGCCTTGGACTGGACTGCGGCAGCGACGTCTGACGGTAGACATCTTTCTGGAAACTATTCGCGGTGCCATCGATGTCGAGATCGAGCCGATAGTTGAAATGATGATCATGATGGATCGCTGAGAGATTTGCGGCCACCAATGTCCCGTGCTTGGTATCCTCGAGCGCGGTCGCATCGCGCATCGTTTTTGCTGCAACACCTTTCAGCGCAACGATGCCCGTGGCGCCGACCCGCGCATCGATCTCGGCACTGTGATTGAACACCCAATCGATGATGTAATCGTAGTTGCCCACTTGGGACGCCATCCGCACCACCAATTCCACGCCCGGCCGGCCCTCGAAACTGCCATTGTTGACTTCGTGATGTCGCCACGCGGGATCGCCGCCATTGCGCTCGAACAGGCACAGTGCGTTTGGTTTCTCTGTTGCCTCACCGGCATCGTCCGACACCACAGCGGCGAGAAACGTTGCCCCAATCGGGCAATCGATGCCGGGTGTCAGCGGCGATGACAAGGCCCCGATGCCGTACTCACCCATGTCGAAATAAGTGCGCGAATACCAGCCGTAGTCCGGATCCATATAAGGTACGAACATTTCCGACATGTAGCCCTGATACAGCACGGAACGTTCACGTCCGCTGTCATTCCAGCGGGCCAACGAAATGACCGTGCCCTGCCGGCTTTCAAACCGTACATGGAAGCGCCAGTTGCCCCAGCGCACCGTTCCATTTTCGACGGTGAAATTGGCACCGGCGGGCTGCGCGATCAGCGTCGGCTTATCGGCGGGCCGAAGCGTGCCGATATCGCGCTCGGTAAAATTCATATTGGCGGGTGACACCGGAACCACGCCGAGGTCTACGACCTGTATCACCCGCATTTCACGCAGGTCGACAAGCGCATAGAGCCGTTCGATAGGCCAGCCAAAGATGTTGTTGGTGGCCTGAGAGACGTCGAAGCAACCGATCTTGAGCAGGCGCATGCCCTCGTGCGCCTTGATTCCGAAATAACCGGCGGCAAAGGGCGCACAGTCGATATGCTCAAGGTCCTCGAAACCGCGTTTCTTGAGTGCCGCGATCATGGTCGCGTCGGTTTTCGCGGATTCCACCGCATCGCTCGATTCAGCCAAGGTGAGCGCGACTTCCACGCCTTTACGCTGCACGATCGACGCCAGAGTTTTTGCGGTGAGATCTATTTCGATTTCAAACACTCGGGCGCCGTCAACCGCAATCGCCTTCGCCCGGCGCGGAACCACATCACCCGGCTTCCACGCCAGGACTTCAGCCTTTTCGGGTTCCGAAAGCGTAACGTTTTGAAAGCGCAGTTTGGCGCTGGCGACACCGGCCTTGGCGAGGGTCGATGCCTGGGCAATTTCCGCCGCACTCAACGCATCGAGTGGATGGGGCTCGGCCTGCACTGTTCCGCAGTAACTGATAAAGGACAAAACCAGACAGCCTGCAGTGCCCTTGCCGAAACGCATGTCATTGCTCCAAGTTCGAAGGTGGCAAGCAATTCGTGCTCCACAGCGTTCGACACGAAAAAGGGCCGCACACGAGGCACGGCCCAAACAATTCAATCAGCGTGCGCACACGAACCCGCGCCAGCCGCGTTATTTCATGACGCAGCCTTTGTCTTTCTTGCTGTAATATTTCTGCATGCCGCACTTGCCGGGTTTGCCCTTCGTCACGTGAGCCTTGGCTTCAGCGGTACCGATGGAGCCGACCGATGTCGCCGTCAGTGTCGTTGCTGCCAAAAATGCGGTAGCCATCGCGAGTTTCACAAAGCGCATTGCCTTCACTCCTCCAGATCCGTTCCAGTTTGACGCCGCGATGGATCGACCGCCGGCGCATATCGTTGCCGCGAACGCTGCAACAGTCCAGTTACGGACAGCATTTGCGATAGTTTCAGACTTTTGGAAAACGACAAGACAATTTCAGTCATGTTCCACAAAATCGTTAGGCACGTTGCGGATAGTCCTCTCACGGATGTGACGATCAGACGAACCAGATGCGTTCAACGGTCCAGAACAAGCCGACCAGTGCAATTGCCGCCGAGGCCGGCCAAACGATCCGTTGCCGGTACCAACTCTTATCGGCAAACCAGTACGCGGTCGTCAGATAGGCCAGTGCAATGACGGCCAACTGCCCACCCTCGACGCCAATATTGAAGGCGATCAATCCGGTCACGAACTGCTCACGAGGCAATCCAAGTTCGAGCAACACGCCTGCGAACCCCAAGCCATGCAGCAGACCGAAACCAAACACGATGAAGGGCCGCCAGAAGCTCAACCGCGATGTCATCAGGTTTTCGACGGCGACGAACACAATCGACAGCGCAATCAAAGGTTCGACGATTTTAGGAGAGACATCGACCAAGCCGTAGAGACCCAGAGCCAAAGTGATCGAATGCGCGATCGTGAACGCTGTCACCTGCACCAGCAGCGGCCGCAAATTCGTACTCAATAAGAACAAACCCAACACGAACAGAATATGGTCGATACCCAGCGGCACGATGTGGGTGAAGCCGAGCGCCACATAATCGAAAAACAACGCAAGTCGGCTGCGCGCCGCACCTGCGATCAGCGGGATCTCTGCACTCGTCGTCCCATCCTTCAGCCAACTGGTTTCGAGTTCGTCTGAGCCACTGCGCTTGACCCGCAACACGCTGTCGCCAAACCGCGCCGGATAAGTCCACTGAAACACTTTAGCGCCCTGTGGCGCAGCCCCTTGCAGCCGAAGCGTCGAAATTCGGGCCAGAGCCGGATCCCCGCTGCTGGGCGTCTCGACTGCGGCAAGGTTGGGGGCGGCCAATTGTCCGTCGAACGCGACCTTGATTGCCGAAAGCCACTGCGGAGCAAATGCCTCGAAGCGCGCTCGCAACTGTTCGGCGGTTAACGCCCGGAGTTGATTATACTGCGCCGCTTCCGGAGCGTCGTTGCTGTCTTTGTGCTGCGGGCCAATGCCGGCGAGTAAAGCCTCCAGATTGGCAGATAGTACGATGCTGTATCTTCCGGGCTGAGACACATCCGCGGTGACGATCGTCGGTCGGATTTCATGCGCGGCCGTCAAGCCAACATGGCTCACGATCATCATGATCGTGAGACCCAGGTGAAGTATGATCCGCGGCATGGATCCGATCCCCAAAAAAGGCGGCGCAGTCATGTAACTTACATCGGCTGAACCCGTATCTGAAAGGGACGCCAGAATGATATACGGGCGAGACCGACAATCGGAGACAATGCCGTGAGATTTATTTTTGGCAATGGATTGTCGCTGACAGCGGCGCTCGCCGTGCTGTTCCTGACGTCAGCAGTCTTGCCGTCTACGGCACATGAATTCTGGCTCGATCCAGTTAACTACACCCCCAAGGTTGGTGCCTCCGTTCCCATCGTTCAGCGCACCGGCATCAATTTCGCTGGCGACAGCTATCCGTTCGAACGCAAGATGTCCCAACGGTTCGCGATCGTGGACGGGCGCGGCGAACGAGCCATCAAAGCAGTCGAAGGTGACGATCCCGCCGCCGAACCGAAGGTGCCCAATGCCGGACTATCGATTGTCGTTTATCAGCGGGCAGCGGACGTCGTCGTTCATGAAACGCTCGAGCGCTTCACGGAGATCGTCGGCATCGAAGGGCTCGAGCACATTGCCACGCAGCATCGCGACCTGAATTTGCCGGCGACCGGCATCAAGGAAACTTACGCTCGCTACGCTAAAGCGTTGCTAAAAGTCGGAAATGCGAGCGGCACAGACCGCGCCGTCGGATTGCCATTCGAGTTGATTTTGGAAGCGGACCCATATGCGCTTTCGGCGTCGGCAGTGCTGCCCATTCGGGCCCTACTCGACGGCAAGCCGGTAGCAAACGTGCTGATCAAGGCCTTCAACCGCGCCGATCCCAACATGCCCCGGCAGGCGCGGACAGATGATGATGGCCGCGTTCAGTTGACGGGCGTGCCTGCAGGCGAAGTCTTAGTCAGTGGGGTCACCATGATGCGGGCTGCCGACCCCACTATCGCGCTGTGGACCAGTTTGTGGGCATCGCTGACCTTCAAGCGGCCCTGACGCAACTGCTGCCGAAGGTGGCCAAAAATGAAAAAAGGCAGCCATTGCGGGCTGCCTTCAAGACAAACAGACGTCGCAAGCGATCAGCGCGAGTAGAACTCGACGACCAAGTTCGGCTCCATCGTCACCGGAAACGGCACGTCGGACAGAACGGGGATGCGGGTGAACTTGGCCGTCATCTTGTTGTGATCGACTTCGATGTAATCAGGCACATCACGTTCGGAGCTCTTGATGGCTTCGAGAACGGTCGTCAGCTGACGCGACTTTTCCTTCATCTCGATGACGTCACCGACGCGGCACCGGAAGGAGGCGACGTTGACCTTGCGGCCGTTCACGGTGATGTGGCCGTGGCTGACGATCTGGCGCGCTGCGAAAACCGTCGGCACGAACTTCGCACGGTAGACGACGGCATCGAGCCGGCGCTCGAGCAGACCGATCAATTGCTCGGAGGTAGACCCTTTGAGGCGCGAGGCCTCCTTGTAGATCGAATTGAACTGGCGCTCGCCGATGTTGCCGTAATAGCCCTTCAGCTTCTGCTTGGCACGCAGCTGCTGACCGTAGTCGCTGAGCTTGCCGGCGCGGCGTTCACCGTGCTGGCCGGGGCGCGATTCGCGCTTGTTGAGCGGGCTTTTCGAACGGCCCCAGATGTTCTGGCCGAGGCGGCGGTCGATCTTGTGCTTGGCGCGGATGCGTTTCGACATGCGTGTCTCCGTCTTTCAGTATACACGGGGCGGGCGCCGAGCAGGATGCGTCGGCACGTTTCGCCTCCTCCTCTGCCGCCGTCCGAGGGACAGGCGACTGACAGACACCCGCGAGGCGCCCAAAGCGCTGCGCGTCCGATGTCACGGTGGCGAATAGAAAAAGGCCCAGCCGGTCGGCCGAGCCCTCAACTGTGGCGCTTATCGCGGATTAACCCCCTGCCGTCAAGGCAGGTACGGCATGAGGCCGCCACAGACTATGCCGTTTACTTCTTCGCAGCAGCGGCGGGTGCGGGGGCAGCTTCGAGGTAGGCCTTGATCTGCTCGGCGACCTTTTGACGTTCGGTGTCGCTGCAGGTTGGGGCCGGCTTGGCGGCTTCGGCTTTCGCCTTGTCC
>JANLYD010000476.1:0-4869 GCA_031365465.1 Hyphomicrobiaceae bacterium
GCTGGCGATGCGCGCCTACAGGCCAGCGTTTTTCGAGCACGGCCGGCCGACGGGATGATCGTGTGACCCTCGATTTGTCTGATGCTGACACCGTTGGAACAAGCTTGGGCGGCAAGACTTTTGAGTGTCATGAGTGGATCATCACCCGAAGCGACGAAAGGATAAACAATGTCTAAAAACACGATCTGTCTGTGGTTTGAAAAGGACGCCGAAACCGCAGCGCGGTTTTACGCCGAGACCTTCCCAAACAGCAGCGTCGGGGCTGTTCATCGTGCACCGGGCGATTTTCCCGGTGGTAAGGAAGGCGCCGTGCTGACCGTGAATTTTACCGTTGCCGGGGTCGAGTGCTTCGGCCTCAATGGCGGGACCATGTTCAAGCATAGCGAGGCCTTCTCCTTCATGATCACGACGGAGGATCAGGAGGAGACCGATCGCTATTGGAATGCCATCGTCGGTAACGGCGGTCAAGAAAGCATGTGCGGGTGGTGCCGGGACAAGTGGGGCATCTCGTGGCAGATCACGCCTCGCGAGTTGACCGACGCGATGGCCGCGGGCGGCGCCGAAGCCAAGCGCGCATTCACTGCGATGATGAGCATGAATAAGATTGACGTCGCCGCAATCAAAGCAGCGCGCCGGGGCTGACCGGAGGCCGCGTCTACGCACGCCGAACAACATATGTATTAACGCCCTCCGCGTCAGCCTTTCAGCCGATGCGGAGGGCGTCGTGTCGTTTGGCCATCAGGTCTCGGCGTTACGCGGCGGCTTTTGCCTTCGCCTTGTCGAGTGCTGCGAACGTGCCGTCGGAGGCGGCGAGTTTTTCGATCAACGGCGCGATGCGCCAGCGTTCGCCGTATTTCTTTTCGTAGAACTTGATGCGTTCGGCGACTTTAACCAAGCCCATCGCATCGGCCTGCCACATGGGGCCACCGCGCCACGCCTGGAACCCGTAGCCGTTGATGTAGACGGTATCGATGTCGCTCGAGCGCAGGGCGATGCCTTCGTCGAGGATTTCGGCGCCGCTGTTGATCAGGCGCAGCAGCGTGCGCTCGACGATTTCTTCAGCGGGAATGCCGTTGCGGGGCTCGATGCCCTGCTTTGCCGCCTCGGCACGGAACATGGCTGTGACGGCCGGATCTTCGACGCGTTTGCGATCGACGTATTTATAATAGCCCGCCCCGGTTTTCTGACCGTAGCGGCCTTGATCGGCGATGGCGTCGGTGACGCGGTACAAGCGCATGCGTTCGTCGGAGAATTTGTGCTCCTTGCGGATGCGCCAGCCGACGTCGATGCCGACCAAGTCCATGACTGCCAATGGACCCATCGCCCAGCCCCAGCCCTCCAGCGCCTTGTCGACGTCGGCAGGCGTTGCGCCCTCGAGCAGCATCGCCTGCACTTCTTCGCCGTAGTTTTCGAGCATGCGGTTGCCGATGAACCCGAAGCAGACGCCGGACACCGCGCCGACTTTGCCGATGCGTTTCGACAGCGACATCGCGGTGGCCAACGCGTCGTCGGCGGTGGCTTTGCCGCGCACGATTTCGAGCAACCGCATGATGTTGGCGGGCGAGAAAAAGTGCAATCCCAGCACATCCTGAGGGCGTTTGGTGGCGGCGGCGATTTCGTCGACATCGAGGGTCGAGGTGTTGGAGGCGAGGATGGCGCCCGGTTTGCAGATCTGATCGAGCTTTCCGAACACCTCTTTCTTGATCGCCATGCTTTCGAACACGGCCTCGATAACCAAGTCGGCGGTCGCGAAACTGGCCATATCCAAGGACGGCGTGACATTCGCTGCGATCGCTGCACCCTGCTCCGGGGTGATGCGGCCGCGCTTGACGTTGCTGTCGATGGTTTCGCGAATGCGGGCCATGCCTTTGTCGAGCGCGTCCTGTTTCATCTCGACGATGGTGACGGGAAAGCCTCCCTGCAGAAAGGCCAGCGAAATGCCGGTGCCCATGGTGCCGGCGCCGAGGACGCCAACGGTTATGACGTCGCGTATTTTGGTGGTCGAGCCGATCCCTGGAATGGAGCCGGCCTGACGTTCGGCAAAAAACGCGTATTGCAACGCCTTCGCGTAGGGTGAGGGCAGGCATTCCTGGATCAGTTCGCGTTCGCGCTTCATGCCGTCGGCGAAGCTCAGCTTGGTGGACGCCTCCACGGCGTCGACGCAGGCGCGCGCCGCCAAGGGGCCGCTCGGGTGACGGGCGAGTGAGGCGCGCTTTTTGTCGAACAGATCAGGTGGCAATGCCGAGACGTCGACTACTCGATCACAGGTGCGTCGTGGACCCTGGCCACGCGCGATTAAGTCATTGGCGAACGCGACGGCTGCCGTGACCACGTCGCCCTCGACGACCGTGTCGACGGCGCCGAGGGCGAGCGCTTTGGCGGCATCGATGGGGGCGCCGGAGACGATGATATCGAGGGCTGCTTCGACGCCGATCAGGCGCGGCAGGCGCTGTGTGCCACCGGCACCGGGGATGATGCCGATCTTCACTTCAGGCAGGCCGAGTTGTTTCACGGCGCTGGACGCGACCCGGTAATGGCAGCCGAGTGCGAGTTCAAAACCGCCGCCGAGCGCCAAGCCGTTGATCGCCGCCACCACGGGTTTGGTTGCGCCTTCGATCGCGGTGTTGATGACGTCGAATAAAAAGGGTGCATGGCGGCCCGTGCTGAATTCGGTGATGTCGGCGCCGGCGGAAAACGCTTTGCCGGTGCCAGTCAAGACGATAGCTTTAATGCCCGCATCTGCTGAGGCTGTGGCGAATTCGCGGACCAGGCCTTCGCGGACGGCCAGACCCAGCGGATTGACCGGCGGGTTGTCGATGCGGATGACGGCGATGGCGTCGCGGCGCTCGGTGGAGACTGGGCTTTTGTTCGTCTCGGGCATGTCTTTCCTCCTAATGGGCGTAGCCGCGCTTCAAACCAGCGGTTAAGACCCCTCCGATGCCGTCTGTCGGCTGAGCAGATGCTGTCTTGGCCTGGCGGGCTGCTATCGGCTACACTTTAGGCACACGGCATGGCCCCCGTCATGCCGAAATGACATTACCGATCAACACAACCGGCGGGCTTCGACAACTGCCGGACTTCGTTCACTCAAGGGAGACCTGCCGATGCTCGCTGGCATGATGATGAACCGCCCACTGCTCATCTCGAGCCTCATCGATTTTGCCGGTGAAGTTTACGGTAACATCCCGATGATTTCGCAGACCGTCGAAGGCGGTATTCATCGGTACACTTTCAGCGAGAGCCGCAAGCGGATCGCCAAGCTCGCTAATGCGCTGATCGCCATGGGCGTCAAGCCCGGCGACCGGGTGGCGACGCTGGCCTGGAACGGCTATCGGCATTTCGAACTCTATTATGCGATCTCGGGCATCGGGGCCGTGTGTCACACGATCAATCCGCGTCTGTCGCCGGAGCAGTTCATCTACATCGTCAATCATGCCGAGGACACGGCGTTGTTTTTCGATACGACGTTCCTGCCGCTGGTCGACAAGCTGAAGGCGCATTGGAAGCCGATCAAGCATTACGTCGCCATGACAGATGCGGCGCACATGCCGCAGACGCCGGGGTTGCTGTGTTACGAAACGCTGGTCGCGCCGGCGTCAGATCAGATCGTGTGGCCGGAGTTCGCCGAGGATAGCGCCGCCGCGCTCTGCTATACGTCGGGCACCACGGGCGATCCCAAAGGTGCGCTGTATTCGCATCGCTCAAGCGTGCTGCATGCGTTGTACTCGGTGTCGTCGATCAACATGGCGTTCGGCGCGGGGCGGTCGATCCTGCCGGTCGTGCCGTTATTTCACGTCAATGCGTGGGGGCTGCCCTACTCGGCCGCCATTACCGGCACGTCGCTGATTTTTCCGGGACCCAAGCTCGATGGTCCCAGCTTGTTTGAATTGATGGAACTGGAACACGCCAGCGGATCGTGGGGCGTGCCCACGGTTTGGATGGGTCTGCTCGCTGAAATGAAGGCGCGCGGCCGTAAGCCGGTGGGCCTCAAGCACGTGTTGATCGGCGGATCGGCTGCGCCCAAGCCGATGATCGAGATCTTCGAAAAGGAGTATGGGGTGACGGTTATCCAGGGCTGGGGCATGACCGAAATGAGCCCGCTCGGCACGGTCGGGCATCTGTTGCCGGACGAAGAGAATCTCGATTTCAAGGATCGTGTCGAGCTCAAGGCGAAGGCTGGCCGGCGCGTGTACGGCGTCGAATTGAAGCTCGCCGACGAGGAGGGCAAACGCCTGCCGCACGACGATATCGCGACGGGCGAGTTGTTCGTGCGCGGTAATGCGATCGTGTCCGGCTATTTCAAGAACGAAGGCGCGACGGCACGTGCGCTCGACAAGGAGGGCTGGTTCGCGACCGGCGACGTTGCGCGGGTCGCGCCCAACGGCATGTTGACGATCGTCGACCGCACGAAGGATCTGGTGAAGTCGGGCGGCGAGTGGATCTCCTCGATCGATGTTGAAAACGCAGCGATGGCGCATCCGGGGCTGGCGAACTGTGCGGTGATCGGCATTCCGCATCCGAAATGGACGGAGCGGCCGGTGCTGGTGGCTGTCAAGGCTCAAGGCGCCAATCCGACCAAGGACGAAATCGACAAGCTGCTGGATAGCAAGCTCGCCAAATGGCAGTTGCCCGACGATGTCATCTTCGTCGAAAGCCTGCCCATCGGACCGACCGGCAAGGTTTCAAAACGCGAGTTGCGCTCGAAATTCACGGATTACAAACTGCCGGATTTGAAGTGATTTCTCTCTTTTTCCGCTCGGCGCTGGTGCCCATCGCGGTGCGCTGGTCGCGCACCGTAGAGTGGCGACGGCTGGTGCCCTTGCCATTTGGTTCGTCATCCCGTGCGCGGTGCAGAATTTGCGCTTCAGC
>JANLYD010000477.1:0-1676 GCA_031365465.1 Hyphomicrobiaceae bacterium
GGTGTATGCAGCAGAATTTTCGAACCAAAAATCATGGCGTTACTTCGACCCGCATTCGTCGGGCAAAGAGCTTGTAGGTTGGGTCAAGCCTTTAGCGCGACCCAACACTACACACTCCGGCCATCGTTGGATCGCGCTGCGCGAGACCCCACCTACAAGTCACTCACCCACCCACCACCATCGGCTTTGCCTGTTCTTTCCCGGCGCGCCACAGGGCGATCTGGTTGAGCACGACGGGTGCGGCCAGCACCAAACCGATGATCGTGGCGCTGCGGCTGGGGCTGATAACCATCACGGAGGCGACGAACAACAGCGCCCGCTCCCAGGTTTTCATGAACGCTAATCCATAGCCGGTCAGCGCCGCCGCCAACAGCACGATGCCGACGAGGCAGCCGCCTGTCGTTTCAAAAAAGGCCGGCCACGTGAAGCCCTGGGTGACGAGCAGCATGACAGGTGAATAGACGAACACGAACGGCACCAGCGCCTTCGCCATCGCCAACCTGAAAGCCGTATTGCCGGTCTTGAATGGATCGGCCCCGGCCATACTCGCGCCTGCATACGCCGCCAACGCGACCGGCGGCGTGATATCCGCCAACACGCCGTAATAGAACACGAAGAAATGCGACACGATGGGGGCAACCCCGAGCTTGGCCAATGCTGGCTGCGCAATCGTCACCATGATGATGTAGGTCGGCGTGGTCGGCACGCCGCAGCCGAGCAGCAGGCAGACGATTGCCGTCAGCACCAGCGTGAAAAACAGCGTGAGCCCGACGCCGTCAAACATCCACACCGGCAGCAACGCGCCGACGCCACCCGCCATCAACGCCGCAGCCGACGTGATGATGTCAGAGAGTTTGAAGCCGATGCCGGTCAGCGTCACCACGCCGACGATGATGCCGACGGTGGCCGCTGCAGCGCCGACGCTGATGGCGTATTTGGCACCCAGCACGAAGGCATCAGCGATGTCGATCAGCCGCGCGTAACCCACGTCATGCTTGACGGTCCACCAGGCACATACCGCAAGGCACGCGCCCATGATCGGCAACAAGCCCGCCCACTCGTTGGCGATGCCGAGTTTGATCGCGACCGCCAGCGCTGCAACTAGTCCGACAGCCACGAATGGGTTGCGATTGGTGAGCCCGACGACGATGCACGCCGTTATGCCCCAGAAGGCCGCGAGATAGGGCGTGAAGTCGGAGAACAGCACCATCAACAGCACGAACAGCGGTGCCGCCGCTGGCCAGTCGCGCTTCAGCACGCCGCGCCAGTCCGGAATATCAGCCGGTGCCAAGCCCTGCATCCCCAGCTTCTTGGCTTCGAAATGGACCTGACAAAACACGCCGAAAAAATGCATGAAGGCCGGCACGATGGCCGCCAGAATAATGGTTTGATAGGGCAGCCCCAGGTACTCGACCATCAGGAAGGCGGCAGCTCCCATGATCGGCGGCGTAATCTGCCCACCGGTTGCAGCGGTCGCCTCGACGGCTGCTGCAAAGTGCTTGGGATAGCCGATGCGGATCATCATCGGAATGGTCAGCGAGCCCACAGTGACCGTGTTGGCGATCGACGAGCCCGAGATCATGCCGAACAGGCCCGACGCGAAGATCGACACTTTTGCAGGTCCACCCGAAAAGCGCCCGGCGAACGCGGTCGCCAGATCGATGAACAGCCGCCCG
>JANLYD010000049.1:0-3125 GCA_031365465.1 Hyphomicrobiaceae bacterium
CATGGACAGGGAACGCGCCGACGTGGAACAAGCGATCGCTAAACTGCGGGGCGGCATCACCGATCTCAATCGCGAAGCCAAGGGCCGACTCGATGCGGCATTTCATGTCGTCAACGGACATTTCCAGCGGCTGTTCGGCATCCTGTTCAACGGCGGCGAAGCGCGTTTGGCGATGATCGAAAGCCCCGACGATCCGCTTGACGGCGGCCTTGAGATCTTCGCGCGGCCGCCTGGAAAGAAACCGGCGACGCTGTCGCTGCTGTCGGGCGGCGAGCAGACGCTGACCGCACTTTCCCTTATATTTGCTGTCTTTCTCACCAACCCGTCACCGATCTGCGTGCTCGACGAGGTCGACGCGCCGCTCGACGATGCGAACGTCGATCGCTTCTGTCTGATGATGGAGCGGATGGCTGCGGAAACCGAGACGCGCTTTCTCGTCATCACGCATCATCCGATGACGATGGCACGCATGCACCGGCTATTCGGCGTCACGATGGCCGAAAAAGGCGTCAGCCAATTGGTGTCCGTCGATCTCGAACTCGCCCGCACGTTCGTCGAGGCGGCGGAGTAGGGGTAGCGTTCGAATATGTCCGACGTATGCCGAATTAGCAGGCCTGCCCTGGTGTCCCTGCCAGATTGACGCTCCCTCCGGACCAGCCCACTATTTGGGCAGCGGGCAGTCAAAACCAAGCGGTTTGCTTCTGGGAGACGTCCAATGCGCAGACAAAAGATCACCCATCGCGCGCGTTCAGCTCTGACACCGGCCGCCACTGGCTCCATTGATCGTAGTCTCAATCGCCGGCATCTTTTGACGGCGGCGGGGGCAGGTGCTGCAGCGCTTGCACTGGGCAGCGAAGGTGCGCTGGCACAATCGACCGCCCAGACCGCGACGACGCCGGCAGCGCCAGCGACCACAATCACACAGCCGCCGCGCGATTTCGGACCCAACGGCGCGCCCAGCACGTACTTCTGGGACCCAGACGTGATCGCGGTCGATCCGAGCTTCAACGACCTCGCGCAGCCGAATGCGCCGATCCAGCGGCTGTGGACGGGCGCGCTTTGGTCGGAAGGCCCCGCGTGGAATGCGCAAGGGCGCTATCTGGTGTGGAGCGACATTCCCAACAACCGGCAAATGCGATGGCTCGAAGACGATGGCCGGGTCAGCGTGTTTCGCGCGCCCTCCAACAATTCCAACGGCAACTCGTTCGACTTCCAGGGCAGGCAGCTGTCTTGCGAACATCTGACGCGACGTGTGGTGCGATACGAACTCGACGGCTCGGTGACGATCCTCGCGGACAACTTCGGCGGCAAACGGCTCAACTCGCCGAATGACGTCGTCGCCCATCCCGACGGCAGCTATTGGTTCACCGATCCGCCCTACGGCGGACAGCTGTACGAAGGCGCACCGGATGCAGCCGGCGGTCCCACAAATCCCAACGGCCTGATCAAGAACAGGCTCGGGCAAGCAGCAGAAATCGGTGCTGCCAAGCGCGAATTACCAACCAACTGCTATCGCATCGATCCCAGCGGCCGCGTCGATATGGTAGTGCCCGAAGATCAGGTGCCAGATCCGAACGGCCTTTGCTTTTCGCCCGACTACAAGAAGCTGTATGTGGTGTCGACGGGCAAAGGTCCAGGCGACAAGGGTGCCGGTGGCAAAGGCGACATGCACGTGTTCGATGTCGGCACCGACAACAAGGCGACGAACCGCAAGGTGTTCAGCGATTTCATGGTCGATGGTGTCAAGTGCGGTCCCGATGGCGTGCGCGCCGACGTGAATGGAAATTTGTGGGTGTCGAGCAACGCCGGCCGCTCGGTCGGTTACAGCGGCGTGACGGTGTGGTCGCCGGACGGCAAATTGCTCGGGCGCATTCGCATTCCTGAAATCTGCGGCAACGTGTGTTTCGGCGGACCGAAACGGAACCGTCTGTTCATGGCCGCGAGCCAATCGCTGTATGCGGTGTATCTGGCGACGCAGGGAGCGGGGCCGGGTTGAGCATCTCGTTATCGCCTCATGCTGGGTGTGAGCGGTGGTGGCGCGGGGAGTGCCGGCAGGCCTTGTCCGCCCATCATTTCGCGTAACCGTTTTTCAGCGGCTTCGGGCGTGGCTGCAATCGTCGCCGAAGCCGGTGCGGGCGGCGGTTCGAGAAGGTGGACAACGTTGGGTACGGCGAGCACGAACGCGAGAACGCTCGCCTGCAGCAACACGTAAGGCAGCAACGCCGTCATCGTTGCGCGTAGTTTTGTCGTACCGTCCGAATTGGCATGCGCCAGTAGCAAGGCGGTGCCGAACGGTGGCAGCAGGAAACTCGTCTGCAGCACCAGCAGAAATGAGACACCGACCCAAACCGCGTCCGGTACGCGCATTAACACGGCGGGTGCCAGGATCGGTACGACCACGAAGATGATTTCGAAGGCGTCCAGCGCCAAGGCTGAGACTGCCAAAGCGGCCAACGCGACGCACAAAACCAACATCGGGCCACCGGGCAACTGCGCGAAGATGGTGTCGACGAGCTTATCGGTGCCGAGCAGGCGGAGCACCAGCGTGAAGGTCGTTGCGGCGAGCAGCGGGGCAAAGAGGACGCCCGTCGACACCAGCGTTTCCGACACCACCTGACCGAAAATGCCCTTGCGCAGCCGGCCTGACACCGCAGCCCATCCCAGCAATGCTACAGCGCCAGTGGCTGCCGCTTCGACGGCGTAAAATTTACCCGCCGCGACACCGCCGAGAAGACCGACGATGATGGCGAGTGTCGTCGCGGTGGTTGCGACATCGCCGGCGCTCGGTCTGTCACCTGCGGTCACCGTCGCCGTGGCGCGGCGTCCGATCAAGGCTGCGACTACGAACAATCCGGCGACGAACAGGGCCGCTGCCGGGAGTGTGCCGCGCATCAGATCCTGAGTGTTGACGATGCGTCCGGTGCGCGAGGTGGCGTTGGTGGCGATGGTATGAGCGGTGAGCAGCGCGTCACCGAGCAGGATCAAGACGAGCGACGGCGGCACGACGACCCCCAGCGTTCCGGCTACGGCGATCAGCGCTTCGCGCGCGGGCGCTGCCACTCCTGCGGCTGCGAGGCGCGGGCCTGCGGTGCGCGACATTGCCAGAACAGATGCGCCGACTGATC
>JANLYD010000059.1:0-6503 GCA_031365465.1 Hyphomicrobiaceae bacterium
GCGGAGTTGATCCGGTTCGGGCCGGTCTTCGGCATCGTAGATCACGACGTAGTCGCCACGGGCGAGCGCGAGTGCGTAGTTGAGCGCGCGTGGTTTGGTGCGCGGTTCGCCGTCCGGCACGACGACGACGCGCATGAAGGCGGGCAGGTCTGTTGCGAGCAGCGCCGACTTTGTGGCCGCATCGGAATCTTCGATGACGAGCAGGCAATCGAGTTTCGTCGCGGGATAATCGAGGCGGCAGAGCGCTGCGACGAGGCTCGGCAGGACATCAGCTTCGTCGTAAAGCGCGACCATCACGGAATACACCGGCAGGTCGCGATCGGACGGCCTGTGGCCGCTGATGCGCGCGGGCGCACGCAGGAGGCCGGCGAGCGCGGCAACGCGCACGAGCAAGCCTCCGAGAAAGGGCAAAGTGAGCACCACCGTCAGAATGGCCAGCGTACCGTGCAGGTTGGCAACTGCGGAGCCAACGACGAGCCCGATGCAAACGGCGAGGGCCAGAGGCTGCCATTGCGGCCCCGCGCGTCCCGCCGAAAATCCGGGTCGGCGGCGCTTGAGACCTGTCGTGGCATTGCGAAGATTGTCGGCCGCGCTCGCTCGCTCGAGAGACGCGCGAATGCAACGGCCGGAGGTCAAGACGACGGCTTGGCCCTCACGCCGTGCATCAGCGACGGCAGCGGCGACCTTGGCTGGTGGCTCATCCGTCGCGCACACGATGCGGACGGCGATCCCACGATGCCGGCCATCGTAGACCATGCCGTTCTGCTCGCTCGCCCGCTGCGGTGCGTCCCGCAGATCGATGTCGATGTCGTAACCTGCGGCTGGCACACCCAAGGCGCGGGCTAACGCTGACGTGTAGCGCTCAGGGGTAATGAAATCCGCCACGAAAAGTGCCGCAAGCACGCTGACGCCGGAATGTTCGGCCTCGAAGTGCGCGTCCAGCAAGGCTTCGATGTCGGCTTGTGATTGAATGACGAACGCGTAGTCGTTCAGCCACGGCGTTTTTGCGAGCCGATCACGGAGCGTCGCCGACGCCTGAACTGCGGGAGATGCTCGATGCATGCCGGCAGCCGGGACAGGCGACAGCCCGTCGCCTGCAAAATTGCCCCCGCCACCCACTCGTATCCCCGCTGCATGATCCCCGACGATGACGTTAGGGGTGCGCTGGCTTGGATAGCAAACTCTTTCCGTCGTAGGCGCGATCGCATGAGCGGATAATTGCGCGGCCATCCACGGCAGTCACAAATCCGAACCACGTCGTGACCGCAGAGCCACAGGTCTGTTGCGGTGTGAGCGGAACGCCTCGATAGTAGGGGTGGGATCGGCGATGGTCCCACGCATCATTCGCCCCAAAGGTCATCGAATGTCTGAACCACCCACTCCGGCAGCCGCAACCGGCGCTAAAAACGCGATGGACAAATTCATCGACGGGATCGAGTTGATCGCCGCAATTTTTGTCGGCATCGTCGCGGCCGACATTTTCATTTCGGTGCTCCTCCGCGCGTGCTGTCGCATCCAAATTCCGGATGCCTATGATTTCGGCCGCCTGCTGCTGGGTATTCTCATCTTCTGGGGGATCGCAGCAACGAGCTATCGCGGCGCGCACATCTCGGTGGATCTGCTGTGGTCGGCGGTAGGAAAACGCTGGCGGCGGATCATCGACGTATTCGCGACGCTGGTGCTGCTGTTGGTCGTCGGCGTGCAGACGCGGATGCTGTTCGACAAAGTGTGGACGACCTACCTCGACAACGTGCTGACATTCGACCTGCATCTTCCGACCTGGCCGTTTTTCGCCGTCGCCTGGCTGGGCGACGTTTCCGCGGTGATTCTCATCGCGATCCGGACGTGGCGGCTCATTTTCAATCCCGAGAAAATGGATGCGGATCACGCCGATGCTGTCGCCGAGTAAGCCTTGCGCTGTCAATTTACGCAGTACGGATCGACCCCGGATTTCCCATGACCACTGACAGCGTTGCTATTTTGGGATTCGTGGCGCTGTTCGTGCTGATGCTGTTGCGTGTGCCAGTCGGCATGGCGATGGGCTTGGTGGGCGTGTGCGGCTTCGGCGTGTTGAACGGTTGGACGCCGGCGCTGAAGCTGATCGGGCAAAGCTCGATGCGCACCGTCACCGACTATCAGTTCGGCGTCATCCCGATGTTCTTGCTGATGGGCGCGTTCGTGACGTCGTCGGGCATGAGCCGCGAATTGTTTCGCGCAGCGCACGCGATGATGGGGCATTTGCGTGGCGGATTGGGCTTCGCAACCATTCTCGCCTGCGGAGGCTTCGCGGCAATCTCGGGATCATCGGTGGCAACCGCCGCCACCTTCTCTACCGTCGCGTACCCGGAAATGCGACGGCACAACTATCCGCAAAGTTTCGCGACCGGGGTGATCGCGGCGGGCGGCACGTTGGGAGCCATGTTTCCGCCGTCGACGGTGCTGGCAGTATACGGCGTCATCACAGAACAAGACATCGGCAAGCTGTTTATTGCCGGCATTGTCCCGGGCCTGCTCGCGGTCACCATGTATCTCATCACGATCATGCTGATCGGCTACTCCAGGCCGGATTTTCTACCCTCCGGCATCAAGGCGACCTGGAGCGAACGCGCGACGGCGATCAAGGATGTGTGGGCGCCTCTGCTGCTGTTCGTGTTCGTGATCGGCGGCCTCTACGGCGGTTTCTTCACCCCGACGGAAGCCGGCGGCGTCGGCGCAGGCGGCGCGTTTCTGATCGGCGTGGCGCGCGGACGGCTCGGCCGCGTCGAAATTCGCCACTCGTTGTTGCAGGCGACACGCACGGCCGCAGCCGTGTTCACCGTGCTCATCGGCGCACTCATTTTCGGCTACTTCCTCACCATCACCCCGGTGCCGCAGAAGCTGACCGAGTTCCTCGTCGGACTAGGCCTCGGCTCCTACGGCGTGCTGGCGCTGATCATGGTGATGTATCTGATCCTCGGCTGCCTAATGGACGCCATGGCCATGGTGATCCTGACGGTCCCGATCGTATTTCCCGTCATCAAGGCGCTCGGCTTCGATCCCATCTGGTTCGGTGTCATCATCGTGATGACCGTCGAACTCGGCCTCATCCACCCGCCGGTCGGCATGATCGTATTCGTGATCAAAAGCGTGGTCGACGACGTGAAGTTCTCGACCATTTTCCGTGGCGTGATCCCCTTCATCATCACCGATTTCATACGCCTGCTGATCTTGATCGCATTCCCCGCGCTGGCGACGTGGTTGCCGAGCCGGATGTAGGCAGGCAAACTGAACGGCCGAGGCGGCCACAGATGGAGACGACATCATGCAGTTTTCCACATCGTCGCTCGATCCGCTCATTCTCGATCTTTTGGAATGGTGCGCCCGCGAACCCCGCGCCTACGTCGACGTCATCGACGCGTGGCGTACGTCATGCCCGCGCCTCACCGTTTGGGAAGATGCCACCGAACGCGGCCTGCTCACTCGCACGACCGGCCCTGCGAACACGCCCTACGTCGCCGTCACTGCTGAAGGCTTTGCCTTCCTGGCGGCGCACGGCCGTCGGGCGGCCTGAAAGCGGCGCTTCTAAATCGTTTTCGTCATCACCTTCGTCAACGCCGCCATCACCTCGTCCAGATGATCGACGATGGCGTCGGGCCGCAGGTCCGCGATCGGCGTCGTCGAATACCCGAAGCTCGTGAGAATGATCGGCACGCCCGCAGACCGCGCGGCACCGAGGTCGGCCTTGCTGTCGCCGATCATCACCGCATCGCGCACGCTGACGCCGACCGGGTCGATGCAGGCGTGAATCATATCGGGAAACGGCTTGCGCGGACGATCGTCACGCGCGCCGACGATGACGTCGAGCAGATCGGAAATCCCGAGTGCCTTTGCGGCGATCTTCGCCACCGGTTCGGCCTTGTTGGTGCACAGCGCCGTTTTGACGCCACGCGCGCGCAACGCTGTCAGCAACTCACGCGCGCCGGGATACAGACCATTCCCCTCGGCCGACACCTCCGCGTACTTCGCAAAAAAGCGCTCCATCACCAATGCGCGCTTCTCGTCTGACAACGCCACACCCGCCGCAGCGGCCGCTCGATTGATCGCGACGACAGCCCCTTCGCCGACGAGGCGATGCACGTCGTGCGCGGTGAACGGCGGCGTGCCCATCACTTCAAAGCCGGCATTGATGGCGCGCGCGATATCGGCGGCGCTGTCGACGAGCGTGCCGTCGAGATCGAACACGACGGCTTTGGGAAAGAACATTGGTGGCTTTCTGAGACTGGTGCGTGACGATGGCGTGGCGAGGCTCGAGCTAACGAGCCAGCGCGGCGACACCAGGAAGTTCGCGACCCTCGAGCCATTCGAGAAACGCCCCGCCCGCCGTTGAGACATAGGTGAAACTCGCGGTCGCATCGGCTGCATTCAAAGCCGCAACCGTATCGCCGCCGCCAGCCACAGACACCAGCTTGCCCGCCTTCGTCATGTCGGCTGCAGCTTTCGCCAACGCAAACGTACCCGCACCGAACGGTTCGATCTCGAACGCGCCGAGCGGGCCATTCCACAGCAGGGTTTTGCATCCCGCTAGAACCTGCATCAGATGCTGAACCGACCGCGGTCCCACATCGAGTATCATCGCATCCGCCGGACACGCCTTGATGTCGACGACGCTTGCAGCGGCACCCGCCTTGAACTCGCGCGCCACCACACCGTCGACCGGCAGCACGATCTCGCAGCCCTTCGATTGCGCCGCCGCCATGATCTCGCGCGCCGTCTTGTGAAAGTCGGGCTCCGACAGCGACTTGCCGACCGCGATCCCCTGCGCCTGCAAAAACGTATTCGCCATGCCGCCGCCGATAATCAGCTTGTCGACCTTGTCCATCAGATGCATCAGCACGGGGATTTTCGTCGACACTTTGGCGCCACCCACGACAGCCGCCGTCGGCCGCTCGGGCTTGTCGAGTGCGGCCCGCAGCGCCCCGATTTCTTCCATCATCAGCGGCCCTGCATACGACGGCAACAGATGCGTGATGCCTTCGGTCGAGGCATGCGCACGATGCGCGCACGAGAACGCGTCGTTGACATAGACGTCGCCGAGCTTGGCGAGCTGTTTTGCAAAATCGCCGTCGTTCTTTTCCTCGCCCTTGTGGAAGCGCAGATTTTCCAGCAGCGCGATATCGCCAGGCTTCATCGCCGATACGACGGCCTCTGCATCAGCACCGATGCAGTCGGTGCCGAACGCCACCGGCTTGCCGAGACTTTTAGCCATCGCCTCCGCGATCGGCTTCAGCGACAGACTGACATCGACACCCTTGGGACGGCCGAAGTGCGACAACACGATCACCTTCGCACCGCGCTCGGCAAGTGCGCGCAAACCCGGCAACACGCGTTCGAGCCGGGTTGCATCGCTAACCTTGCCGTCAGCCACGGGCACGTTGAGATCGCAGCGCACGAGGACGCGCTTGTTTGTGACATCGAGCGCTTTGGTCGTCTTGAGTTTGTCGAGGTTCATGTGAGCGATTCCGGCAAGCTGAGTGACGCGAGCATTCAATGGCTCGCTTTAGCCTCAAGCCCGCAGAACGGCAAGGCGCGCAGCATTGACCAGACGACAGCCACGACTTAACGCACGCCCATCGTTTCGCCGAACGCCACCAAGGCCTTTTCGAAACACCCTTTCGGTGCCTTTACGACGCCGGCGCCCACTTGTCCGACGCCCGGCTTCTTGTGTGCCACGCCCGTATTGATCGTCGGCATCAAGCCGGTTTCGACCACCAACCGGATGTCGATGCCGGTCGGCACACCGCGATAATCCATCGCCGGTATCGTCCACTCCGGGTTTTCGCTGATGCAGATCTCGCCCATGGCGCGCGTGAACACGGCTGCTTCCGACGCATTGCCCGCTCCGATGAAGCCCACCACCGCAGGTGCCGCACCCATCGCGAAGCCGCCGAGCCCGATGGTTTCGACGATGGCACTGTCGCCCATGTCAGGGTTGGCATCCGCTTCCGAATAGCCCGGGAAATAAAGCCCTTTCGGCATTTCGACCGGCGCTGTGAACCACTGGTCACCGGTGCCCGAAACGCGAATGCCGAAATCGGTCCCGTTGCGGCACATGGCTGTGACGATGCTGGAGCCCTCGATGCCGCGAGCCGGATCGGTCATCGCCTTGCCCATGGCCATCGCGACATTGAGGAAGAACTGATCGTTGGCCGCGATGAAGGAGAGGTTCTTTGCAAGCTCTGCCGTATCCGTTGCCGTGCGCGCCAACGACGGCGCGAGCAAGCGGAGAAGCAGCGACGAGCACGCGAGATTGCGCTGGTGCATCTCGTCCCCCATGCCGAGCCCGCGCGCGATCAGCGGCTTCAACGGTATGCCGCCCATCTCCCGCAGCGCACGGCCGAGCGCCGGACCCAGCGATGACGTCAGCCAACGGATGCGATCGAGTACTTCCGCATCGTTGCCGCCGAAGCGCATCACCTTACCCAAACCCTCGTTGATCGCGCAGTACGCACGATTGCCGAACGTGC
>JANLYD010000120.1:0-1905 GCA_031365465.1 Hyphomicrobiaceae bacterium
GAAGGCGCTCGCTTCGCAATTTCAGGGAAGACCGAGGGTGCCTCGTTGCTGATCCATACGGCCCCGGTTCGACGCACCAATTCCGCAAACGCATCGCGCTCGGATTGAGCCGAAACATACGCTAGCACGGCCGTGTGAAAAACAACCAACTGTGCGTCCTTGGGCAGCAATTCTCAATGTGACCAGTCCGGCAGGTTCATCGGCAGGCATTTCATTTCAAACGCGCTTAGGGTGCGGCTGATGGGCGTCAGCCGCCGAGGACGGTGGGCGGTGGGATGCCCGCAGTCATTGTCTCGACGAGCAGCGACCACGTCGGGAACACCAGATACGTGGTGATGACCCGCAGTTCCTCGAAGAAGCGTTTGCGCGTGCCGACCGCGGCCCTCGCCGCCTTCCAGGCCGCATCGACGAGATCGGCGACGGTGTGCAGGGCGAAAGCGATCAGGTTCATCGTCGCCAGCAGTGCCGACAGGTTCTCGCGTCCGTGACCGAAATTGTGTTCGAGATTGTAGCCCTTGGTCTTCAGTGTATTAAACGTCTCGTTCTCGATTTTCCACCGGGCCCGGCCGCAGGCGGCCAGTTCGGCGACGTTGCTTTTGTCGACGGCCAGATCAGTGACGAAGCTATTGCGATAGGTGACCTTGCCTGCTGGATCGACGATCTCGATCTCCAGCCAATTGACGACGATGGCATCCTTGCCGTCGCGCAGCGGCACGCCCTCGAGCCAGCGATAGCGATGGGTCACAAAACGCGCGCCCTGCTTGATCTTCTGCTCGAATGCCGGCACGTCGGCGCCGTCCAGCCATTCGTACAGCGTCTTGTGCGAGGCGGGTTTGGCGGTGAATAGAAAATGCGCCCCGATCGCACGAACGGCGTCGCACGTCGGCTGGCGCGAGGCGAGATCATCGCCAAGGTAGATTGGCTTCAAATGTGCGTATCGCGGTCCGTGGGCTGCCAGCCAGCGCGCCGTGGCGCGGGCCTCGCAGTCCTGTTTTTCGGCGCCATCCTGGGGCGTGATGAACTCCGGTTCCAGCGGCAGCGCGCAGTTGTGTCCGGGTGCGACGAGGGCTGCTGAAACCATCTGATGGAAATGCTCAGTCTTGGCGTTGTTGCGTTTGCGCTCCGAGCAGTTGGGGCATGACAGTTTCTGCGAGCAGAAATACTCGGTGCCGTCGAGCGCGATCAAAACATGACCGCCGAGTTGCCGGAACGGCGTCAGCCCGCCACCGGCTTCGAGCGCCGCGAGAGCGTGTGAGAACATGGGAAAAAGCTGCTGGGGCGGCACCGGATCGAGCAGCGCGCGGATGTGATTGTCGGTCGGAATGCGCGCCATCTGGAACAGCGTCTGGCAGTTCGAGGTGCCACGGCCACGCGCCAACGCCGTCTGCTGGGCGAGAAACGACGGGCTCTGCATGAAGAACGTCGCGAATGCCGCAAGTCCGATGTCGGCCATGTCATAAACGGTGTTGTCACCCTTCCGCAGATCCGGAAAGCCTGCGCACAGGCACTTGAAGGCGTGTATCAGCGGTTCGAGCACCATGAACCGCTTGAATCGAACTCTCCGATTCGAGCCCATGAGTCACGCCGCCGCACCCCGTTCTCACCCGCCGGCAGTCACATTGAGAATTGCTGGTCACGCCCCGAAGATCTTCACAAGACGCTGCGATATTCCAGTGCGCGGTGCGGCTTCAAGTGTCGCAAGTCGAGCCCGTCGAGCAGCCACAGGAACTGCGCCTCGGAGAGCGTCACGACCGGAGGCCTCACGACCGCACTCTCGTCGGCGGGCAAATGCGTCGGCCACTTGAAGCGCTCCTCTTCGAGCCGCTTCAGCCACAGACAGAACCCACTGCGCTGCCAGTACAGAACCTTGATCTGGGTCTTCCGCTTGTTGACGAAGCAAAACAA